>JAFTXE010000014.1 GCA_017461745.1 Clostridia bacterium | reverse complement strand
CTTTTTTGAAAAAAAGCTTGGCAAAAAACTTCCTTGCTGGGTTGTAGCCCGATTAAACATATATAATTTCAAGAATAGCTTGGTCGGGCTACAACCCGGCAAGAAAGCTTTTGCGGAGCTTTTCTCGAAAAGCGACAACGCGTCCCCCGCATCCCCCGCGTCCCCACGTCCTCTGCGTACCTCGTATCTCCTGACAAATCATAATTTTTTGTTCGTGTGTCATAAACTCAGGCGGACAAACATATGCTTTTGACAGAAGGCTTGTTTGAGCGAAGGGAGGGAGCTTGTGGCTACGGTAATAAACACACGGCAGAGGAGCATTGAGGAGCTACCGAAAATATTTTTCGAGCTGTTACCTTGCGAGCTATATTCAGCGCTCAAGGAGCTTGCCGCAAGAGGAATACCCATAGACGAGGTAAGGCTGCGAAGCGAGCGAATGGCGACGGTCACCTCAGGCGGTAAGAATATCGTACTTAACTGCATACTCAGCAAGTCACAGATGGAATACGTGTTTGACAGCATATGCGAGCATTCGCTATACGCCCATGCGGACACTATAAAGCAAGGCTACATCACTCTTGACGGAGGAATTCGTGTCGGAATAGTCGGCAGAGCCTCGGTGGTTGGCGAAAGCGTTATCGGTGTGTATGACGTATCGGCTCTGAGCTTTCGACTGCCAAGGAGGGTACGTCGTGTTGGCGCGCCCGTATGCGAGCTTTTGAAAAAGACGTTCCCAAGAGGAGTTCTCGTGTATTCTCCGCCTGCCCACGGCAAAACGACTTTGCTCAGAGCAGTTATTGCCGCTATGACGTCGGGGAGCGAGCCTTGGCGTGTTGCGGTGATAGATTCGCGCGGAGAGCTTGGCTTTTCTCTTGACGAGCCGTCGCTGTGCGTTGACGTCCTTTACGGATATCCGCGTCCACTCGGCATCGAGATAGCCGCAAGGAGCATGAACGCTCAGCTCATAGTTTGCGACGAGATAGGAACGCCCGAGGAGGCTCGCGCAATTATTGCCGCGCAGAACTGCGGTGTTCCGTTGCTTGCGACGGCTCACGGAGATAGCTTTGAGGGTATAATGCGGAGAACGGGGATTGCCATGCTCGACGAGGCGGGCGTTTTTGGCGCTTACGTCGGTATAGAACGCAGAGGCAACGCAAGAGATTATATTTACACGGTCACGGAGAGGAGCGTATGAGCGGCTTGCGCATATTGGGAGCGGTAATGATAGCGCTCAGCGGACTTGCGGGCGCATATATGCTGAACGCAAACGCAAAGCAGGGACTTTCCCAGACGGAAGCCTTTATTTCTCTGCTCAGATATATTCGTTCTGAGATAGAATGCTATTCCATGCCTATTCCGAGGGCGCTTGCCCGTTGCCCGAAGGAAATACTTGCGGGCTGTGGCTATGCGGAAAAAGGAGCGGCTGATAGCTTTTTGGGGCTTCTTGATAAGTGTAAGATAAACGACTCGGCAACGGAAAAAATACTGCGAAGCCTTGCCGACGGCATTGGGAAGGGCTATAGAGACGAGCAGCTTGCGCTGTGCGATAACTATATATCGCGGCTTGATGAGCGCCGCCGCTCACTCGCCTCGGAGCTTCCGATGAGAAAGAAAATGAATTCGGCGCTTTGCGTTTCGGGCGCTTTGGCGATAGTCATTCTGCTTATATGAAACGCTTTACGCCTTGGTAAGAGGTTTTTGAAAATGGATGTGAGCCTTATATTGAGAATTGCGGGGGTAGGGGTGCTTGTTTCCGTAGCCGTTGCAATACTCAACAAATCAGGCAGAGACGAGCAGGCTATGCTCGTGACGCTTGCGGGCATCGTAGTCGTTATGCTCATGCTCGTTGAGGAAATAGGTGGACTTTTTGAAAGCGTTCAGTCGGTCTTTGGCTTCTGATGCGCTTGCAATAATACGGACGAAAATGGATATTTGGGAGATATGCGCGCTCGCCGTGCTGTGCGCGGCGGTCGGGGCGATAATCGGAAATATGGCGGGCGGCTTGAACGTCGCCGTGAAGCTTGCGGGACTTGCTTTGGCACTCGGCGGCGTCGTGGGAATACTCGGCGAGGTGGTGAGGGCGGTAGGAGAGCTGTCCTTCAGGGGAGAATTTTCTGAATACGCGTCGCTTATGATGAAGGGCGTCGGTATAGCAACGCTTTGCAGAGTATGCTCGGACGTCTGCCGCGATTGCGGACAAAGTACGGTGGCGTCGGCGGTGGAAAGCGCGGGCAAGCTCACTATGATATTGCTCTCCATGCCGATAGTCGCCGACCTTTTGCAATACGCCAACGAGCTGCTTGAAAAAATATGAGGTAAGGAAGTGAAAAGCATTGAGACGAACTCTTATCCTTATTGCCGCCGTGGCTTTGTGCGTATGGATATTCTCGGCGTCGGTGATGGCTGACGGAGCTGACGTGGCGTCGGACTTTGCCAAGGCTGCTGAGGATGTGGCAGAGCATACGGACTCGCAGATAGCCGAGGAGCTTGCCGCGGGTGAGCTTAACAGTATAGAGGACGCGCTTTTGAATTCGCTGACACCAAAAGCCGCGATGGAGGAAATATTCGGCATTGGCGCAAATGCCTTGTCGGAAGCCGTTCGTCTTTTTCTTTTGCTGTCGGGTCTTATAATAATTTCCTCGGTTAGCAGAATGATATGCGGCTCTATGGGGACGGCGGCAGTCAGCGAAGGCTTTGGATTTTTAAGCTCAGCGGCGATAATTGCGGCTATGATAGGAGCGCAGCTCGGCTACGTTGAGGTGGTAGCGGATTTCTTTGACAGACTCAATAGCCTTATAGGCGCAATGATACCTATTACGGGTACTGTGCTTGCAATGGGCGGGAATATCGGAAGCGCAACCGTTGGAACTGCAACGCTTTACGCAATGCTTGCAATTACGCAAAAGCTTTGTGCCGCAAGCGTTTTACCTGTGTGCTATACCATGGAAACGGCGGCGATATGCTCCTCTCTTGGTGATGGCGGCGTTTTGGACGGATTCGTTGGGGCTGTCAAAAAGATATATAATTTCATAATCGGCGCAGTTATGGTCGTGTTCGTTTTTTCGCTTGGAAGTCAGACGGCAATAGCGGGAGCGGCAGATACTGTGGCGGCAAGAGGAGGCAAGCTGCTGGCGTCAACGGTGATCCCGGGTGTAGGCGGCGCGGTTGGAGATAGCTTGCGAACGCTTGCGGGGAGCGTCGGGTACATAAAGAGCGTTGTGGGAATAGGCGGAATAGTTCTTCTGGCGGCTCTAACCCTGCCGACGCTTATATCGCTTTTGCTTAACCGTCTCGTTCTGCTCGTCACGGGAGCGCTTGCGCATACGCTCGGATGCAAGAGGGAAGGGCAGCTGCTGAGCGAAATGGGGAACGTGTACGGCTTTCTTCTCGGTGCGGTATCCATATGCTCCATAGCCTTTGCGGTCGCCCTTGCGCTATTCGTTAAATGCGCGGTTGCGATAGAGTGAGACGGAGGAAGATAAAAATGAAGGAATATCTTGCGACGCTTTTCGGAGTATGCCTGCTGTCTGCGATAGTCAGAGCTGTAACTCCCGAGAGTGCGACGAAAAAATACATAGAAATACTTTGCTCACTTTGCGTTGTCGCCGCTATCGTTCTTCCCATAATCAAGCAAATATCGGACTATAACGGAGTGGACGGGCTGTTTGAAGAATTTGATTATGAGAGCTACGACTATGAGGAAATTTACAATTCTTATATTATAGACGAAAATATAAAAATGGCGCAAGAAACGCTTGCGCGTGAGCTGGAAAATAAATTCGGCGCGGATAGCGGAAGTATAGGCGTAAGACTTATCACAGAAATTATTGACGGTGAAATAAAAACGAGGCTCGTCAAGGTGATACTGAGCGCCAAAGCAATTGCAATATCGCCGCAGGAAATAGAAAATTATATAGCGCAAAGGCTGAATTGCGAGTGTCAAATAATATATGATAGTATTGATGAATAATCATATTAATAAAAAACGGATTTGTTGAACCATTGCTATGCAAGAAAGCTATTGCCAAGTATTTTTGAAAAATTAAAAATCGCATCTCTCATAAATAAGACCAAAATTTCAAGGAGAACAAAGTATTGAAAAATCAAGAAAATCCTAAAAACAAATGGCAAAAATTTATATTCGTCTTTCTTGGCGGTGGACTTGGCATACTGCTTCTGCTATTTGGGGGAGGCATAGCGAGTGACAAGGAGGGCGACGATTCTTTGACGCAAAGCACGTCCGTTTACGAGGACGCAGACGCTTACGCCGATATGCTTGAGGAGCGCGTCGCGGAAATATGCTCAAGCGTCAAGGGGGTAGGAAACGTAAGAGTTTTCGTCAGCCTCAAGGGCGGCTACAGAACCGTGTACGCCGTGGATTCTCAATCGAGTGCGTCGGGCTATAAAAACGAAATAGTAATGTCGGGAAGCGGGTCGGACAAAAAGGCAGTCATCACCGCCTATGAGAACCCCGAGATCGCAGGCGTCGGAATAGTCTGCGAGGGAGCGGACAGCGCACAGACGCGGCAGCAGATAGTTTCGCTCGTATCCGCGGCTTTAGATATAGGAACGAATAAAATTTTCGTTACAGTAGGTAACTCGGACGCATAAAAGCAGACGAGGTTAAATATATATTTACCGTAGAATAAAATTTCGGAGGAGTATGTTATGAAATTTGACAATTTTAAAGAAAAGTTTACGGGATTTTGCCGTAAAGTCGGAAAAAGGAACTTCATCATTATTGGTGCGGTGGCGCTTACGGTGGTTGCCGTGGGCGTAAATCTCATTATTTTCTCAAGCAATAAGGACGACGGCTTTGACTACGATCAGAGCGCGGGCATGGACGTTGGTACAACACAGACGACGCCTGCGGATACAGAGGCAGAGGACGCGGTGGATTCTTATTTCTCAGGTATTCAGGTCAGCCGTCAGCGTACGAGAGACGAGGCAATTGAGGTGCTTCAGGCAGTTGTAGATAACGAATCTTCCACCGAGGCGGCAAAGAACGAGGCTCTGTTGCAGATAAATAAGCTCGCAGACATTATGGAGGCTGAGGCTAATATCGAAACGCTGATCGTTGCCAAGGGCTTTGAGGAATGCGTGGCTGTTATCAGCGACGGCTCGGCAAGCATCGTGGTAAAGAGCGAGGAGCTTATTCCCGCTCAGATATCTCAGATCAACGAGATAGTTTACGAGCAGGCGGGAATTGAGCCTGTGAACATAAAGATAATCCAGAGATAAGCTGAACGCAATGTCAAATTTGCCTTCGGGAGCATATGCTGTAGTGCAAAGCTTACGCAGCTTAAACGCAGAATAGGAGGCAACGACCATGAACGAGGACACAAAACGCTACTTCGCGGCGGCAAACAGCAGACGGGGGTTCGTCAGCTTTTTCGAGGAAGTATTTTTCGATGCGGCGATAGAGCTAAGATACGTAATAAAGGGCGGACCCGGAACGGGAAAAAGCAGCTTTATGAAAAGAGTGGCGCTCTTCGCCGAGGGCAAGGGAATGGACGTGGAATATTATTATTGCTCTTCCGATACTAATTCCTTGGACGGTATCGTAATCGACGGGCGCATTGCGATTTTTGACGGCACAGCGCCTCATAGCTACGATACCGTTCTTCCGGGGGCGTGCGACGAGATAATAAATCTCGGCGCTTTCTGGGACGCCGAGGCGCTTGGCAGAGCGGCGAATGAGCTGAGAATACTTGGAGAGAAAAAGCGGCGAGCGTATGCCGATGCGTACGGATATCTCAGAGCCGCAGGTGAGCTCGGGGACACGCTTGACGGAGTGATATCTACGTGTATTAATAAGCAAAAGCTAAAGTCGGCGGCAGAGCGGCAGCTTGCAAAGCTGAATTTAAAGAAAAATAGCAACGGACGCACTTATACAAGGCAGATTGATGCCTTTGGTACGCTTGGCAGTATGCATTTTGATACTCTCGGTAGAAAAGCAAGCAACAAATATTGCATAGACGACTATTACGGAACGGCATACGTCTATATGCAAGAGCTTTATGAGCTTGCCAGACGGAACGGCGTAGATGTTCTTGTTTCATGGGATACCGTTGATACTCGGAAGCCTAAGGAAATATATTTTTGTGATACGGGAGATTATTTTGCAATATATAACCCTAAGAATATATCAAATGGACATATATCGCAAATAAACATGAAGAGATTTATTGATGTTCAAGCTTTATCCAACGTACGATATGCGTACAGAGCGGCAAAGCAGGCATACGACGCGTTACTTTCCTTGGCGCTCGACTCACTTGCAAAGGCGGGGAAGATACACGGAGATATTGAAAAGATATACGTCTTGGCTATGGATTTTGATAGTCTTGGAGAGTATTGCAGGAGCTTTTGCGAGAGAATAAAATAGCTTTTCTCTTGACAAAACGGGGATTTTGTGTTATAATCTATCGGTAACTTTGTTGGACGGTCGCGCGGTATTGCGCCGAAAGGTATTACCGTGAGGAAAGTCCGGGCTTCGCAGGGCAGGATAACTGATAACGTCAGCCGAAGGTGACTTCAGGGAAAGTGCAACAGAAATAAACCGCCCGTATCTTGCGGGTAAGGATGGAAAGGCGAGGTAAGAGCTCACCCACTTCTATGGTAACATAGACTTGCTGTAAACCCTATCCGAAGCAACACCGCACGCGGATTTGTTTGCCCGACGTATATCCGCAGGTGGCACGGGGAGACCCGAAGCTCATCGGCAACGGTGAGCGCAGATTGATGACCGTACTCGACAGAACCCGGCTTATAGGCAGAGTTACAAAAAAACAGCTCACTCACGTTTTGAGTCGGCTGTTTTTTTGTTTTACTTGTGATTTTATGCGGTCGGCGTGCTCTTTGCGATAGTGTCACTTTAAAACGCACATAAGTACATTTTTATCACTCTGTTCGTACTCTCTATGTGTCATTCTGAGCAGATGAGACTTTAGGGGGTGAATTGAATTAACGATGCGAAGAATCTTTGCGACGAAGGAGCAACTAACGACATAGTTATTGGGAGAATTATTGAATCACAGAAAATTCCCACCTAAGTCGGTTGTTGCCGCAAGCGGCAAAGATCCTACACTCCGCTACGCTCCGTCCCAAGTTTGCTTGCGCAAACATTGTCGAATTAAAATTCAGCGCTCCCAATAAATTCGTACGCTCAGGATGACACAATGATAGCGAACTAAATTATAATTTGTCGGGGAGAAAGTAAGATTTGTGACCAAGGCGCACGCCGACTTCGTCGGCTACCCTCATCAGTCAAATGGGTCGCACGGGCAGCTCCCCATTTGCCAGCTTCCCCCAAGGGAAGCCTTTATATAAGCCGATCTTTTGCTATTCTGAATATTATTTTTGCAAATCCATAGGTTAAGAACAAATAAAATTGGTGTATATAAAGAAACGATTACAGACAAGGCTTCCCTTGGGGGAAGCTGGCAGCGTAGCTGACTGATGAGGGTAGCCGACGGAGTCGGCGTGCTCTCTGCGCAAATGTTACTTTTAAAAGATTACCGCGGTCGCAAGCTCCCTCGCAATGACAAGAGTGAGCGCGTATGAAATAACATCCCCCCTACAGTTTTGAGAGTTTTCCTACCGCATCTTTCAATAAAAAAGAAACCCGTCAAACGCGCAGCAGCGTTTGACGCGGTTTCTACCTTAGAAAATACCGTACTTCAAATTAAGCACAGTACTAAATTCCACCAACCATAATATTTATTTTTCACAAGTTCTTTGAAGGTGTCGGAAACTTTCTCGAAAGAAAGTTTCTGACAAAAACCTATTTATAAACTAACTTTCGCCTTGTTAATAAAGTAGAATATAACCGAGAGGATAATTCCCGCGATGATAGCGTAGACGAGGTTGAGCACGACGGTGAGGACAAAGGTCACTGCGAGAACGATAATGTCGCCGACCTTACCCATTTTGCAGACGCCGACGAATTTTCTCCACTCGCTCATATTGTACGCCACCATAAAGAGAATAGCGGCGATTATAGGCATGGGAATGAGCTTTGCCACGGGCATGAGGACCGCAAGGAAGAGAAGAATTATCAGCGCGTGGACGATACCAGCTACGGGCGTGCGTCCGCCGTTCTTGACGTTTGCCGCCGTTCTCGCAATTGCGCCCGTTGCGGGAATGCCGCCGAAAAGTCCCGAGCAGATGTTACCCGCGCCTTGCGCTATAAGCTCCGTATTTGAATTGTGCTTGTCGCCAATCATTCCGTCTGAGACGACGCAGGATAGAAGCGACTCGATAGCCGCAAGAATTGCTATTGAAAAGGCGCTTGGGATAACGGCTATCACCGTATCCAAGTCAAAGGAGGGGAGTGAAAACTTGGGCAGACCTGCGCTGAGGTCGGGATAAAGCGAGCCGATGGTCGCCGCCTTTAAGGGAGTGAACTGAACTATAAGCACGCCTACGATTATGGCTACGACCGACGAGGGGATTTTGGTAAATACCAACGCCGCCTTGCCCTTTAGACGCAAGCCGAGAATATTCCAAGTGATTATTATTGCAAGACCTATAGTGCCGACGGCAAGGGCGGAGAGGTTGAGAGTTCCGATATTTTTTACTATCTCAACAGCCTTTTCACCTGCCTCAACGGGAGACGCACCGCCGAAATCAAGTCCGAGAAAGTCCTTTATCTGACCTATAAGTATGGTTACCGCAACGCCAGAGGTAAAGCCAACGGTTATGGTAGCGGGCATGAATTTTATCAGCGAGCCCGCGCGGCAGATACCGAGAATTATAAGTATGATACCCGCCATGACCGTTGCTATGACAAGCCCCTCAAAGCCGTTTGCGGCTATAACGCCCGCCACTATCGTGGCGAATGCGGCGGTAGGTCCTGAGATGTTGACGTTACTTCCGCCGAGGAATGCAATGACAAGTCCCGCAACTGCTGCCGTGTAAAGTCCCTGAGCGGGAGTAGCGCCCGAGGCGAGAGCAAGAGCGATGGACAGGGGGAGGGCAATTATCGCAACGATAATACCTGCGACGATATCGTTTATAAGCTTTGAGCGGCTGTAGCCCTTAAATGCCGAAAAAAGCTTGGGTTGAAATGTTTTCATTATCAAGTAGTCCTCAATTTTATGTCGAATTTAAATATGTCCGTGAAGTACCCCCGATTTTGCCTTGGGCAAATCGGGGGTATGTTATTTTTTGATATTACGTACAGTCAAAGTACAGCCAAGCGAGAAGCGCCGTTACAAGCGACTGTACTACGAATGCGCCGCCCACGAGAGCGAGAGCAAATTCAAGAGCTGAGAGAATACAGATAATGACGCCGAGAACACGGCAGACCTTTATCTGTGTCTTTATAAGTCCGAAAATACCCGTGATGAACATGAGAAGTCCCAAGGTGCAGCTGAGTATTCCACCGATATTGAGGTCAAGCAGAGCGTCAAACGCGGTGAATACGGAGCTTAAACCGTAGGCAATAAAGATTATGCTGATTATAACACGGGTGGCGTTTTTCTTTGTTGCCATGCGTATTTCTCCTTAAAATCAGAATGCGATTTTTTCTTCAATGTAAGCCTTAAGCTCGCTTACGGGGATTCTTACCTGCTCCATGGTGTCTCTGTCACGAACGGTTACGCAACCGTCGGTCTCGGAGTCGAAGTCGTAGGTAATGCAAAGAGGAGTACCGATCTCGTCCTGACGGCGATATCTCTTACCGATAGAGCCAGCCTCGTCGTAGTCAACGACGAAGTACTTGGAGAGGTCGTCGAATACCTTTTCAGCGCCCTCGGAGAGCTTCTTGGAAAGGGGAAGAACGGCAGCCTTGAAGGGAGCGAGGAACGGATGGAGACGGAGAACGGTTCTGACGTCGTTCTTTTCTGCGTCAATAACCTCTTCGTCGTACGCGTCAACGAGGAATGCGAGAGCGACACGGTCAGCGCCCAAAGAAGGCTCAACGACGTAAGGCGTGTATTTCTCGTTAGTCTCGGGGTCAAAGTACATCATGTCCTTGCCGCTGTGATTTGCGTGCTGAGTAAGGTCGTAGTCGGTTCTGTCGGCAACGCCCCAAAGCTCGCCCCAGCCGAACGGGAAGAGGAACTCGAAGTCGGTGGTTGCCTTGGAGTAGAAGCAAAGCTCCTCGGGGCTGTGGTCACGGAGCTTGAGATTTTCCTCTCTCATTCCGAGGTCAACGAGCCACTTGCGGCAGTATTCCTTCCAGAAAGCGAACCATTCAAGGTCAGTACCGGGCTTGCAGAAGAACTCAAGCTCCATCTGCTCGAACTCACGTGTACGGAAGGTGAAGTTACCTGGGGTAATTTCGTTACGGAAGGACTTACCAATCTGGCAGACGCCGAAGGGGAGCTTCTTTCTTGCGGAGCGCTGAATGCTTGCGAAGTTTACGAAGATACCCTGAGCGGTCTCGGGACGGAGATAAAGCTCCGTGGAGGAGTCCTCGGTAACGCCCTGATAGGTCTTGAACATGAGATTGAATTTCTTTATCTCGGTGAAGTCAGCGCCGCCGCAGTCAGGGCAAACGATTCCTTTCTCCTTGATGTAGTCAGCCATCTGAGCGAAGGTCCAGCCCGCAGGATTGTCGTCAAGACCGTTTGCGAACGCGTATTCCTCGATGAGCTTGTCAGCGCGGTGACGGGTCTTACAGCTCTTGCAGTCCATGAGGGGATCGGAGAAGCCACCGACGTGACCCGAAGCTACCCAAGTCTCAGGGTTCATGATGATAGCGCTGTCAAGACCTACGTTGTATTTACATTCCTGAACAAATTTTTTCCACCAAGCCTTCTTGACGTTGTTTTTGAACTCAACGCCGAGAGGACCGTAGTCCCATGAGTTAGCGAGACCGCCGTAAATCTCTGAGCCGGGGAAGATAAATCCTCTGTTCTTACACAGAGCCACGATTTTGTCCATTGTTTTTTCTGAATTGTTCATGATATTTCCTTCCTTTATTAAGTCAAAATCCTATAATAGTATATTTTATCACATATTCTCCGAATTGTCAACATTATTTCCGCATATTTCAAGAGTTTTTTGCGGTTTTTATGTGAAGTAAATTGAGTAAATTCGCAATATCTACACCACGGCGTGCTCTCTGAGAAAATGTCACTTTTTAGAGATTGGTAGCATATTGGTAGACCTCTCAGTAGGAGTGACCATCGTCATCCGCTAAAAATGAATGTTTTTCATTGAGTTTTGCCGTACGTTCTGCCGAACGTACGCGGACGACCGATGGTCGCCCCTACAGCTATCCGAACCGTACCTTTAGATAAAAAAGAAACCCGTCAAACGTGCAGCAGCGTTTGACGTGGTTTCCACCTTAGAAAAATGCGTACTCCCAATTAAGCACAGCACTATATTTCAACAACCTTAACATTTATTTTCACAAGTTCTTTGAAGGTGTCGGAAACTTTCTCGAAAGAAAGTTTCTGACAAAAAAACAAAACTAACATAAACTATCTTCAAGCGATATCGTTCTCCGTAAACACATACGGCGCGGAGGGGGAGATAGCGCCTTCCAGCATAAGCAGTGATATTTTATTCTCGACGCGTTGGGTAATAGTGCGTCGGATATTTCTTGCGCCGCAGCCTTCCTTTTGGCTCTCTCTTGCTATAGCCTTGGCGACCGACGGCTCAAACGAGATGTCGAGCCCAAGCTCCTTTGCGCGCTCGGAGAGGCGTTTAAGCATCATTGAGGCTATTTTTTCCAATGCATCGGCGTCAAGGTCGTCGAAAACGATTATCTCGTCAACTCTATTGAGAAATTCGGGCTTAAACTCCCGTCTGAGCTCCGCGAGCATTGCGTCCTTTCGGCTTTTTCGCGCATCCGTATCGCTTGCAAAGCCGCTGACGCGCTTTTCCGCAGACGCTCCCACGTTTGAGGTCATTATTATCACAGTATTGCAGAAATTGACCTCCCGCCCCTGAGAATCGCAGAGCTTGCCGTCCTCAAGGACCTGTAAAAGCAGATTGAACACGTCGGGGTGCGCCTTTTCTATTTCGTCGAACAAAAGCACGGAATACGGTCGTCGGCGAACCTTTTCCGTGAGCAGTCCGCCCTCTCCGTAGCCGACGTATCCAGGGGGCGAGCCTATGAGCTTGGAAACGCTGTGCTTTTCCATATATTCCGACATATCAAAGCGTATAAGCGCCTTTTTACTTCCGAGAAGCTCCTCGGCAATGGCTCTTGCAAGCTCGGTCTTTCCGACTCCCGTTTTGCCAAGAAAAATAAACGACCCCGTTGGTCTGAAAGGGTCTCTGATTCCAACGCGCCCCCGTCTTATTGCTGAGCATACCGCCTCGGTAGCCGCGCTTTGACCTATTATTCTTTTTTCAATACGCTCCTCAAGATTGACGAGCGCCTGCGTCTCACCGCCTAAAAGTCTGTTGACGGGAATACCCGTTTGCTCCGTTATCATCTCCGCAATCTGCTCCTCGCCGAGCGTGAAAAACTCCTGATTTTTCTTTTTACGCATTTCTCTTTTGACGCCGTCAAGCTCAGCCTTAAGCGCAATTTCTCTGTCTCGAAGCTCGGCGGCAGAGGAAAAGTCCTGCGATAGCATACAATCGTCCTTCTGACGCTTTACGTCCGATAGCTGCCTTTCAAGTGAGCTGACGCTTGGAAATCTTGCGCTTGCGGCTATGGTCATTTTTGCCGCCGCCTCGTCTATCATGTCTATCGCCTTGTCGGGAAGAAAGCGGTCGTTTACGTATCTTGCGGATAGCCTTACAGCTGCCTCTATCGCGGAGTCGCTTATTTTCAATTTGTGGTGCGCCTCGTAGCTTGGGCGCAGACCCTTCAGTATTTCTATGGCGTTGTTTACCGACGGCTCTTCTATGAGTACCGCCTGAAATCTCCTTTCAAGCGCGGAGTCGTGTTCAATGTGCTTTCGGTATTCGGCTACCGTGGTAGCGCCTATCAGCCGTATTCCTCCTCGGGCAAGCGCGGGCTTTAATATATTTGCGGCGTCAACCGCGCCCTCAGCCGCGCCCGCACCGATTATCACGTGTAGCTCGTCGATGAATAGGATAATGTCGGGGTCTTTTTCCGCCTCCGCCATGACGTTCTTCATTCTTTCCTCAAACTCGCCTCTGTACTTTGCGCCCGCTATCATCGAGGGGATATCAAGACACAGTATCCGCTTGCCTTGAAGGCAAGCGGGAACGGCTCTGTCGGCTATTCTCTTGGCAAGCCCCTCAACGACGGCGGTCTTTCCGACGCCGGGCTCTCCGATAAGACAGGGATTGTTTTTGGTCCTGCGGGAAAGTATCTGAATTATGCGCTCGGTTTCCTTGTCTCTTGCTATAGTGGGGTCAGTCTTGCCCTCGGCGGCAATCTTCGTCATGTCCTTGGAATAAAGCGCTATGGCGACGGGCGTTCTGCTCTTTGACTTGGATTTGTCGGTATCACTTGCAGACTCGGCGCGCTCCTTTGAGGACGGGGAAAAGGAGCTTTGGTGCGCGTTTAGGTCGCCGATTAGCAGAGTAATGGGAAGCCCCGCGGACTCGATTATCTTTACTGCCGTACAGCCGTCCTCGGAAAGCAGGGCGGAGAGCAGATGCTCCGTGCCTATATAAGTACAGCCCTTTTTCTTTGCTATCTCTCCCGAGCTTTCTATAATTCTTTTTGCCCTCGGAGTCATATCCTGAGCTGAGGGACGGCATTTCTCGCCGTCTCCGTCAATTCCTACGATTGCCGCCTTTATTACCGCAACGCCAAGACCGCGCGCAAATAAAATACGCGCGGCAATGCTGTCCTTTTCGGCGGCGAGCGCAAGCAGAAGATGCTCCGAGCCGATATAGGCGTGACCGAGATTTCCCGCCTCGGTCATGGCGCACCTTAACGTGTTTTGAGCTTTTTGAGTGAATTTGTTCTGCATAAGAAACCTACTTTGCAAGAGTTTTTGTCATAGGATTATTTGACGTCCGAGGAGAGTTTTATAACCTAAGAGCAAAAAAATTTCATTCGTCTCTTTTTCCGAGATTGGCGTACTCTCTGACGAGCCTGTTCCAAGTCGCCGCGTCCACGTCACCCGTGGCGGAAAGCCCGTTTATGCGTTGGAAATCTTCGATTGCCTTTTGAGTTTTTGCGTCGTACGTTCCGCTTTCGACGACGTCCTCGAAAACGTCGTAGGTCGCTCTCAGCTCAAGCAGTAAAAGTTGGATTATACGAACGAGAGTCAGCGTGTCTCCGAGTGAGACGGCGTAATCGGACGGCGATTGAGGGAATATGAAAAGCCCTCTGAGCTGCCTTTCGTTCTCCGTGACGCGCCGATATTCACTAAAAAGAGCGTCCCACGTCTGCTTGTCGGCAACGCCCGTGGGGTCAAGTCCCGCAAAGCTCTGGAATTTTTTGAGCGCGTCGGCTGTGGAGCTGTCGAAAATGCCGTCCACGGGAAGTCTGTCTTCCACCTCGCCCTCGTATTCAAATGAAAGACGGCGCAGATACCGTTGAAGATTTGTTATCGCCTGCCGCTCGTTTATCGGCGCGGCTACGGTCCTTGGTGCGTCCATAAATGCCTCCTTGTAGTTTTGATTGAAGTTAGTATGCGAGGATGCGGGGGACGCGATTTCCGCTTTTTTGAAAAAAAGCTTGGCAAAAAACTTCCTTGCAGGGTGTTAGCCCAACTAGACCATTCTGGATTTATGTTGAAATTATCGGGCTAACACCCTGCAAGAAAGCTTTTGCGGAGCTTTTCTCGAAAAGCGACAACGCGTCCCCCTCGCATCTCCGATAAATCATAATTTCAAATGCTTATTCCCCCAAGTTATATCCGGGGAACTGACCCTCGGATAGACGTGAGCCGTTATAGAGGTCGCTGTAAAGGTTGCTGATGGCGTCCCACGTTGCCGCGGCTACCGTACCGCTTGCCTGTATTCCGAGAAGCTCCTGCAAGGCGATAACCGCGTTTTCCGTCTGCTCTCCAAAATATCCCGTGACGGAAACGGGCGTTATTTCGGGCAAGAAGCCTGCAATGAAGTTTATATATTCCTGCAAAAGTCTGACGGTGTCCGACTCCGCCCCGCGACGCAGAGGAACACCAGGATAGGGAAGAACGTTGCCCTCGACGTATTTGAAGGGAATAGTTTCAAGAAATCCGATATACGTTCTGTACATAACGTCCCACGTTGGAAAATCTACCGCGCCCGTGACGGGAAGCCCGAATGTCCTTTGCAGACTTCTCACCGCGTCTGCGGTCGCGCTTCCGTATATTCCGTCAACTGCGACGGAGGGAATAGTTTCGTAGAACTGAGCGAGGTAGGCGATAAGATACTGAACGTTATTTACTACGACTCCCGTGTCTCCCTCGGAAAGCTCTCTTTCGTACTGCTGAGTTACCTCGGAAAGCTTTATGCCCTCGGAATCAAGCTCGTTGAGGCGCTTTACCGCATTGTATATAAGCTGTATTCTGTACCATGTGGCAGGACCGACTATGCCGTCGGGCGTCAGCGAAAATATCTCTTGAAAACGGCGGACTGCGTCCTCGGTGTCAAAAGAGAACACACCGTCGGGAATAGCTATCTTGGGAATTGAGGGATAGTTGTCGGAAATGCGGTTGAGACGTATCTGAATGCTTCTGACCTCGTCGCCGCCGCTTCCAAGCCGCAGAGGTATCTCGGGAGCGCTGCCGCTTATGCTCATAACGGGTGCGTCGTTAACTATAGAAATATCGTCGCCGTAGTAATATTGCAGTATCTCAAAGGGGGTAAGTCCTCTGTTGGCAAGCTCGACCGTGCCCCATTGCGAAAGTCCCTGACAGGTTACCTCAACGCCGTCGCAGTATGCGGCGAACAGCGGCTCGACGGAGCCGTTGCGCACGACGTAGTCTGTGAATATCTCGTTTACTATGCGGCTGACGTTTTCAAAATAATCTCTGCCCGCAATGAAGGATTGGTCGTAGGCGGTGGAGTTGGTGATATCGAAATCATAGCCGCGGTTGCGGTAAAATTCCGTATAAATTCTGTTGAGCGTGAAAGAGACCTGAGCGTAAACGTTGGCGCGAATGGCGTTTTCGGGCCACGTAGGGAATATCTCGCTTGAAGCGACGTTTATGATATAGTCCGCAAAGGGAAGAGTAACGTTCTCGGCAGGGGTGTCGGGCGCGCCCAAATGAACGGTCACGGTCTCTGGAATAACGGGAATTCTTGCGTTACCGTTCATTGTCCGTCACCTCCGTAATTGGTTTCGGTCACGTGAATGGAATTATCCGTCGTGGAATTTTCAATGCTCGGAAGTAAAATGGCAGGCTGGACGGACGTAATACCCGAGAATACGGGTACGTTGTGGAAGAATGCGGGGGCGTAGCCGTCGGCGAAAACGTCAATGTTGTAAACTGCGTAATTGGGCTGAGTTTCTTGCGGCGACTCGGAGTTGACGCGTGGCGGCGTGGGTAGAGAAACGACGGGAGTAAGCCCGTCGGAGTTTGTCGTGAGCGCGTAAATAACGGCTGACTCCTCAATGTTGCCACCTCTTATGTTGACGGCGGCGTCCTCAAGCGGAATAGCGCCACGGGCGGTCGATACGCGAACGGTGAGGTAACCTACCTCGCTTACCTGATTACTTTGGTCCATTTGACAAAATTCCTTTCAATGCGTATTTCTGTATAAATATATGCGACGATCGCCAGATAAATTACGGAGGAGGTCAGTTTGTGAATTGTTTAGTGTTTTTTGGGGGGCGCGTTTTGGGGTCTTTCTTTCGGAGAAAGACCCCATACCCCAAAGAACTCGAAACAAATAATATATTGGTTGTTGGAATATAGTGCTGTGCTTAAATTTAAGTACGGCATTTTTCTTAGGTGGAAGCTTTCTACGAAAGAAAACCCCCGAAATTTGCGTTCGGAAAATCAATTACAACTAACTTTTAAAAAAAATTTTTCAAAAAAAAAAGTATTTTTGATTTTTTTTGCGTATATTATATTGTATTGAATTTTTTGAATGGCGTAAAAAGCGCGTAAAAGTAAGAAAAATTCGTAAGGAGGAAGAAATGAGCGAAATAGGAATTAGAGACAGATTTCTTGAGCAAGAAAGACAGAGGCTGTCGGAATTTGCTTGCCTCACCTCACAGAGCAAGGGTAGGGACAAGGAGTACGTTCCTTGTGAGATCCGAACTGAATTTCAGCGCGACCGCGACAGAATTCTACACTGTCAGTCCTTCCGCAGACTTATGAACAAAACTCAGGTATTTTTAGCACCCGCGGGTGACCATTACCGCACTCGAATGACGCACACGCTTGAGGTTACGCAGATAGCGAGAATAATCGCAAGAGCGCTCAGGCTCAACGAGGACTTGACGGAGGCGGCGGCTCTCGGTCACGATATCGGACATACCCCCTTCGGTCACGCAGGCGAATACGCTATGCAGAAATGCTTCGACCCCGAGTTTACGCACTATTTGCAGAGCGTTCGCGTGGTGGAGAAGCTTGAAAATAACGGTCAGGGGCTTAATCTGACTTGGGAGGTTCGCGACGGCATTGCAAACCACACGGGCAAACACATGGCGTCAACGCTTGAGGGCGTTATAGTCAAGTACGCCGACAGAATAGCTTACATAAACCACGACATCGACGACGCCTGCCGCGCGGGAATACTTTCGCAGCAGGATATTCCGAAGCATCTGAGGGAGTTGCTCGGCGAGACGCATTCCAAGAGGATAAACACCATGGTATCGTCGATAATAAAGGCGAGCGCCGACAAGCCGTGTATAGTCATGGAGCCCGAGATACAGACGGCGACGGACGAGCTGAGGGAATTTCTTTTCGAGAGAGTTTACCGCAATCCCGTTGCTAAGTCCGAGGAGTCCAAGGCAAAGGAAATGCTCACGAGGCTATTTGAGTATTACGTAAGCAATCCCGATAAGCTCCCTCGTTTTTACAGGGAGAACTGCGAGTCGGAGGGTGTGGAGAGATGCGCCTGCGACTTTATTTCGGGTATGACCGACAGATATGCGATAGAGGCGTATTCTGAGCTTTACATACCAAAGGTTTGGAGAGGACCCAAGGAATGATACCAAGAGAAATAATAGATGAGATAGTATTCCGCAACGACGTTGAAACGGTTATCGGCTCGTACGTCACTCTCAAGCGGGCGGGCTCAAATTACCAAGCGCCATGCCCCTTTCATAGCGAGCGGACGCCGTCGTTTACCGTCTTTCCCGCGACCAAGAGCTTTTATTGCTTCGGCTGCGGAGCGGGCGGCGACGTTATAACCTTCGTCATGAGAGCGGAGAACGTTGATTACGTTGACGCGCTTAAGATACTTGCCGACAGAGCAGGGATATCCATTCCCGAGGACGATAGTGGCAAGGACGTGGGCGGAGTGTCGAGAAAGCGGCTGTACGAGCTTAATTTAGCGGCGGCAAAATATTTCCGCGAGTGTCTTTACGACGCGGAGCTTGGGCGCGAGGCTATGGCTTACCTCAGAGACTCCCGTCAGCTTGATATGTCAACGATAAAGCATTTCGGACTTGGCTATTCGCCAAATAATTTCTGGGCGCTGACAAATAAAATGACCTCGCTCGGCTTTAGTGAGGAGGAGCTAATTGCGGGCTTTTTATGTAAGAGAAGCCAGAAGAGCGGCAAGCTTTTCGACCTCTACCGCAACAGAGTTATCTTTCCTATAATAGATACGTCGGGAAATATAGTGGCGTTCGGCGGACGAGTTATGGACGGCTCAGAGCCGAAATATCTTAACTCCTCAGATACCCCCGCGTTCAAAAAGAGCCGACATCTGTTTGCGCTCAATTACGCAAAGAAGCATTGCGCGGAGCGAATGATACTCTGCGAGGGCTATATGGACGTTATCGCGCTGCACGCCGCGGGCTTTGAGAATGCCGTGGCAACGCTCGGCACGGCTATAACGCCCGACCAAGCGAGGATATTCGCCAAGTACACCAAAAAGGTCGTCATATGCTACGACTCCGACAAGGCGGGGCAGAACGCTGCGAATAAGGCTATGAGACTGCTCGGCGAGGTTGGAATAGACGTCAGAGTAATTAAGCTCAGCGGAGCAAAGGACCCCGACGAATATATAAAGAAATTCGGAGCGGACAGCTTCAAGAAATGCCTTGACGACAGCAAAACGGGCTTTGAGTTCAAAATGGACAAGATACTCGGAGAGCACGATATCAGTATGTCGGACGAGCGTATAAAGGCGTCGGTCGAGATATGCTCGATGATAGCCGACGTGTCAAATAACGTCGAACGTGACATATATATTCAGCGTGCCGCAACCGTCCTCGGAGTTCCCGTGGAGTCGGTGCGAAGCGACGTCGAAAGGATAAGGCGCAAGAAGCTGAACGAATACAGAAGCAAGCAAAGCAAGGACGCGTTGCTGTCAATAAAGAACATAGGCGACAGAGTCAACGCCGATGCGGCAAAATACGTGGCGGCGAACGATTCTGAGGAAAATATACTCGCTATGATGATAATTTTCGACGAGTACAGACACGACGTTGCCGAGGGAAAAATAGACCTTAAGGCAGACGATTTCGTAACGTCGTTCGGGCGCAAGGTCTTTGAGATACTCTGCGAGCTTGAACGCTCACCCGAGGGTTATTCAAGGGCGGTGCTCGGTCAGTATTTCAATATTGACGAAATATCGCGGCTTGAGAAGATAGAGGTCAACAGGCGGCAGCTTACGAGGAATGACCGAGAGGTGTTCGATGCTTGCATAAAAAATCTCAAGGCAGAAAAGCAAAACGGCGCTGATCTTGGAGGGCAGGAGCTTCTCAGAATGCTCAGACAAAAAAGAGCGGAGAAGCAGGAGGGTTAAAAAATAACCGCCGCAATCGGCGCTCATTAGCCGAGCGCGGTACTAACGTGATTGGTAGGTTGTAAAAAAGAAAGGAAATAGAAAAATGGTAGAAAATGAAATTAAAAACGAGCAGGAAAAATCGATAAGCATTGAAGAGTTTATCGCAAAAAGTAAGGAAGGAAAGCTGTCTCAGGAGGAGATAAACGAGGCGATCGAGGAATTGGATTACGACAACGACAGTCTCGATAAATTCTACGACGCTCTTGAGGATAGCGGCATACCGCTCCCGGGCGATATTTCAAGCTCCGAGATGAGCGAGATAGAGTCCGAGGTCGAGGCGTTCGGCACGAGCGAAAATATGGAAAAGATACTTGAGCAGGAGGGCCTCGCTATTGACGACCCTGTGCGTATGTATCTTAAAGAAATAGGAAGAGTTCCGCTGTTGACGTCCGACAGAGAAAGAGAGCTTGCCGAGATAATGAGCGGCGACTGCGACGAATCTCTCAAGGACGCCGCTAAGAGCGAGCTTGTTGAGGCTAACCTCAGACTTGTCGTAAGTATCGCCAAGAGATACGTCGGAAAGGGAATGTTCTTCCTTGACCTCATTCAAGAGGGTAATCTCGGTCTTATGAAGGCGGTCGATAAGTTTGACTATAACCGCGGATACAAGTTCTCGACCTACGCTACTTGGTGGATAAGACAGGCAATAACGAGGGCTATTGCAGATCAGGCGAGAACCATAAGAATTCCCGTTCATATGGTGGAGACCATTCACAAGGTGTCACGGTACTCCCGTCAGATGCTTCAGGAGCTTGGACGTGAGGCAACGGCTGACGAAATAGGCGAAAAGATGGGCATGAGTCCCGAGAAGGTAAGGGAAATAATGAAGATAGCCCAAGACCCCGTTTCCCTTGAAACGCCTATCGGTGAGGAGGAGGACAGCCACCTCGGCGACTTTATTCCCGACGAGGATACCCCCGCTCCCTCGGATGCGGCGGCAACGACTATACTCCGTGAGGTAATAGAGAAGGAGCTTCACACGCTGACTCCCCGTGAGGAGCACGTTATCAAGCTTCGCTTCGGTCTTTACGACGGACGCACCAGAACTCTTGAGGAGGTCGGCAAGGAATTCGACATTACCCGTGAGAGAATAAGACAGATAGAAGCCAAGGCGCTTCGCAAGCTCCGTCACCCCAGCAGAGCAAGACATCTCAGAGGATTTCTTGATTAATTAAAAAACAAAAAATCGTTGTTTTAAACAAAAACAATTGAAACAAATATTTAAAACGCCGAATTTGTTGAGTAATATGCAAAAATATTAATTGGTATAAATGTATATTGTGACGAAAAAAATCAAAAAGCTGTTTTGAAGCTTGATTTTTTGATTGCAAATATATCCTCAATCACAAAAAATTCACTTGACAATTCATGGATTTTGGTGTACAATATTATAGTATCTAAATAGTATCTAAACCAAGGTGGGTAGCCTTGGAAATTCAAGGAGGAAACAAATGAAAAAGAGACTATTATGCCTTCTTTTGTGCGTAGTTATGGTAGCTGCTTGCCTTGCAGGCTGTTCCAATAAGACCGACGACGAGGCAATTGAGGACGTTAACAAAGAAGCTTCCGAAAGCGCAATGACGCTGTCTATGTATCTTCTTTCCGAAGAGGAAGTAAGCGAGGAGCAGGCAGATAAGATCGAGGCGGCGGTAAACAAAATAACCAAGTCTAAGTTTAAGACCCAGCTTGAGCTGAACTTCTTTACTGCTGACGAATATTACGAAAAGCTTGAAGAATCCTTTGCCGCAAGAGCTGAGGCAGAGGCTGCGGGACTTATATCTCAGCCCACCGCGGAGGATGAGACCGCAGAGGACGAGACCTTTGAGAACGAATGGGGTCTTGCTGAAATAAAGTATCCCACCATTGCGGGATATCAGGTTGATATTTTCTACGTAGGCGGATACGATAAGTTCGCTGAGTATATGGAGATGAATATGCTCTCTAACCTCAATGAAGAGCTTAGCAGCGCATCTAAGGAGCTTAACTCCTATATCACTCCCCAGTATCTTTCTTACACGAAGTCACTCAATAACGGAACGTACGCTATTCCCACGAACGTTGCTATAGGCGAGTATACATATCTCCTTCTCAATAAGGAAGCTCTCGCTCAGTACAGCTACGATACCGACGAGGGTATCAATGCTCTTAAGAGCAGCGGCATTACGGGTGAGGCTATACAGACCTTTATAAGAGAAGCAAGTGACGCAAGCGCAACCAAGAAGTACGTGCCCTTCTACTCCGATCTTACCGACGTAGAGCTTGCATCTACGGGTGTTCACTATTGGGGCGTTGACGCGGACGGACACGTTTCCGATAAATTCTCCTTGCTTGCAAGCACCTACAATACTTCCGCTAAGTACGGTACTAAGGACTCCTTCATGGATAACATGGGAAGTGTTCTTGATACGGCGTTTGTCGATCAGCTTAAGGTCGTTAAGGGCTACACCAAGGGAAGCGCTGAGCAGTTCGCAAATGGCGAGGTAGCAGTTGCTTGCGTTCAGGGCGGAGCAGAGATTCCTTCTCAGTATGCTGATAAGTACGAGGCTGTCGTTATTGGCAAGCCCACTCTTAAGACCGACGATATCTATAAGGATATGTTCGCGGTAACCTCTTACACCACCAGCGTTTCCAGAAGTATGGAGATAGTAACCTACCTCAATACCAACGCTGATTTCCGCAACCTCATTCTCTACGGAATTGAGGACGAGAACTACGAGCTTGTTAACTCCGATTACAAGAACGCTGACGGCGAATACATCAAGGTAGTCAGAAGACTTAACGAAGACTACATGATGGACGCAAACAAGACGGGTAACACCTTGATAACCTACTCGCTTGAGGGTGAAAACCCCACGCTTAAGGACTTCATCAAGGAGCAGAACAACGATGTTGTTATCGACTTGATAATGGGCTTCAGATATTCTCATAACGATCTTACCGCTGATGCTGAGAAGCTACAGCAGCTCCGTACCGTTTCCGAGAAGGTAGAAAAGATGCTCAACGAGTGCGACGCCGAGGACCTTGTTGAAATAGCAGACCCTGCCGAGGGCGCTGAAAAGGACGTTATCACTCAGATAAAGGAAATTCTTGCAGGTGAGGAAGGCGCTTGTGTTTACGCGCTTTCTGACAATACCGCTCCCGCTGAGGACGCAACCGTTGCGGGACTCAAATATCTCTACGAGGAATGGGGTATTTCCAAGAAGATTTACGAGAGACCTGCTGAGGATGAGGGTATAGAATAATTTTTAGAACATGGGACTGCTTCGGTAGCGGAGCAGTCCCTAAGATTTTTTGTCACGGAGGCGCTTGTGAAGATATACGATTACTGCATTTGGGATTTTAACGGAACTCTGCTTGACGACGTTGGAGCGGGGATAAGCTCGGTGAATACTCTGCTCTCTGAGAGAAATCTGCCCGTTATTCCGAGTGTGGACTATTACAGAGGAATATTCCGATTTCCGATAATTGAATACTATAAGTCCCTCGGCTTTGATTTTGATAGTGAGCCTTACGAGGAGCTTGCGCCTAAGTGGGTCAAGCTCTATCTTGAAAACGTTCGCTCGTCGGGACTTTTTGACGACGTCTTGTTAACCATTGAATACATGAAGGGGCGGGGAATAAAGCAGATAATTTTGTCAGCGACGGAGCGGGAAATGCTCAAAGGACAGCTCGATTTTCTCGGTATTACCGATTATTTTGAGGAAATTCTCGGACTTGATAATATTCATGCAGGCTCTAAGCTGTCGTTGGCTCAGGATTGGAAGGCTCGGCATGAGGGCGCAAGAGCATTTCTTATTGGTGACACCGACCACGACGCGCAAAGCGCCAAGGCGCTTGACGCCGATTGCGTGCTTGTCTGCCGAGGTCACCAATCTCGCAAGCACCTGCTTACGCTCGGTTGCCCCGTGTTTAACACGCTTGTCGACGTTAAAGCTTGGCTGGAAAATTAGTACGCGGGGACGCAAGGACGCGAGGACGCGAGGACGCGGGGGCGCGATTGTCAGAAACTTTCTTGAAAGAAAGTTTCCGACACCTTCAAAGAACTTGTGAAAAATAAATGTTAGGATTGTTAGAATATTGTGCTGTGCTTAATTTGGAGTACGGTATTTTCTAAGGTGGAAACCACGTCAAATGCTGCTGCACATTTGACGGGTTTCTTTTTTTATTGAAAGATGCGGTAGGAAACCTCTCAAAACTGTAGGGGCGAGGGTTCAATATACGCACTCCGCTACGCTCCGTCCCAAGTTTGCTTACGCAAACATTGTCGCATTGTGTATTAGGTTCACCCTCTAAATCTCATCTGCTCAGAATGACACGGGGAAAGTGCGAACATAGTGTGTATATTGAACCCTTGCGGTAGGGGAGACCATTTTGAAAGGTATCCTCATCGCACCTTTAAATAAAAAAGAAACCCGTCAAACGTGCAGCAGCGTTTGACGCGGTTTCCACCTTAGAAAGTACCATGCCCTTAATTACACACAGCACTAAATTTTAACAACCTTATTATTTATTTTTCACAAGTTCTTTGGGGCTTGGGGTCTTTCTCCGAAAGAAAGACCCCAAAAATCGCGTCCTCGCGTCCTCGCGTCCTCGCGTCCTCACAAACTAACTTCTGAGCTTCGCAAGCGCTATTTTAACGCCTTCAAGGTTTTCGCGGTATTTAGCGAGCTTAGCCTTTTCGCCCTCGACGACAGCCGCGGGAGCTTTTGCCACAAAGCCTTCGTTGGAGAGCTTCTTTTCAAGTCTCTCAATCTCACCGATGAGCTTCTTTTCCTCGCCCGTAAGTCTCGCAAGCTCCTTCTCGGTATCTATGATATCCGAAAGAGGAAGGAAAATGGTTGCAGAGTCGGTGATTATCTGAACGGCGTCGTCAGCGGAGATAACACCCTCAAAGCTGTCCGCAATCTCAACGTCGGAGGCGGAAGCAAGACGGGCAAAGAATACCTTGGAGCTATCGTTGAACGCATCGGTATACCTTGTAGCGACGTAGACCTTAGCCTTTCTTGAAGGAGGTACGTTCATCTCGTTTCTGCGCGCGCGGATAGCCTTTATAGCGGCGATGACCTTGGTCATGTTCTCGCTGTCAGCGGTAAACGTCAGCGCACTGTCGAACTTGGGATATTCCGAAATCATTATGCTCTCGTCGGTATGAGGCAGTGACTGATATATTTCCTCGGTGATAAAGGGAATGAAGGGGTGCAGGAGCTTGAGCGTTCCCGTCAGAACGTAAGCGAGAACGTTCTGCGCGATGATATTGCCCTCGGTCTCCTTTTCGTTGAGACGCGCCTTGGTAAGCTCAATGTACCAATCGCAGAAAACGTCCCATGTGAAATCGTAAATAGAAGCGAGCGCAACTCCGACCTCGTATTTGTCGAGAGAGGAGGTTACCTCAGCGCAAAGGCTGTTGAACTTGTCAAGTATCCACTTATCCTCAGCCGCAAGCTTGTCCGCGCTCGGAAGCTTTATCTCGTCGATAGTGAGGTTCATACGAACGAATCTCGAAGCGTTCCAGAGCTTGTTGGCAAAGTTTCTTGCCGCCTCTATCTTCTCGTCGGAGAAGCGCATATCGTTTCCGGGGGAGTTACCCGTAGCGAGAGCGTAACGCAGAGCGTCAGCGCCGTATTTGCGGATAATTTCAAGCGGGTCAATTCCGTTGCCGAGCGATTTCGACATCTTGCGTCCCTGAGCGTCACGAACAAGTCCGTGAATGAATACCGTATTGAAGGGCTCTTTACCCATATGCTCAAGTCCCGAGAATATCATGCGGGCAACCCAGAAGAATATAATATCGTAGCCCGTAACGAGCGCGCTCGTGGGATAATACTTTTCAAGCTCGGCGGTCTTTTCGGGGAAGCCGAGGGTAGAGAAGGGCCAAAGAGCCGAGGAGAACCATGTGTCGAGGACGTCGTTTTCCTGCGTGACCTTACCCTGACACTTGGGACACTTATCGATATCCGTCTTGGAAACGGTCATCTCGCCGCACTCCGTACAGTAGAAGGCGGGAATTCTGTGACCCCACCAGAGCTGACGGGAGATGCACCAGTCGTGAACGTTTTCCATCCAGTTGACGTAGATCTTGCTGAAGCGCTCGGGAACGAACTTTACGGTGCCGTCGCGAACTACCTCAAGAGCGGGCTTTGCGAGCGGCTCCATCTTAACGAACCACTGATTAGAGGTCAGGGGCTCAACCGTAGTGCCGCAACGGTAGCAAGAGCCGACGTTGTGCTTGTGAGGAACGGTCTTTATGATATATCCCTCTGCTTCAAGGTCAGCAACGAGAGCCTTGCGGCAGGCGTATCTGTCCATGCCCTCGTATTTGCCCGCGAAGCCGTTCATCGTGGCGTCGTCGTTCATGACCTTTATCTGCTCTAAATTATGGCGCTGACCGACGAGGAAGTCGTTGGGGTCGTGCGCGGGGGTAATTTTAACACAGCCCGTACCGAAGCCTATCTCAACGTAATCGTCGGCAACGACGGGTATCTCTCTGTTTACTATGGGGAGAATAAGCGTCTTTCCGATAAGATGCTTGGTTGCCTCGTCGTTGGGGTTAACGGCAACGGCGGTATCACCGAACATGGTCTCAGGACGCGTGGTAGCGACCTCAACGAAGCCGTCCTCGCCCTTGATGGGATACTTGATGTGCCAGAAGTATCCGTCCTGCTCGGAGTATTCAACCTCAGCGTCGGAGAGCGCGGTTATACAGTGAGGACACCAGTTGATAATTCTGTTACCTCTGTATATAAGTCCCTTGTCGTAAAGGTTGACGAATACTTCGCGGACAGCCTTGGAGCATCCCTCGTCCATGGTGAAGCGCTCACGTGACCAGTCGCAAGACGCGCCGAGCTTTTTGAGCTGGCTTATAATGCGGCTGCCGTACTGATGCTTCCAATCCCAGACGCGCTCAAGGAATGCGTCGCGACCGAGGTCGTAACGGGTAAGTCCCTCGTTGACTCTGAGCTGCTCCTCAACCTTTATCTGAGTAGCAATACCCGCGTGGTCAGTACCCGGGACCCAAAGGGTGTTGAAGCCCTGCATTCTCTTGTAGCGGACGAGAATGTCCTGAAGAGTTTCGTCAAGGGCGTGACCCATATGGAGCTGACCCGTAACGTTTGGAGGGGGAATAACGACGGTGAAGGCAGGCGCGGGGTTGTTTACGTCGGGGGTAAAATAACCCTTGTCGCACCAATTCTGATATATTCTGTCCTCGAAGTCCTGAGGGGAATATACCTTTGGTAATTCGTTGTAAGAATTCATGGTAAATCTCCTTATATAGTAATAAAATTAAAAACAAAACAAAAAAACTCCACAGCCCGTCTGTCAGGGCGTGGAGCACGCGGTACCACCTGAATTTATAACTCAGATCCGATAACGGTGGAAACCGTCAAGAGCTAAACGGCGCAAAGCGCGTTTTCACCCAAGCAACTCAAAGGCGACTTCCGCAAAATCCCGCGCGAACTCACACCAACCGTTCGCTCTCTGAGGCAGAACCCCTTGCGTACTACTCCTCGTCAAAGTCTTTACATACAAAATAGATTATAACATATCATTTCAGAAAAGTCAAGAGCTTTGCGGGAATTTATTGCGATTGATTGACAAAGAAATAAAGATATGGTATAATATATTCAGCAGTAATGCTCGGAGAGAGTTGTCTTTGATAATGGCGGTTGCTTCCTCATTTTATTCATAAAAGTAGAGGAAGTGTCAAATTTCTTTTTGCCTTCCTCAATATAAATGAGGGAGAGATGCTTATGTTCATAACATGGGAATCACTTTTCCTTTTCTGTTCACTGCTTGTGTCAGTAATAGGTCTTGTGCTAAACATATACAAAAAGAAATAAACCGCCTCACTTCCACATAAGGCGGTTTATTTTCTAAACCAATTTTAAGGGAGCAACCGTCATCGATAACTCTCTCCATTATCATTATACACTAATTTCAAAGTGTTGTCAAGAGATTTTGGAAAATTATCGATGACAGTAAATTATTTTAACGATTGGAGGACGTGATATGAACCTTTACATAAAGCAACGTATTTTTACTTGGGGAGATAAATTTTCAATTTACGACGAGTTCGGCAATGAAAGATATTATGTCGAGGGCGAGGTGTTTACCTTCGGCAAGAAGCTTCATCTTTACGATACGGCGGGAAATGAGCTTGCGTATATCGAGCAGAAGCTGTTTTCATTTAACCCGAGATATAACGTTTACAGACAGGGATACGTTATTGCGCAGATAATTAAGGAGTTTACGTTTTTCAAGCAGGAATACGACGTGGACGGTCTTGGCTGGAGAGTTCACGGGGATTTCTTCGCCCATTGCTATGAGATAACCAATTACGGTCTTAGCGTGGCTTCGGTGTCAAAGGAGTGGTTTACACTCGGCGACGCGTATGAGATAAGAGTTGCCGAGGGTGTTGACGAGGTCAACGCGCTTGCGGTGGTGCTTGTTATCGACGCTTGTATAGACGCACAGGATAATTATTGAGTTTATCGGGGGACGCCTTCATTCGCGTCCCCCGATAAATCAATTAAGGCTAATAAGAACAAAAATACCCTCGTATCCTTTTGGATACGAGGGTGTGGAGCTGGTAATCAGAATCGAACTGATGACCTCGTCATTACCAATGACGTGCTCTACCGACTGAGCCATACCAGCGACGACTTTAGTATTATAACAGATAATTCGTCTTTTGTCAAGAGCTTTTTAGAATTTTTTCGATAAAAATAAAAAATATTTTTATGCGAGAAAAAGAGCTGGGTAAATTTATTTTGTGTAGCGCGTGAGTAACAATTCAAATTATGATTGGTCGGGTAGTTTATTTATTTTGTTTTTTATGACTTCGCACTATCTTCACCCCAACGTGTCATCCTGAGCGGAGTCACAACGCACGGATTATATTAAAGCGAATTAATAATATCTTGTGACGCAGTCGAACTTTCCGAGAGGAGAGGAACGAACCGAGCGGAAAGCAACGAGCAACGCGAGGCAGGGATCTACTAACGGCTTTCGATAACCTTCTTTGCGCAAGTGTTACTTTTATATTGCTGAGAGAATGTAACTTTTAAGCACAAAAGGGATAGCAATAAATCGAAGTAGATCCCTTCCTCACTCCGCTTGCGCTCCGTTCGTCGCTTTTTGCTCGACTCGTCCCTCGTCTCCCAAAAAGTTCGACTACGTCACAAGGGAACATAGGACGACAGCAATTTTATTCCTTCTTTGTGACTTCGCTCAGGATGACACAGTGAGGGCAAGCATGGTGCGTGTATTGGTAAACCTCTCAGTCAGCTTGCGCTGACAGCTCTCCTACAAGGAGAGCCTTTGTAGGTATTCGCACTTTCTTTTTCAATAAAAAAGAAACCCGTCAAATGTGCAGCAGCATTTGACGTGGTTTCCACCTTAGAAAAATGCCGTACTTAAAATTAAGCACAGCACTAAATTCCAACAGCCTTATTATTTATTTTTTTCGAGTTCTTTGGGGTATGGGGGCTTTCTCGAAAGAAAGCCCCCTAAAATCGCGTCTCCGCGTCTCCGCGTCCTCGCGTCCCTGTGTCTCCGCGTCCTTACTTGGCGCTGTTAATCAACGAAATATCTGTTGACCGTTTGCTCGGACGCTCCGCAGATGGAGTCGTGTATGGACGAGATGCTGTCGGAATACATTGCGTACAGCTTGTCCGCAAACTCCGAGTTGTCGTCAAGCACGAGCATGGCGGCGAGATAAATAGCGGCGGGAGCGGCGAAGCGAGAGAGGAGAGGAAAGCTTGAGGTCAGCGGCAGATAGATTTCGTTGAACGCCGTTGCCGCCGATTCTCCGAGTATCCTTCTTGCCACGGCGTCTAAACCGCTGAGCTGAGAGCAGAGCGTTGCGAGAATGTAGGGCGCTCGCTCCTCGTAATCCTCGTTGTCAGACACGTCAAGGCTTTCCGCAAGAAGCGCAAGCGCGTTTTTGTAAATTTCCTTAAGAGTCATATATTACTCCGTAATTCCGAGATTGAGAACGACTATTTCGCCCTGATATACTATCTCCGCTCCGTAGAGGTGCAGCCCCTTGACGGCGTCGGCAAATCTCTTTTCGGGACGGTAAGCGTCAATCTCGGAGAGCTGCTCTGCAAAGGCGATAGCGCGCTTGGTGCGGACGAAGCACTTGTGATAAACGGTGTCTATCTCCTCGGAGGTATAGACGTTGTTGGAAACGTATACCTTACAGCCGCCGATGCTGCCGAGACAGCCGCTCTCAAGCGCCGCACCGTTGTCGCTTCCAAGGTTTATCTTAGCCTTGAGAATGAGGGAAGCGATGGTGGGCGTTACCTCGATAACCACCTCGGAGGAGTCGGTCACGTTGTTCTCATAAAGCATCTGACGCGCCTTAATGATGTAGTCCATTATGTTATCAACGTTGGTATCGTCGCAGGTAATGTAGTTGTCCGCGTTCTCGTAAAGACCGTAAACGTATCTGTCGGCGGCGTTGGCAAGTCCGCTTGCGGCTACCTTCATAGCGGCGTCCATGAGCTTGGGGGTACACTGCGCGCGGTCGATATCGTCGATTTGGAAGTTGAAATACTTGGCTCTGTCGACAGTCAGCTCCATGACGGTATCGGAGAGCGCCTGAGGCGTGCTCATATCGGTGTTCTTGGTGTAATCGTCAACGGTGACCTCGCCGACCCCGCATATCTTGACCACCGAGCCACAGTTCTTTATCTCGCCCTCAAATTCTCTGTTGCAGTTTGCCACCGCGATATACTGCTTGTCAAGCGCGGTGTAAAGTGTTTCGCTCCAAACGGTAGGTATAAAATTAGTAATTGCCATAATAAAATTCCTTTCTTAATTAAAAAATTTAAATTCAGTATTTTTGTTTCAGTTCCATTTTTTCATGGACTCGATTATTTTGCTGTAATTCGCCTTTACCTCGCTCTGAGACATGGCTCTGACGTCGGCTGGGGTGAAATATTCAGCTGCCGCGCCGCCCGAGAGCTTGCCCGAGGACATACGGGCGTTCTGCTCGTTGACCGCCCTTATCTGCGCGTCTCTTGCCTCTGCCTTTTTCTTATAGAGAGCAAACGACGCCGCAAGGGAATTGCCCGACCTTACGCTTTCCCAGACGTCCTCGGGGAGAGACTTAACGTCGGTCTCGGGGAAAAGCTCGCTGAACTCCGCAAGCTCCGCGGTAACTGCCTCTGCCATCGCCTTCTTTTCTTCAAGCTCGGCGCGCAAGCTTGCCACCTCGGCTCTCAGCGTCTCAAGCTCGTCCGCCTCTCCCGCATCGGAAATATCCGCCTCGGAGAGCGACTCATCAAGAATTTTTTCTTCTTCCATAGCTTCCTCCTTTTAGTATTTCTTTTAGCTTACGACCGCCGTCGCGGTCCTTTTTTCTATATCCTCAATAAGCGCCTGTCTGTCCGCAAGTAGCCCCGAGGGAAGTCTGCGGAGATACTCGGCGGGGGTAATGTAACCGCCGTCAAGCAGCTTGTCGAGCATATTCTGAGCGTTCACCGCGCTATATCGCGTTACCTCGGCAACGTCTACCGTAGCCACGAGGAGCGCCTTTTTTATCTGAGACGGACTTACCGTGCGAACGTCTATCTTGCCGTCCGACTTGCAGGGAACGAGTCTGTCGCAGGGGTAGTAGGCGCATATCATATCTGCCCATATGGTCGCGAGGTCCTCGATTGCCTTGTAGAAGGAGTAACGAATGTTGTCAAGCGTTACGCGTGAGGTCTCCTGAAGGGCGAGTATCGCGCTCGTGTTTTTGGCTTCAAGATTACCGAGCGCCGATTCCGTAGCGCCCATCAGCTCCTTGGTAAGCGTCACGGCGCTGTCAACGAAGTCCATAAATTCTCCGTGAAGCTCACCGACGCCTACGACGGATACCGCGTCTGAAACGTTGCCGCCACCCATAGCCGCAATAGCCTCTCCGACCTCGTTTGACCATTCGGGTATCTTGGATTTGTCGTATATCACCTTTGAGAAGGCGCTGTCTGTCATGTGCTTCATAGCCATGGCGTAGGCGCGGTTGATAAACTTCTGATTGGGAATCATACAGCTTACGGGAGACGTGCCGTGAAAGCTGTTCTTGGTGGGTATCCAATTGAAGTAGGCGATGGGATAGAGCGAGCAGTTGGTCTTTGCGCGCTTTATTACGCAGTCGCGCGTTGATTTCTCAAAGCAAACCGCGCCGTCCTCGCGCCAGAATTTTACTATGAAGGTCGCCTTTGCCTCGTCCTCGCCGTCAAGCTCGTATCTGCCGAGTCCCAAGCTCACGGAAGCGTCGTCGTCGCGGACTATTCTTTTTATATCCTCGGCGCTGACGCCACAGCTCTCCGCCTCAGCTCTGAGGGACGCCACCGAGGCGCGCCCCGACAGAATGACGTATTCCTGAGATTGAACGTCCGCGCGGTTAACGTCGGCGGGGAATATGCAAGAGGCGTCAACGATGTCCGTGACTATATCGCCAAGATAATTTCCCGCGCCCCTTTTCTCAGCGTCCCAATAGCAGTACAGCGCTCCGTCACCGCATATGGCGGCGTCGGTCAGAAGCCTGTGAAGCTTTGCGTCCATTCCCTCGGTCTCCCAACGGTAAGCGGTGTTATCGGTGAGAGTTGCGATAAGCTCCGAGGATAGCTTTTTTTCTTCGGCGTCGGCAAAGGGCAGATTTTCGTCAGAGAAGCGGACGGAAAGGTCCGCCGACGCCACCGAGCAGACGAGATAATCTATAACTCTGCGGATGACGTTGAACACGGGCTTGGGGAGATTGCCGCCGTCGCCGTTCTGCCATTGCTCACCTCTGTAGAACGCTTCGTTGGATTTCACCGTCTCGTAAAGCCCTATGCGCCGCTTGTGAGCCTTTCCAGCCTCGTATTGCTGCCACGCCTTGCTTTTTTTGTTGTTCATTGCTTTCTTTGATTTCCTTTCTCACGCCTCAGCGTGCTTGCAAATAAAATGAATGTACCGTCTGCCGCTCAGCTCCCGACGCCCTCAGAGTAAGGCTCATTGCTTTGAACCTTCTTGCTGACAGACGCTTGCGGACGTAGCCGTGTGTGGCTTGCTTGTCAAGCGACAGACTAAGAGTGCGGTCGCTATTGCCGTCGAGAGCTATCTCGGCGTCTATCGCATTTCCGTCAAAGCATACGCCGATAGCGGACGGACGCTTGTCAGCGTCGGTGTCAAAGTCTAATAGCCCCGTGCTGAAGCTTGCGACGATTTCCGTTGAGCCGAGGTCGGTATCAAGCGATTTGTCAAAGGCGTATATAGCGCCGTTCTTGGCAAAGCCTACCTTGCCGTCAACGTTGAAAAAACGCTCCGCGCCAATGCCCTCAAAGCAGCTCCATGCGCCGAGGGAGGCGTTGTAGACCCACGTTCGACCCTTGTCGTTGGGATTGGAGAATAACAGCTCTCCGTGTGCCGTGTCCGCAAAAACGGTGGCACTTTTGAAGAACTCCGAGGGGAGCAGGGAATTGATAGCGCCCGAAATGCCGTAGGCGTTACATTCGTCAAGCTCGTCGGTCTCAGAGCGCCAAAGGTAGACCGAGTCAAGTCCGACGGTGCAGGGCTGATTGCCAAGCGTCGCCGACGTGTCGGCAACGACGCCGACGGAGGAATTTATGTTCATTACGGGAAATTCCTCAATTCCGCAGGCTGAGCTGTCCGCCATCCAAGCGCCGCCCTCGGTGAATATCAGCAGTCTGTCGTAATGACGGCTGACGGCGCTTATGGGATATCTGCCGTCTCCGACGCTGAATTGGTAGCCGACGGGGAAATAAAGCGCGTCGCTCTCGGGGAAGATAAGCTTGCTTTTTTGCAGCTCGCTTTCGTGGACGTAGGCAGAGCTGAAGATCACCGCACCGTCCTCACCGCCCCATAGGAACGGACGGCTGTTGTTTATACCGCCGAAAACGAGGGCGTGGGTGTTTTTGAAAAGCGCATCGGTCGTGTACGGATTATCGGCGTAGGTAAAATACAGCTCAACTTTGTCGTACGCCTTAAGTCCGCTGACGCTGACTACGGGGGGAGAGGAGCTTACGCTGTATTTTGAGGCGGCTAAGCGCTCGCCGTTTACATAAAGGGCTTCAACGCTTGATATCGGCGCGTCGAGCCTCAGAAAAGAGGTCGCCGCCTCGGAAATTCTGTAGGTTATTCTGCCACAGCCGTTGAGAATATTTCTCGGCTCGTTTATACTTCCCAACTCGTTGTCCGCCCAATCCTTTCCGATAAGCGGAACGTATCCGAAGGGAACGCGCGGAGTGTCATTCTCAATACGGTATATGCTTACGCCGTCAACGAGATACAGCGCGCCGCGGTAATAGAAGAAATCAACGTGCGTGTCCGTGGTGGGAAGACTGAAGATGAAGCTTGCCGTTTTGCCTTGGGTATCAACGGAATACACGCCCTGAGACGTAGCGACGTAGCAGCGTTCATTGCCGCCGAGCTTTCCCGTCCAAACGGCTCGTATGCTTTCTCCGAGGTCGCAGATAAGCCCGTAGCCCTCGCGCTTTTGCAGAGAGCCGTCGGCGCTTATTCGGAAGTTGACTATGCTCTGCGGAGCGCCTCTGTGAGAGTATCGGGTGTCAACTCCTTCAAATTTTGTTACGGTAACGGTTCTTTTGTTTGTTCGTGATATTTGTCTCACCTCGCTTTCAAGTGGTTTTTGTAAGTCACAGACGGAAATTCGTCAGTCGGAAAAGAGCGAGCGCTTTTTCTGAGGAATTATAAAATCGGACGTCGGAGCGCGCTTGGGCGCTCGGTATCTGCTCATGACGGCGTATCTGAGCGCCTCGGGCGCGTGGGTGACGGAGTGCGGTTCACTTGCGGCGTCCTCGGCTCTTACGGTGTCAAAGAGAAGCGCTTGCAGACAGCGGATAAGCTCGGGACATTCTCGGCTTATTCTGAGATGCGGAGAGCCTTCCGCAGTGCCGAGATATTCTCTGAGCATTCGCCAGCCCGCGACCCGTCTGTCGTCGGCGGGAAGCATCGGCGGCATGCCTCCGACTGCTTGCATTATCTCAAAGCCGCTCCTTCCGCTGTCCTGACGTCTGTTCCATAGGTCAGGCGATGCGACGGCAAATTCTACGGCGTACGGTCGGCAGAGCGCCGAAAGCCTTTCGGCAGCCTCACCCAAGATAAGATTGGGGAGGCAAAGCTCCTTGACCACCCAGACGTTTCCGTCTGAGTCCACCGCGCAGATAAGCGCCGCAAGCATATCAAAGCCGTAGTCAAAGCCGAGGAAAAAGGATACGTCCGTGGGAACGGCGTTGGGAGAGCAGACGTGGACGGACGTGTCAAATTCGGGGAAGAACTGACCCTCAAAGACGTCCCATTTTCCGTATAGCCATGCGTCTCTTAGCCTTTCGGGAAGCGATTCAAGCGAGCGGGCGTATTCGGGGTCGGCGTCCGTTAGAGCCTTGTTGTCAAATACGAGAGCTTGAATAAAGCTGTAGTCCTCGGGATTTTCTCCCTCGCGGAAATCTCTGTCAACGAACAGACGCTTGACCCAGGCGTGTCCTATGCCGCCGGGGTTGCAGGTGAGATACATTCGTCTCGGAAAACGGCTTGAGCCTCGCAGACAGGCCTTGAAGATTGAAAATCTGAATTCGTTCAGCTGCGTTGCCTCGTCGATGGCAATTACGTCGTATTCCTGACCCTGATATCTCAGAACGTCTCTGTCGTTGGCGCAGAAGCCAAGGTAAATGCGGCTTCCGTTGTCGAATTTCAGCGACTTTTCACCGTCCGAGTATTCCAAAAGCCCAGCGTATTCTCGGAGAAAGGGGATAACGTGGTTGGCTCTCAGCTCGGGGAGCGTGCGCCTTACGAGCAGGCATCTCAGTCCCTCGTATCTGAGGCACATCGCCACAAGCTTTCGCCTCAGCGCCCATGATTTTCCGCCGCCCCTCGCACCGCCGTACGCGGTGAAGCGAGTCTTTGAGCTAAAGAAAAGCTTTTGCTTCTCGTTTGGGACGCCGCGAATTATCACCTTGCCGCCCGTGCTATTCTCCGTCTGCGAAAACGTCGTGCTCAAAGCAATACGTCACCCCTCCGCTTTTGCCCTTGCCCTCGTCGGCGTCCGAATAAAGCATTCGCTTTTTCATGTAAGAGGAGAGCAGGGTAGAGGAAATATCCGAGTTCAGCGCCTCGTCCTCGAATATCGCCAAAAGCTTGTCGTATTCGCGCGGCTTTTCCTCCTTGAATTTGTAGAAGTCCGAAAAACCTACTCCGACGTAACGGCAAAATCCCGCTATGTTTGGGAACTCCGAGCGCCTCCGCGCCTTTGCCTCGCCCTCCGCTACCGAATGACACCTGGCAACGTATTCCTCAATGACGTCTAATAGCCGCCCTTCCTCGTGTAGCTGAGAGATAACACCGTCATACGCGTCACGTTCCTTTTTCGCACTCTTGCTGAAAAGCACCATTCCTTTTACTCCTTTCCTTTGTTTTATGTCGCCTTTCCGTCTGTGACGCATATATTATAACTCCGATTTTTCTGCCATACTATGACACCTACTGACACGTGATGACAAAATGATAGGTCGAGATGACTTTTTTACGATTTTTTAAGAAAGCTCCAAGTCTTAGGGGAGCTTAAGAAAATAATAAATTATGATTTGTCGTGGAGTTGGATATCTATGTTCGCACTCATTCCGTGTCATTCTGAGCAGAAGAGACTTAGTGGGTGAACCTAATAAACAGTGCGAAGAATCTTTGCGACGAAGGAGCAACTAACAACATAGTTATTGGGAGAGTTCTTTTAGCATAAGAGATTGTCCGTCCAAGTCGGTTGTTGCCGCAAGCGGCAAAGATCCTTCGAATTGTACTTTAGGTTCTCCCAATAAAGTGCGTACGCTCAGGATGACACTGTGAGCGCGAACACGGTGCGAATATTCGGTAAACCTCTCAGTAAGCTCATGCTGACAGCTCTCCTACAAGGAGAGCCTTTGCAAAGGTGCTCGCTATGTACCTTTAAATAAAATAAAGAAACCCATCAAATGCGGCTGCACGTTTGACGGGTTTACACCTTAAGTCTTGATATTATAAAACTAACGAAAAACTAACGAAAAAATCGCAAAAAGCTCTTCCATTTTGTGAGAATATATGATATAATAGGATAAAGTACACGGTAAGGAGGAGCTTGAATGAAATCCAAATACAGTATAGGGCTTGACGTCGTAATTGACGAATTTCAGCTTGAGGAGATATATTTACCGACGGAAGCTAAGGAGATAAAGGTATGCAGTACCGAGGTTGACCGCCCGGGGCTTGCTCTCTCGGGCTTCTTTGAGATGTTCGACCCGTCGAGAATACAGATAATCGGCAAGGCAGAGCATCAGTATCTTTCCAAGCTTTCGGGAACACAGAGAAATCTGCGTATCGATGCGTTTTTAAAGGAGAAGCCCGTTGCTATTATAACCACGTCTAAGATGTCTGTGTTTGACGAAATGCTTGCTATGGCAAGGGCCAACGGAGTGCCACTTTTGCGCACGCCCGTGAGAACGAGTGAATTTCTCGCGTCGCTTATCGCCTACCTCAACACAAGCCTTGCTCCAAGAATAACGCGTCACGGCGTTCTCGTAGAGGTTTACGGAGAGGGTATGCTGATACTCGGTGATAGCGGAATAGGTAAGAGTGAGACGGCTATCGAGCTTGTAAAGAGAGGACACCGACTGATAGCTGACGACGCCGTCGAGATAAAGCGAGTTTCCGCAAAGACGCTCGTGGGAACTGCGCCCGAGCTTATCCGTTACTACATAGAGCTGCGCGGCATTGGAATAGTTGACGTCAGAAGGCTTTTCGGTATGGGTGCTGTCAAGGCGACGGAGCGAATTGACCTCGTCATCAACCTTGAGCATTGGGACCCCGAAAAGATGTACGACCGCTTCGGTCTTGAGGAGCAGTACGAGAACATTCTCGGAATAGACGTTCCGTCGATAACCATTCCCGTTCACCCCGGTAGAAACTTAGCCGTCGTGCTTGAGATAGCGGCGATGAACAACCGTCAGAAGAAGATGGGATATAACACCGCCGAGGAATTTAACAAGCGCCTGATGGAGCAGGATTTTGAGTAAAATTTTTAAAAATAATATAGAAAAGAGGAAAACAAAATGAAATTAAGCGTTCTTGCAAACCTTTACGGCTCAAAGAGTCTTGACGAGACGTTGAGCATTCTTTCGGGGCTTGGCGTTCACACTGCGGAGATAGGAGCGGGCGGATATCCAGGTAAGGCGCACTGCAACCCCGCAGAGCTTCTTGCCGACGCGAAGAAGTACGACGAGTTCGTTGCTACCTTCAAGAAATACGACGTTGAGATCTGCGCTCTCGCCGCTCACGGTAACCCCCTTCATCCCAATAAGGAGATAGCCGCTCAGTACGACGAGGATTTCAGAAATGCCGTTCTTCTCGCTGAGAAGCTTGGCGTTGACACCGTTATCACGTTCTCTGGTTGCCCCGGTGACCACGAGGGAGCAAAGCTTCCCAACTGGGTAACCTGCGCATGGCCCGATGACTATATCGAAATACTTAATTGGCAGTGGGAAGAGAAGGTAATACCTTATTGGAAGGACATGGGCGCATTCTGTAAGGCACACGGAGTTCGCATTGCTTTTGAGATGCACCCCGGATTTTGCGTGTATAATCCCGAAACGCTTCTTAAGCTCCGCGCGGCTGTTGGCGACGTTATCGGCGCAAACTTCGACCCCTCGCACCTTATCTGGCAGGGAATGGACCCCGTTGCCGCAATACGCGAGCTGAAGGGCGCTATCTATCACGTACACGCTAAGGATACGAAGATCGATAAGTATAATACCGCAAAGAACGGCGTGCTTGATACCAAGCATTACGGACGTGAGCTTGAGCGCGCGTGGGTGTTCCGCACCGTCGGTTACGGTAATAACGAAAGCTATTGGAGAGACCTCGTTTCAAATCTCCGCCTCTGCGGATACGATAAGGTGCTCTCTATCGAGCACGAGGATAGCGTAATGTCCATCGATGAGGGTCTCCGTAAGGCAGTTGCTTTCCTTAAGGATATCATCATCGAGGAAGAAAAGCCCACTACTATGAGCTGGGCTTAAGAGTTAGTTTGTGAATAGTTTTTTTGTCAGAAACTTTCTTGAGAGAAAGTTTCCGACACCTTCAAAGAACTTGTAAAAAATAAATATTAAGGCTGTTGGAATATAGTGCTGTGCTTAATTGGAGTACGCATTTTTCTAAGGTGGAAACCACGTCAAACGCTGCTACACGTTTGACGGGTTTCTTTTTTTATTTGAATGTACAGTTCGGATAACTGTAGGGGCGACCATCGGTCGTCCGCAAAAAAGAATATAATTTTGTTGAGTTTTGCCGTATATTTTTGCCGAATATAAGCGGACGACCGATGTGTATAGTGTGGTAAGATAGTTTACAGAATGTGAAGAAAGTTAGTTTACAGAATGTGAAGAAAAATAGTTTACAAATTTGTGGTAAAATAAAGGCATAAACAAGTCGAAAGGAGACGGACAATGCCTTGGAAAGAACAGAG
>JAFTXE010000118.1 GCA_017461745.1 Clostridia bacterium | reverse complement strand
CAATGCTTTGTACAATCTCTCTTGTTGTTCAATTTTCAATGACCGTGCCGCCCTCGGTGGGACAGCTTGACTATTATACCACAATCACTTTCGTTTGTCAAGAGCTTTTTTGAAATTTCTTAAAAACTTTTTCCAAACCTTCTTCGCGGTATGCCTCCCTCATGGGCGACTCGCATATTATACCTCTTTTTTAGGGCTTTGTCAAGGGATTTTTGAAAAAAAGTTCAAAAAAAATCGTTTTTCCACTATTTTTACCGCAAACCAAATTTTCGTTGACAAATTTTCATATATATGGTACAATAAAGCATAAATTAGTTTATATCCACACATGGAGGTCATCTTGAAAAAGGCATACGTTTTTAAGCTTTCCTTTTTTATATTGATTATTTTCTCCGCGTTATTCATGCACGCCTGCAACGACGAATGTACGCACGTCAACATGACGGACACCGTAATTGAGCCTACTCACGAGGAACAAGGATATACGCTTCGGCGTTGTTCGGATTGCGAATATGAATACGCTCTCGCCTACGTCGCTCCCTTGGGACACGACTTGCAGACGGAGGTCGTTCAGCCTACCTGCTCGGAGCAAGGTTATACGCATTACTACTGCCAATGCGGCTATGAATACACCTCCGATTACATAGAGCCGCTCGGTCATACTCTTTCGGTAGAGACCATTGAGCCGAATTGTGACAGCGAGGGCTATAAAATAGCCGATTGCGGAGTTTGCGGGCTTCACTACACCTACGATATAGTAGCTCCGCTCGGTCACGACCTAAAAATCGACAGACGCTTTGTTTCCGCATCCAATCAGTCGGCAAGCTCCACTTACACCTGCGGCAGATGTGACCTCAACTACATTGGAGATTACGTTTTCTACCATGATATATATAAAGGCGCGTACGTTGATAACACGGAAGTTCTTGCCAAGGGTATTGACGTTTCATATTATCAACACGAGCAGGACGGAAACAAGAAGTGGCTACCTCTTGATTGGAACGCGGTACGCGATGCGGGCTTCGACTACGCCATACTACGCGCGGGATATATGGGTACGGGAAACGTTGGCGTTACCGACGAGGTCTTTGAAATGAATTACACGGACGCCAAAGCCGCGGGCTTAGGTGTTGGAGCGTATTTTTACTCCTACGCCTACACGGTTGAAGACGCGCGTGCTGAGGCAGAATTTTTACTGACGCTTCTTGACGGCAAGACCTTTGAGTATCCTATATTTTTTGATATAGAGTACAGCGATACAAAGATTGCGGAAAAAGGGCTGACGCCGAATGACTTGACGGACATTTGCGTTGAGTTTATATCAACGCTTCAAAAGAACGGATACTACGCCGCTCTGTACACTAACAACAAGTGGCTGACGGAGCATTTAATTTCCGAGAAGATTACCACGCTGTTTGACGTTTGGTACGCTCGCTATCTCTACAACGCCGAGTCGGGCATCACCGTCAACGAAGCTACGTGGAACACCGAAAAATACGGTCAGCAGATGGCAATGTGGCAGTTCTCCGAGACGGGCACTATCGACGGCATATATTACAAGTATCAAAAGAACGATGACGGCACGCCAAAGCTCGTGCGGTTTGACATGAATTACGCTTATAAAGATTATCCCACGCTGATAAAGGAGCTGGGACTTAACGGGTACACTCTTGAAAAAGACCTTTCTAATATTGATGGTTAAAAGTTAGTTTATACAAGGTTTTTTCGGGGTCTTTCTTTCGCAGAAAGACCCCATCCCCCCAAAGAACTCAAAAACAATAAAAATCAAAATAGCGTGCTATACTTAATTTTAGCACATCACTTTTATGTGGAACCCCACCAAACGCTACTACACGTTTGGTGGGGTTCATTTTTATTCAAGGTACAAATCAAACAATAACTATGCTCGAGAGCCTATTATTGCAATACAAATATTTTATTCAAAATATGTAATCAAAACATAAGCATAGAGTTAAACATAGAACCTAACAAAGAACCTATTACTAATCCCCAAACAACAGATACAGCTATTCCTACACAAAAGCCTATCAAAGCCCACTTCCCTGCCGACTTCGCTTTCATGGGGGAACGATCTTTGTATACAAGATACAAAATCAATCCAACGATAGGAAAGAAAAAGCTTAATACGGAAAATCCCGCACTTGGCGCATCATTTGCGTCAATTTCATTTTTAACAGAACAACCGCAATTAGGACATACAACAGCTTCATCTAAAATTTCTTTGCCGCATTTAGAACAGAACTTCATAAAAATTCTCCTTGCATATTTATTATTCCGTTTTGGAATTATTTATATTATAATTCTATTTTGGAATTTTGTCAAGTGCTTTTTGCGATATAATTCTAAAAAAGAACTTAAAAGGACAAATTTTATGAAAATTCGCAAGCAAAAATACGGTGATGCCAACATGGTTGGCAAAAATATTGAACGATTAAGAAAAAAGCGAGGAATAAAGCAAAAGGATTTTATAGCAAGAATACAAGTCATGGGATGCGATATAAATCCCACCAGCTATTCCAAGCTCGAAGGTCAGTTGAGAAGTGCCACCGACAGAGAAATATATACCATCGCAAAAATTCTCAACGTAAAAATGGAAGACTTGTTCTTATCAGACGAGGACAATATCGATCAATATTAAAATATTAATAAGAAAGAACCGTCATCAAAAACGGTTCTTTTGTTATTACACGACTATATCAGAGCGAAAATAGCGATTCGAGCTATTATTGGTCGTATAAGTTGTAAACCATGTATCTTCACAAATTGTAAACCATGTTTCTCTTGACACGATGGTCGCCCCTACCGTTTTGAGAGATATCCTCACCTTAAAATAAAAAAGGAACCCGTAAGAACCACAGCAGGTTCGTCGGGTTTCTACCTTAAAAAATGCCGTACTACAAATTAAGCACAGCACTAAATTCCAACACCCCTAACATTTCTTTTTCACGAGTTCTTTGGGGCATGGGGTCTTTCTCCGAAAGAAAGACCCCAAAATCGCATCCTCGCGTCCTATGATCAAAGAAGGTCAGCGAGGTCGAGAATAAGTCTCTCGGTCTTTTCCCAACCGAGACAGGGGTCGGTAATGGACTTACCGTAAACGCCCTCACCTATCTTCTGCGTTCCGTCCTCGATATAGCTTTCAATCATGAAGCCCTTGACGATGGACTTAACGTCGGCGCTATGGCGGCAGGAGTGAAGGACTTCCTTGCAAATTCTGCCCTGCTCTGCGTACTTTTTACCAGAGTTTGCATGGTTAGCGTCAACGATAACTGCCATATTTGCGAGATTTCTCTTGGAATACTCGTTATAAAGACCGATAAGGTCCTCGTAGTGATAGTTAGGAATAGACTCGCCGTGAGTGTTTACGTATCCGCGCAAAATGGCGTGCGTCAGAGGGTTACCCGATGAAACGCACTCCCAACCTCTGTAAAGGAAGGTATGCGAATGCTGACCTGCGGTGATAGAGTTAAGCATTACGGAAATATCGCCACCCGTTGGGTTCTTCATACCTACGGGAATATCTATACCGCTGGCAACGAGTCTGTGCTGCTGGTTCTCGCTTGAGCGAGCGCCAACGGCTACGTAAGAAAGCAGGTCGGACAGATATCTGTGGTTCTCGGGATAGAGCATTTCATCAGCGCAGAAAAGTCCCGTCTCCTCAATGGCTCTGGTATGCAGACGGCGAATAGCTATAATACCCTCAAGCATATCCTCGGTAGTCTCTGGATTGGGCTGGTGAAGCATTCCTTTGTAGCCGTCGCCCGTTGTACGCGGCTTATTCGTGTATATTCTGGGAATAATAAGTATCTTATCGGAAACCTTGTCCTGAACCTTTGCGAGTCTGGAGATATAGTCAAGAACCGCGTCCTCTCTATCGGCGGAGCAAGGACCTATAACAAGCAAGAGCTTATCGGACTTACCCGTAAATACGTCAGCTATTTCCGCGTCTCTGACGATCTTCTTCTTAGCGTACTCCTCTTTCAAAGGAAATTGCTCCTTTACATCCATAGGGATTGGAAGCTTTCTGATAAATTTCAAATTCTTTTGCATAACAATTGCCTCTCGTGTATTCAAATAAAAAGATATAAAAATTATAGCAGAAAGACCGCTGAATTTTTTTGAAATTCTCTAAATTTTTATTATACATCTTGTAACATTTTATAAATCCGAGTGATAATTCTTGACGAAACGGCATTTTTTTGTTATCATATATATATAATTTGAATATAAAGACGTTTATCGGAGGAAGATAACACGATGAATAAGCTTGAACAGTTCAAAGAAATATCGCCATATGAGCTCGATAACGCGCTAAAGCTTATCGGCAAGGATTGGATGCTTATAACGGCGCGCGACGGCGAAAAGGTAAACGCCATGACGGCAAGCTGGGGCTGCCTTGGCGTGCTTTGGAACAGACCTATAGCAGTCTGCTTTATACGACCTCAAAGACATACCTTTGGGCTTGCCGAGGAGCAGGATAGGCTTTCGCTCGCATTCTTCGGTCAGGACAGAAGAGACGCCCTTTCCCTTTGCGGTACAAAAAGCGGAAGAGATTGCGACAAAATAAGCGAGGCGGGCTTTACGACCTCAGACGCCGAGGGAGTTCCCGTCATTAACGAGGCGCAAATACTCGTTATTGGCAGAAAGCTATATGCCGATTACATCAAAGAGGATTGCTTTATAGATAATAAAATGCTTTACTTCTACAAGGAAAAAGATTTCCATAAGGCGTACGTCTTAGAGATTGAAAAGGTTCTTGTAAAAAAATAAACGGGGTATATTCCCAAACGGAGAAAAAATATGACTATTCATGAAGAAATTCAAGCGCTTTGCGAAAACGCTAACGAAGCTGCGTCAAAGCTTGCGCTTGCCGATACTAAAACAAAAAACGCCGTACTTCTGAGATTTGCCGATGCTTTGGTGGAGAATTCAGAAAAAATACTTGAAGCAAACGCCGAGGACCTTAAGCGCGCCGAAGAAAACGGCGTCCCCTCAACCATGCTCGACAGACTTAAGCTCACCGAGGCAAGGATTGAAGCTATCGGAAGCTCCATCAAGGATATTGCTACCCTCGACGACCCTATAGGCAAGGGAGAAACGTGGTCGCGCCCGTCGGGAATTGAGATAAGCAGAGTTAAAGTTCCTCTCGGTGTAGTAGCTATAATTTACGAGGCGCGCCCCAACGTCACCGCTGATTCTATCGCGCTATGCGTAAAAACGGGAAATTCCGTCATTCTCAGAGGCGGTAAGGAAGCTATAAATACCAACAAAGCCGTTGTCGCTATAGCCAAGAGCGCTATTGATTCTTGCGAGCTTGACCCTCATTGCGTCGAGCTTGTTACCAATACCGACAGAGAAAGCGCAACTGCTCTGATGACCATGCGCGGCTACGTTGACGTCCTTATTCCCCGTGGCGGCAAGGGACTCATAAAGAGCGTCGTGGAAAACGCCACCGTCCCCGTAATAGAAACGGGAGCTGGCAATTGCCATCTGTACGTTGACGAAAGCGCCAACATAGACATGGCAGTTCACGTCGCCATTAACGCTAAATGCTCGCGCCCATCCGTCTGCAACGCAATAGAAACGCTCCTCGTCCATGCAAGCATTGCGGCTAAATTCCTGCCCGAATTTGCAAAAACCGCCGCTAAATTCAACGTAGAGCTACGAGGCTGCGCAAGAACCCGCGTTCTTATCCCCGACGCGCTTGAGGCAACCGACGAGGATTATTATACCGAATATAACGACTATATTCTTGCTATCCGCGTCGTTGAGACTGTTGAGGACGCTATTGCTCACGTAAACAAATACAGCACGGGACACAGCGAGGCTATTATAACCTCCAATGATGATAACGCAAATAAATTTCTCTCCGAGGTCAACTCCGCAGCAGTATACGTCAATGCGTCAACGAGATTTACCGACGGCGGTGAATTTGGCTTTGGCGCGGAAATAGGTATATCCACGCAAAAGCTACACGTCAGAGGACCTATGGGTCTTTCAGCGCTGACCACGGAAAAATATTTGATAAAAGGAAACGGAAACGTAAGATAATGAAGCTGCTTATCGCATCGGATATACACGGAGATTTTGACTCGGCAAAGGCAGTCGTAGATGCGTATTTTGCGTCGAAGGCTGACAGACTTGTGCTCCTCGGAGACCTGCTTTATCACGGCCCAAGAAACGACCTGCCGCCCTCGTATGCGCCCAAAAAGGTTATTGAACTGTTGAATTCTGTCAAGGAACATCTGCTTTGCGTAAGAGGAAACTGTGATACGGAAGTTGACCAGATGGTTCTTGATTTCCCAATTCTCGCGGATTACGCCTTTATTGAGGCTGACGGCGTAAGAATGCTGCTCACGCACGGGCACAAATTCAATACTCAAACGCCCCCACCATTGCGCTACGGCGACGTATTTCTCCACGGGCATACACACGTCAGCACGGCGCAAGAGTTCGGAAACGGCAATTTATACGTAAATCCCGGCTCTGCCGCTATCCCTAAGGAAAACACTCCGCGCGGCTATATAATATACGAAAAAGGCGTTTTTTCCTTCCGCAGCTTGAATGGAGAAGAATATTTTAAGTATTCAAAATGTTAGTTAGTGATTAGTTTTTTTGTCAGAAACTTTCTTTCGAGAAAGTTTCCGACACCTTCAAAGAACTTGAAAAAATAAATATTAAGTTTGTTGGAATATAGTGCTGTGCGTAATTAGAATATAGCACTTTCTAAAGTGGAAACCACGTCAAACGCTGCTACACGTTTGACGTGGTTCTTTTTTATTTAAAGGCGTGGTGCTAAACGACGGCAAAGGCTCTCCTTGTAGGAGCGCTATCAGCACAAGCTAACTGAGAGGCCTACGGATATACCAAATAACATTGTGAGAGAGCTTACGACCGCGGCAAACTTTTACACAGTTAAAATCACGCATATTGCAAAATGCCATGCTGTAAAAAAGCACGGCATTTTGTTCTAAAAGTTAGTTTTGCTCAATAATTCGCTCACCAACGTAATCTACGTCAACAGTAATTTTATATCCCAGCTCATCACCAATGTTAGATATCTTACCTCTTACCGTAATAACGTTGTACTTATCCTGCTGCATTATGAAGTCCAAATGCTCCTTATCAATGCGACAAAACGCCTCATTATAGTCGTTTATCGCAAGTCCCCTGACAATTATGTAATTACCGTCATCATCGATTTCATAAATTTGTGCTTGAAATTCCACATACTTATCCTGATAATTATTTTTCGTTCTCAGGGCATTTTCGTTAAGCTCAACAAAGAGCTTGGTGAGATTTACTTTCTCATACTTCTCCGCTGCATCGGTCTGAGTTTGGGCAGCCGTTGACGCTTCGGTTGTATTACTTTGCGAGGGCTCCCCTTCCTCCGCTTCGCTGAATGCGCCTATCATTGTTCCTGCAACCACCGCTACGATAAGCCAGAACCACCACCGTTTGTAGAACGGTTTTTTGGTTTTGTCTTTTTGTTTTTTCTCAACGTTTTCGTTTTTCATAATGTTCCTCCTGAAAATAAAAAAGTGCGTAGCCGAAGCCACGCACCAAAAACGCATGACTCCGTTTGTTGCTACACAAATGAATTTTCACATATCCCCAAAAGCATACGGAAAAGGAGCATACATTTTTATCAAAAAATAAAGATAAAAACAGTATGCTTTGGGGCATTAAATTTTATTCATTTGTGTAGCACGATTATTATACCACATTTCCTTAAATTTGTAAAGACTTTTGTGCTATTTAAATGTATTTATTTGTAAAATCCCCAAAAAATATAAAATCATAAACAAAAGTTCGCAAAGCGTTAAATACCGAAGCTCTACGCCAATAAACAGGAGGGGAGCTTTCTCGGGAGAAAGTATATCTTTTTAAACAAAAGGAAACCCGCGCCAAACGTTCATCAGCGTTTGACGCGGGTTTCTTTTTTTGAAAAATGGTATCCTAAAATTAAGCTTAGCGCTATGTATCAACAACTATTCTGGGGAAACTTGGGACTATCGCATATAACGTAACGCAAAAACACACAAAAAAATTACAGTGTCACGCCGTCCTTGAATATGGAGATCTCTTTATAACCGTGAATCTCGTTTTGCGTTTTCTCTCCGTTTGCCACTTGAATTATGTAATTGAATAATTCGTTTGTCAGATCGTTACCGTCAAGTGTCGGGCTTGCATCGAAGTCTATCCACGCGGATTTGCGTGTGGCAAGGCTGTTGTTCGTTGCTATCTTTACCGTCGGCACTCCGCTGCCTACGGGCGTTCCTCTGCCTGTGGTGAACAGAATGAGGTGAACGCCTGTGGCAAACAGATTGGTTATTGCAACAATGTCGTTGCCCGGTCCGTTGAGCAGTGAAAGTCCGTTCTTACGTATTGTGTCTCCATAATCAAGAACGTCAACGACAGCACTGCTTCCAGCCTTCTGTACACAACCGAGGGATTTTTCCTCCAAGGTCGTTATACCGCCCTTTTTGTTCCCGGGCGAGGGGTTTTCGTAAATGACCTGATTGTGTCTTTCATAGTATTCCTTGAAATTATTTATAAGGCTTACTATGTTATTGAACACCTCTTCGTTTTCAGCTCTCGCCATAAGCAAGTGTTCAGCTCCGAACATTTCGGGTACTTCTGTAAGAACACAACTTCCGCCCATAGATATGAGCTTGTCGGATACTCTACCCACAAGAGGATTTGCGGTAATGCCGCTGTATCCGTCACTGCCTCCGCATTTAAGTCCAATACGAAGCTTGGAAACGGGTACAGGCTGACGGACGAATTTACTTGCGTATTCCTTTAACTCGTTTATAAGTCTTACGCCT
>JAFTXE010000117.1 GCA_017461745.1 Clostridia bacterium | reverse complement strand
TTTTTGAAAAAAAGCTTGGCAAAAAACTTCCTTGCTGGGTTGTAGCCCGACTAAACTATTCTTGGAATTATATATGTTTAATCGGGCTACAACCCAGCAAGGAAGTTTTTTGCCAAGCTTTTTTTCAAAAAAGCGGAAATCGCGTCCCCCCGCGTCCCCGCGTCCCCGCGTCCCACGCGTCTCCCCGCGGCTCACATTACATCTTCAAGAATTTCAAGCAGCTTAAATCTTGCCTTATAGGTAGGGGAGTCAGTCTCGGTGATTATTTTATATTGATCGGGCGTCAGTCCGACGGCGATAAAAGCGTCCTCGTTTGCCTCGGATTTCTGCGCGGCGTCAAGACAGAGGGGTGGAAACAGCACGCACCACCAATTCTGTCCCGCCGCTTCTCCTATGAGAACCTGCAAGGAAAGATATTTTCCCGCAGGAAAGCAAAGCGAGGCGTAAGTCTTTCTTGGATATTCCTCCTCGCAAAGACGTACCTCAACGGAGTAGTCAAAGCCTTGCGCCTTGACCTCGTCGATAGCTCGGTCGCAAATAGCTTCAAGGTTTTCTCCTATCACACGCTCTGCTTGCGTGATGTTTTCGCAGTCAGCGCCAAGCTCCTCGGTCATTTCTATTATCCTGTCCCTGACGGCAAGCTTGAGCGCCTGATCCTCGTCACTGTCGGAATTAGCTACGACGTGAAGTCTGAGCACGCTGTCGTATATCTCCGCCTCACCGTGAACGGGAAGCACACCAATGACTACGAAAAGCAAACAAATGCACACGCATAAAATAAGTATTTTTTTCATTTAAAAAAGCTCCTTTTGACGTTTTGATAATTAATCATTCCACCAAAAAGGAGCTTTTATTCACTTAATTTAAAAAATTTAAAAATCAAAACAGCTCGGCAAGAATTTCACGATAGCTCATATTGCTGTTGAGAGTCCATTCACCCGAAAGCGTAAGCGCGTCGTCGCCTTTGCCTTTTGAGCGCAAATAAAGATTGAAAGCGAATGCGTTCTTTATGACGCCCTGCCGCTGTAAAAGCTCGGATAGCTCGTTTGACGGCGTGGAATACGCAATTACTACGGAAATATCCTCGTCGGGCTTTACGAATGCGTAAATATCGTTTCCGACGGAAATAATAGCGCCCCCAAGCATTAAAGCCGCAAGACACAGCGGAATTATTATTCCAAACGCTCGGCGATAGGCAAGCGGACGAATATTTGAATTAATGTCTTCCTTACGGGCATTTTCGGCACGCATACCGAGCACCTCCGAGGGTTATTCATAACCACGCAATTATAAGAGCGATTATGTATACCGCAAAGCAGGCAATAGCCGAAGGAGATTTTATGACGCTCAGATACGACTCTCTGAATTCCTCGGTGTCCTTCACTACGGGTTGTCTGTAATTCGAGGAATATCCGCGGTAGAGATATTGCTTGTACAGCCGAGAGGCAACCGCGCAAAATACTGCGGCAGAGATAAGGAGTACGACCGTTATGAGAAAAACGAAAAAGTTTTCACTGCCCGTAAGATTGTAAAGCGAGCTCATGTACGGCTGTCCGAAAAGCCCGAACAGATTGTAAAGAAAATGCGCGAGCATAGCGCCGAGAAGAGAACGCGTGGCGTATAGCGTCAGCGCGAGAATAGCGCCCGCAAAGATATATACGGGGAGATTGACGAGATTAAAATGCAGAAGCCCGAAGAAAAGCGAGCTGAATATTATCGCTCTCGCAACACCGCCCCTTTCGTATTCAAGGCAGAGAATACCGCGGAATACGAATTCCTCACAAATAGCGGGCAGAACGGCGTAGGCAAGAATAAGATAAAGCTTGACGGGAACAGTTCCGTTGTCCTTTGAAATAAAGGTGTCGTACAACGAGAAATTGCTCGAAAGGCTGTCAAGTCCGCCAAACAGTACGCTTATGAGAAGTCCGCCCGATATCATAAGAAGCGCGGCGGAAATAATAAGCGGTACTGACGTAAGGGAAGGGAGCTTGAGACGCAGGCGGCTGACGTATCTGTCACCGCTGAACTTTGCCCAGATAGCACCCGGGAGCAGAAATATCATCATCTGCAAAATTACTACGCTGTAATACTCGTTTTCGCGGTTTATGAGGGTGACGTCAATAATTTTTGAAAGCAGAAGGAGAACGTAAGTGGCAAGAACCACGACCGTCGGCTGAAGCGTTACCGTTTTGTCGCCTGACGTCCCTTTACCCTTGAATATTTTCGGTTTGTTCATGGGATAATGGTCTCTCCTTCCGTTATAATTATGTCGATTGGGAAATCGGTGTCCTCGCATGGCAACGAGTCAACCACAAACTGAGAAAACGCAACTCCGACGGAAGCCCCGTCAAAGCTTTTCAGAAATCTGTCGTAGTATCCCTTTCCGTAGCCTATCCTCATGCCGTGTCTGTCAAATGCAAGCGCAGGAACGATACATACGCAACGTGAAAAATCGGTGACCGTGTCAGCGGTGCTTGGCGGCTCTTTGATACCGTAAGCGCCTTCCGTAAGCTCGGATATATCGGATATCTCCTTGAATTCAAGGCGGGTATCTTCAACGTGGGAAATAGGAAATGCCACTCTTATGCCAATGCTTCTGAGCTTTTCAAAAAGAGGAAGAACGTCGGGCTCACTCTTTATGGGATAGAACATAAGGACGACTTGGACTTCCTCAAGCTTTAAGATAAAGTCCAGAATTTCCTTGCATATCAAGAGACTGTTTCGCTCTGCTTCCTCGGCTGAAAGCTGTTTTCTGAGAGCAGAGAAGTGAGCGCGCATCCGTCTCTTTTCTTCAATAACGTCAGTCTGCGATAACCGCATGACGAAGAGCCACGGCGGCGTCAGCGCCGCGGAATATCTCAACTATGCGCAGTCCCATATCAAGAGCCGCGCCCATGCCCTTGGCGGTGAGTATCTTGCCGTCAAGAACGACCTTTTCGTTAAGGACCTCAGCGCCCGTGAGTCTGTCCTCAAAGCCTGGGTAGCATACCGCCTTTTTGCCGTTAAGTATTCCCATGTCACCGAGAATTGATGGAGCGGCGCATATAGCGGCTATATAAGAGCCGTCGTCAAGCGCCTTTTTTATAGCTCCAATGACGGCGTTGCTTGCGGCAAGATTGAGAGTGCCGGGCATTCCACCGGGGAGAAATATCATATCAGCGGTATCGCAGGGGTATTCCGCGTCGGTCATATCGGTTTTGACCGTTATGCCGTGCGCTCCCGTTACGTATTCGCCGCCAATTCCAACCGTTTTGATATCAAGACCCGCTCTTCTTATCAGGTCAAGCGGACAGAGAGCCTCAATTTCCTCAAAGCCCTCGGCAATAAACATATAAATCATAAAACGCTCCGTAATATCAGTTTGCAAAATAGCCGTCAAGCTCGTCAAGGCTTACCGTGACTTCCTCACGGGTGGAAAGATTTTTGAGCTTTACGGTGTTTGCCTCAAGCTCACTCGCGCCCATGATAGCAACGTGGCTGTAGTGTCCCTTAACGGCGTAATCAATCTGCTTGCCAAACTTCTTAACCCCGATATACATAGAGGAAACTACGCCGAGAGAACGAAGCTTGTCCGTAAGAGCGATGTATTTCTCATAGGGAACGTCCTCAAAGCGTGTGACGAGAACCTTAGTGCCTTGATTGTAGATGTCGGGAATGAGCTTGTGAGTAACGAGGAAGTTTTCAAGCGTTACGTCACCAAAGCCAAAGCCGACTCCCGTGATATTGGTGTTCTTAACGAACAGACCGACGAGATTGTCGTATCTGCCGCCGCCGAACATAGCGCGGTTATTCTCGGGCGCTTCGTCGAATACCTCGAAAACAGTACCCGTGTAGTAGTCAAGACCACGGATTATGCCGAAATCAAATACGCAGTATTTGTCAAGTCCCGCATTCTTGAGAGCAGAGAATAGCTCAAGAAGCTCGCAAGCGCCGCGTGACTCAGGGCAGAGAGCGGCAGCCTCTTGTACCGACATAGTATATAATGCATCGATTTTGGCGATTTTATCCCCATCAATTCCAAGCTCTGCCATATCTTTTTCATAGGCTTCTCTCGTTACCTTGTTCTTTCTGTCAACGACCTTTGAAACCTTGCGGCTGCCCTCGGCGTCCGTTCCCGCAATAGCGGCAATGACGTCGTTGAAGAAGCGGCGGTTGTTGATGTGTACCTTGAACATAGACTCGTCGGCGTCAAAGCCCTTAAGAAGCATAACGGCGGTAGAAATAACCTCAAGGTCAGCCTCAAAGCCGTCACAGCCGAATATATCAACGTTTACCTGCCAGTGTTCGCGAAGTCTTCCTCTCTGAGGGCGCTCGTATCTGTAAAGATTGGGGATAGAGAACCACTTGAGAGGGAAGTTAAGCTCGCCTATCTTGCCTGCCACAAGTCTTGCGACGGTGGGAGTCATTTCGGGGCGAACGGCAAGACGTCTGCCGCCACGGTCGGTAAAGTTGTAGGTCTGCTCGTTTGCAATCTCCTCACCGCTCTTGGCGATGTACATTTCAAGAGATTCAAGCATAGGACCGTTGTATTCCTCAAAAGCGGCAAGCTCAAGAGAATTTCTTATTTTTCCGAAAAACCAATTGCGCAGACGCATATCGTCGGGGTAAAAATCACGAGTGCCCTTGTAAGGCTGAGTAGATAAAAGCTGAGCGCACATATTTAAAATTCCTTTCAAAATATACTGAATAATTTACGTTTACCCTTTATTATAACACATATTTCCGTCTTTGTCAATTAAATAAAGGGGAAATAATTTATTACAATTTCGAATTATGATTTGTCGGGGAGTACGGGGGGACGCGAGGGGACGCGAGGGGACGCGTTGTCGCTTTTCGAGAAAAGCTCCGCAAAAGCTTTCTTGCTGGGCTGTAGCCCAACTAAGCTATTATTGGAATTATATATATATCTAATCGGGCTACAGCCCAGCAAGGAAGTTTTTTGCCAAGCTTTTTTTCAAAAAAGCGGAAATCGCGTCCCCTCGCGTCCCTTCGCGTCCCCCCGTACTCCCCGACAAATATAGGGGCGGTGCGCATATCCAAATTACAACCATCAAATAAAAACAAAAAAATTCCTCAAAGCTCTTGACTTTACCTTCAAAAGTGGTATAATTATTAGACTAATAGTTTTTATAAGATAAACAGGAGGACGAAACGATGAGTAAGGAGAGCGGTGTTCTTGCGGAAAACGGCAAGTCTTATTTCAAAAAAATACTGTTTTTTGCCATACCGCTTATGCTGACGGGAGTTCTGCAAACGCTTTATAATGCGGCTGACCTCGTGGTCGTCGGACGCTTCGAGGGCGAGCTTGCTCTTGCCGCCGTCGGTAGCACGGGCTCACTCACCAATCTCATTCTCGGACTCTTTATGGGACTGTCCGTAGGCGCGGGCGTCTGCGTGGCTCATAGCATTGGCGCAAAGCAGGATAAGGGCGTAAGTGAGATACTGCATACGTCGGTCCTTATCGCCATTATTTTTGGAGTGGTCGTAGGTGTTATAGGATTTTTTTTAGCACCGGAGCTGCTCAAGCTTATGGATACTCCCGAAAACGTCATTGATAAAGCGTCGCTGTACGTCAGAATAATATTCATCGGCGCGCCCGGTTCAATTTTATATAACTATTGCGCCGCCATGCTGAGAGCGTCGGGTGACTCAAAGCGTCCTCTTCTGTTTCTTACCGTCTCGGGACTCATTAACGTGGGACTTAACGTTTTCTTGGTCGCCGTATTGCATATGGGCGTTGCGGGCGTTGCCGTAGCGACTATAGCCTCTCAGGCGGCGTCGGCAGTTCTGGCAATACTGTATCTGGGAAAAAATAAGGGCCCGTTGCGCTTCTCCTTCCGTAAGCTGAGAATACATAAGGACAAGATGAAAAAGATACTCATAATCGGTATCCCCTCGGGAGTGCAGGGAACTCTTTTCTCGCTGTCAAACGTTATTATTCAGTCCTCGGTAAACAGCTTCGGCTCAACGGTAGTTGCGGGTAACTCCGCGTCAGCAAATGCAGAAGGCTTTTTCTACGTAGTATATCACGCCTTTTACGATTGCGCGCTGACCTTCGTCGGACAAAGCGCGGGCGCAAAAAAATACGGCGATATAAAAAAGATAGTTATATACTCAATGCTCAACGTCCTCATATTTGCCGTCATTCTTACGACCTTAGGCGTTGTTTTCAAGGACTTTATTCTCGGACTTTATCTGCCCGATAATCCCGAAGCTATGGCGTCGGCGTCGCTGAGATATAATATGATAGTCATTCCTTATTCGCTGTGCGGACTGATGGAGATAGCCAGCGGCGCGCTCAGAGGACTTAAACGCTCAATGTCCTCTGCGGTAATTTCGCTTATATTTGCCTGCCTTTTGAGAGTAGTGTGGATAGCCACGATATTCAAGCTCTATCCGACACCTGAGTGTATATATATAACGTATCCTATCTCGTGGGTGCTTACGGCAGCCGTACTCCTTATATTCGTCGTCCAAGCGGTTAAAAAGGAAATCGCCTTGCAAAAGGTTCTGCAAATACAGTATAAACACCCCTTGCCGTAAAATTTTCGATAAATAATCTAATTAAAAAAGCGATAAGACAAAAAATAAAGTGCTGTACTGAAAATCAAGTACAGCACCTTATTTTTTATTCGGGTGATATCTTATCGTTATTCGTATTTATATCCGTAAACGTTTGCTCCCGAGGTCAGCTTGCCGAAAAGATATTTCATGCAAGCGGATTCGTTCATTATGTAGATTTTTCCGTCATCGTAGATTATCTCCTCAGCCATTGGCGGCGCAACTATATCGTCGATAAGGCACGCGCTGTCGAGGTAGAGCAGGGGAACGGTCACGCCGTCAACGTCAAATCCGCCAAGCTCACCGCAAGCCTTGGTCGTGTCGTAAACGTAGATGTGACTTTTTGAGATACCGTAAGAGGTCGAAAGAGCTATTCTATCACCGTCAATAAACGTCATGCCCTGAACGGCGCCCGTCGTGGAAAGTATCAGGTCGGGCGTGCTGTCAATGGGCTTGCAGGTATTGGGGTCAAGCTTGTAAACGGAAATTATAGCAGTGTTGCTGTCACCTGCGGGAGTGGTCATTCTGTGGCTGTCGGGCGTCTCGTAATCGGCGGCGCGATAGAACGAGCCAACGTATAGAAAACCGTCCTCAATAATACAGTAAGCAGGGTCATTGATAGTCGCGACGCTGTCGATCTGAGTTGCCACTGCGTCGCCGTCACGAATGTCGGCAAGCGAGAAAATATCGCAGCCCGTCTTTGCGGTTACGTAAACGTAGTCACCCATAACGGCGATACCGCCCGTGTGACCCGTATAGTCGCTACCGTCAGCATTTTTCATTTCCACGCAGACAGTATCATCACCGCCCGTGATGTATATTCTTGACGCCTTTCCGTTTGACATATATCCGCACATTATTCTTGTGTCCGTGCCGTCAAGGAAGGAGTAGCCTTGGGGAACGTAGCCCTCCCAAAGTCCGGGTATCTTCTCGTATATATCCGCATTTCCGTAAAAGCTCCAGAAAACTATCCTCTCACCGAGCGCAAAGCCCGAAAAAGCAAGGAGAACCAATAATATAAGCGCTATTACGATTCGGAATATCCACTTTAAAATTTTGTTTTTCATGTCAGTCACTTTCCTTAACGTTATTTTTTGAGGTGCGCAGAAGTCGCAGTAAATCGTAAACGTTTTTCACGGGAATTATCTCTATTCCCGATATCTTAGCCGCATTTTTTGCGTTGTGAGCGGGGACTACCGCCTTTGAAAATCCAAGACGCGCCGCTTCCTTTACTCTGAGGTCGATATTCGCAATGCCGCGGCATTCCCCCGCAAGACCGAGCTCGCCTATGGCAATAAGGCTGTCGGGAATGACGGTGTCGGTGAGAGAGGAAATAAGCGCAAGCGCTATACCGAGGTCGGAGGCGGGCTCGTTTATCTGCAATCCGCCGATGACGTTGAGATATACATCCTGATTGTAAAACTTAAGTCCGAGTCGCTTTTCGAGAACGGCAAGAATAAGATAGGTTCTGCTGTAATCTATACCGTTTGAGGTGCGTCGCGGAGCGGGGAAGGCGGTCTGGGTTACGAGCGCCTGAATTTCCGCAACTATGGGGCGAGTTCCTTCCATAGTGCAAATGGCGCAGTTGCCCGAGGTGTCAACAGGTCTGTCGGCAAGAAGCATTTCGGAAGGATTGGCGACCTCGCAAAGCCCCGTGTCCGTCATTTCAAAAACGCCTATCTCGTTGGTCGAGCCGTAGCGGTTTTTGTTGGCGCGGATTATGCGGTAGGTCTGCTTTTTGTCACCCTCGAAATTCAGCACGGCGTCAACCATATGCTCAAGCACCTTAGGACCCGCAATGCTTCCTTCCTTGTTGATGTGTCCGACGAGAATTACCGACGTTCCGTCATTTTTAGCCTTGGAGATAAACGCCATGGCGACCTCCTTGACGTTGGTAATGCTACCCGGGGCGGAGTTTATTTTGTCGGAATACATGGTCTGCACCGAGTCGGCAATAATGACGTCGGGCTTTATTTTTTCAGCCTCGGAAAGAATGTTTTCGATATTTGTCTCAGTGAGTATATAAAGGCTGTCTCCCTTGACGGAAAGCCGCTCCGCTCTGAGCTTCAGCTGTCCTTGGGATTCCTCGCCCGAAACGTAAAGCACGGATTTGCTCTTACCGAGAATGTCGCATATCTGCAATAAAAGGGTAGACTTACCAATACCGGGCTCACCCGAAAGCAGAACCACCGAGCCCTTGACAAGTCCGCCGCCAAGAACGCAGTCAAGCTCGCCAAGACCCGTTGACGAACGGATATATTCAGGCGTTTGCAGCTCCGAGAACTTGGACGCCTTATTGCTTCCCGAATTTATAACGGCGGTTCGTCTGGGCGCTACTGAAGCAGAGCCCGTGGACTTTTCCACCACGTCCTCAACGAAGCTGTTCCAAGAAGCGCACCGAGGGCACTTGCCAAGCCACTTGGGACTCTCATATTCACATTCCGAGCATATGTAAACGGTTTTTATGCCTTTCATTTTTACCTGTCCTTTTTATTTTTGATAAATTGTGATTTATAGGGAAAATTTATTATATTTTCATATTTCGCGTATCTTCACATCAGCGTGTCATCCTGAGCGGAGTCACAACGGGCGGAGTTTATTAAAGCGAATAAACGATATCTTGTGACGCAGTCGAACTTTCCGTGAGGAGAGGAACGAACCGAGCGGAAAGCAACGAGCAACGCGAGGCAGGGATCTACTAACGGCTTTCGATAACCTTCCTTGCACAAAGGTTACTTTTATATTGCAGAGTAAATGTAACCTTTAATCACAGAAGGGATAGCAATAAATCGAAGTAGATCCCTTCCTCACTCCGCTTATGCTCCGTTCGTCGCTTTTTGCTCGACTCGTCCCTCGTCTCCCAAAAAGTTCGACTGCGTCACAAGGGAAAATAAGACGATACAAATTTTATTTTTTCTTTGTGACTTCGCTCAGGATGACACAAGTGGGTGGAATTTTGTGACAAACCATAATCTGTTTGCTATCATTTACATTCTCTATTATACCTTATTTCTTTCGATATGTCAACAAAAACCTCTGCGTTTGCTTATAAAACGCAGAGGTTGATTTTATTTGATTGGAATACAGCATACCAATAAAAATAATATAATGACGATAACGTAGAAAATCGGCATTTTATAAATTGATATCTCGGGTTTGAAAAGCTCAACGCCATCATTTTTCGCGAGCCTTTTTTGAAATGACTCCCATACGACAATTGCGATGATACAAATAAGTATCAACGGCGGGCAAATATATAGCATGATAGTTGCTAAAACATCATCGAAGTAACTGCCGAAAAGATTATCAATAATAGCGGAATTATAAATATTTATGATTCTGGAGCAAATAAAAGCGACGAGATACATAATACTTGATATAGCAATAATTCCGTATGCGCATTTTAACGCGGGATAAAAAATAGTTTTGGGAGTTTCTTTACTGCGAATAAAAACTATTCGTCTGACGAAAATCAAAATGGATTCAATGAACATGGTGAAGGAAAAGGAAAAAAGTAAAAGAATACCATAGGTGATGCCAAACCACCCATCGTCAATAGAGCCACAAAGCTTGATGGCGAATATGAAGGGTATTACCAAGCAAGAAACGAAGATGCCAATCATTACGGCGTTAATAATCTGAAAACCAATCTCTCCGCGCTTGGTTTTCGGTTTGGGAAACATCTTTCTACCTCCTTTAAAGCTTTTACATCTTAATTATACAATATTTTTCCAGCCGTGTCAACAATATATCATAAAGTTCGCCAAACCGTCACCAATCCGTCAAAATAGTTGACTATAGCCGAGTGAAGCACGGCGCAAAGCCTATGCCTGTATTCGTCAGTGCCGAGCAGGGCGCATTCCTCGGGATTGGAGAGAAATCCGCATTCTATAAGAATGGCGGGGTGACGGATTTTGTCAAGCAAGTAAATGTTTTTATCACTCTGCTTTATCTGCCGCGTGTTGTCGGGCTGAAGATTTGTGATAACGGTATCCTGAATTTTCTTTGCAAGCAGAGCGGAGGACGGGGAATTGGGCGAATAATATACCTGCAAGCCCTTGTATTTCGCTTGAGGAAAGGAGTTCATATGTATGCTTATAAATACGGCGTTTTCGTATTCCTCGGCAATCGCAAGCCGCGCCGCCGCGTCCTGAGCCTTTTTGTGACCTTGATAATCGGAATTTCTGTCGTACAGAAGCGTGTCGGTGTCTCTCGTCAGCCTCGTTTTTATTCCCGTAGCCCTCAGCATTTCTTCAAGCTCAAGCGCAATAGCGAGATTAATATTCTTCTCAAAAATACCGTCAACGCCCACAGCTCCGCCGTCCTCACCACCGTGTCCCGCGTCAATTATAACGGTTGGCATATTTTCGTAAGGCGAGGTCTCGGTCTTGGGGGGCGTTTTTTGAAGGTTTTCTTCACTCCGTCTACCGTGGCTTACCATTATCCCCACGACCGAAATAAACACCGCGCAGAATAGAATAAAAGCAATAGCCGTTTTGACGTTGATTGATAATTTTTTCGACATACGACCTCCGTTAACAGTTGATGTTTGAACTGCTTTCAAATTATGATTTATCGGGGATATGGGGACGCGGGGGACGCGTTGTCGCTTTTCGAGAAAAGCTCCGCAAAAGCTTTCTTGCCGGGTTGTAGCCCGACTAAGCTATTCTTGGAATTATATATGTTTAAGCGGGCTACAACC
>JAFTXE010000116.1 GCA_017461745.1 Clostridia bacterium | reverse complement strand
GTAGCGAAGTTTTTCTCGAAAAGCGACAACGCGTCCTTCGCATCCCCCGATAAATCACAATTTGAAAACCGATGGTAAAGCTCAAAAGATACAACACGCCCAAACGCGTCGTACAATAAATCTTCTTCCCTCCCCGCCTTCTTTAGCAAGGCGGGGAGGGGTTACTAATCAAGAGAAATTAGTCTTCTTTTCTCTTTTTGCCAGCTACTGCTGCGCAACCAAGTGTAGCTACGAGAACGACAGCCGCGCCGCCGATCACGCCGCCACAGCCCTTTTCCTCTTCAACCTTTTCAGTTGTGTCAGAGGTCTTCTTGGTCTCTGCCTCGGTCTCCTTGGTGTTGTCAGCCTTGTCGTCAGCATTGTCTTCCTCGTTGTTGTCGTCGGAAGGTGCTACGGGAATAACGCCCGTCTTAAGCATAGTTGCGTTCTCCTCGGAGAAGAGAGCGTCGATGTTGCTTGTGAGTGCGCCCGAAACAGCTATCTTATAGTTGCTTATGAGGTCAGCGAAGGTCAGTGTTCCGCCGCAAGCCTTTTCCATCTTGGAAAGAGCTAGAAGCTTGTTTGCGTCGTCAATGGTAACGCCCTCTGCCTTACTTGCTGCCTTAGCATAGTCAAACCAAGAGTAGTCTGCGGAAGCATAGGTTGTGTCAGCAACGTTCTCTACGAGCTTAAGAGTGGGATACTTGTCAGCTCTTGCTACCCACTTGGTGTCCGTTCCGAACATTCCTGCCATCTTGGTCTTAGCAAGGTCGCCCTTAACCTCAGCGATATTTGCAGTTGTAACCTCAGCCGCAAGAATATCGGTCGTAGCGGTAACGGCAACGCCATTTACCTTCATCAAAGCGAACTCTTCGCCGATAACACTGTTAACCAAAGGTGCTTTTACTGCGCTGTATGCGTTCTCGGTGTTAAGAGTCGTTCCGAAATCCTTATAGCTTGCGTTAACGATTCCGATATAAGCCATACCTCTTACCATCATGGTGATCTTGCTGTTGGTAAGAACGCCTGTGCTCAGGCAGTTCTTAAAGGTTACGTTGATGCCTGCATCGTTTATGTAACCAACGAATGCTCCGTTGTAGTCGTAGGTCTTTGCCTTGATTATACCGTCAAAGTGACAGTCAACGAACTTAACGTACTTAGCTCCGCCAAGTCCAATAAGGTGTCCTACCATACCGCCCGTATAGATTGCGAGAGAGTTGTCGCAGGTGATGGTGGAAGAAACGTAGCAGCTCTCTGCGTCAATATTACACTTACCGCCGCCTATAAGACCGCCAATACCCTTAACGTCGCTTGCCTTAGTACCGCCGTTGGTGATGTCACCCGTAACGACACAGTTCTTGAAGTATGCGATAGCGCCCGAGCCGTTCTCGGAGTATCCAACGATACCGCCGCACTGCGCGCCCGTGCTGATGATCTCACCAGTGAAGGTACAGTTGGTGTAGTAGTTCTTGTACTGTCCGTCAGCCGTTACGCCCGCGATACCGCCGATAGCGCCCTGAAGCTCACTGGAGTCAGTGGTCTTGATAAGGGTAGCGTCACTAGAAAGGTTCTCGTAAACGGTCTTACTTCTGAGCTCAGCCGTTGCGTCGGTTTTCGTGGGATCTCCGCCCGAGTAAACCGCGCCCCACTGACGTCCTACGAATGAGCCTACCGCAAACTTGGTGTCAGAGGTTACGTATGCGTTCGTAAGGTTGATATTCTTTATAGAGCCACCGCCCTGAACGCCAACGAGACCTGCTGCCTGTCCACGAGAGGGGTCGTCAGTTCTTGCTACTACGTTAACGGTCATACCTTTGATGGTGATAGCCGCGCCGTTCTTGTTACCGTTGAGGTTTCCGCCAAACACCGTAACACCCGTAGATCCCTCGTTTTTACCCTGAGCGAATTCCTTCGCTATCGGCACCCAGAGCTTGCCCGTAAGGTCGATATCTGCGGTGATATTGAAGGTAACGTTAGCGAAAAGCGGATTGGTTCTCATTCCGGGGTTTCCACCAATGCTCTTGTCGCGGTTTGCCGCGTTGGTAAGAACGGAAAGACCTGCGAGGTCAGCCGCGTCCTTGATCTCAAATACGGTTGCGCTGTAGTTAAGCACCTTGTACCAATTGTTGCCTACCTTAACGGAGTCAGCTCCGTTTGCCGTTCCCGCGGTACACCAGGAAACGTCGTAGTTACCCTCGTCGTTCCACGTAGCAGTGGGAAGAGTTACAGTCTCTGCCGCACTTGCGGAAACAACCGCCATGGGTATCATCGTAACGAGCATCGCTGCGATGAGAAGAAGGGATGCTAATTTTTTCATGTTGTTTGTCCTCCATTTTTTGATTTGAGTTTTTTCGGGGTCGCCAATATTATTTTTTACGTTTACCGCCTCCCTTTACAGAATTTATATTCCAATACTTTGATTACTGATAGTCGGTACGCAGTACGCGACACTTGTAGTAGTGAGTTCCAAGCGTCATGTACGTGGTATGATACAGCTTATCACCGTATTTGAAGTAAAGATTGATGGTTTGCGTCGTCCACTCATAGAGTGCGCCGTCGGGATAGAGGGAAAGAATCGAGCCGTCGTCAAAGTTACCTATGCCCTTGATATTCGACCTCTTTATTACGTTATTATCTCCGTTTATATGTGTGGTAAAGGTCTTATCGGATTTACTGTAAATATAAAGTCCGCCTGACGTGGTTATCCACATTTTATCGGTATCTCCGTAAACGGGAGCTATGTCGTGTCCGTAATCCGAAATAAGCTTTACAGACTTGGAGGTATCCTCGGTTACCGTGATACCGCTGCCCGTTCTCTCGACCTTATACGCCGTGAGCTTGGACAAGCCGAGCGCCCAGACTACCTCGTTCTCAGGGTCCCAGAGAACTCCGTGAGCGTCCTCAAGCTTCATTGACTTATAGGTGCTCGACGAGGCGAATATATCGAAGAAGCGAACCTCATTGCCCGAGCTTGAAGCCACGGCAACGACGTCGTTGGGAAGAAGCTCTATTCCGTGAGCGTTGTCAGCGGCGTTATCCGTTGACCATATTTTCTCGCCCGTCTCATAGCTCATTATCTCCGCGTGCTTGCTTCCGCACCATACTACTACGTCGCCGAAGGTAGCGTGACTTCTTATATTAAGTCCCGCCGCGGGAGTGCTTATGGGAAGGCTTTTTACCTTGACCATGGTGTTGTTGCTTGCGGGGACAAGGTCGTAGATATCTATCTGCTGAGAGCTTCTGTTGGTTACGGCTACGAGATACTGAGTCTTATCAGCCTTGCCGCTGACAGACAGCGTCTCGGTAACGTAGGGCGCGTCCTTAGAGAACATTGCTTGGAACTCACCGAGAGCTGTGATTATAGCGTAATCACTGCCGCCTGTTATGACTATCTTATTGCCGTCCACCTTGATGACGTATTCTCTTTCCTTCAAGGTCTCGGTCACCTTGGACTGCTCTCTGTTGGTAAGACCTATAAGTATCTCACCCTTGTCCTTTGTCTTGTTATCTCTGTCAGTGGACTTTGCAAACTTTGCTCCCGTTACTACCGTGAGGTTGGAGCGAAGGTCCTCTGCCGCCGCCTCGATTATCTCGGTGGGAAAATCAGGGTATATTACCGTGTAAGCCGCCGCGCCCGACTCGTCGGTGAACAACAGCGCGTCCTCAGGTATGGTCTCAAATGTCTCAGACGCGTTGTCTGAAGCGTCACCCGTATTTGCGGTTTCTTCTTTTTGCGCCGTACACGCCGTAAGACAAATCAGAAGCGCCAGAATAATTAAAAGTAGCTTTTTCATATTACTCTCCGTTCTTTATTTTATTAACAGCTCGATAGCGGAGTCGTGATACGTTCCGTCGGTGACGTACTGCACAAGACCGCTTGGAAAGGTACATTCCTCAAATCTGTGGCAGTGTCCCGACAGTATCGCCTTTATCTGCGGCTGAGTTGTGATAAACTCAGCCACCTTCATGGTCATGTCGTCCGCCTTTTGCTGCTCAAATCTATCCTTGGGGTAATAGCCTATTCTTTCGGTAGGACAGCCGCAAAGGAAGGATACCCATTTGCCGCCGCCCGTTACTTTGTCAAACAGCTTTTCCTCGTATATCGGAGTATGCATACAGAGAATTATAGGATATTCTTTTTTGCACTCCGCCTTCAGAAGCTCAAGCTGCTTTTCGGTAAAATCGTAGTAGACGTTATCAAGCGTTACGAAATTAACACCGCCCACGACTGTTGACGCAAAATCGATATTTGTGGGAACGCAGCTCTGCACGTCGGTATAGCTTTGCATTTTATAGTAGAAATCTTCCTTGGGGTCACCTATATACTGCGCAAACTCGTGATTTCCAACAGCAAATATAAAGTTGTCCTCGGCACACACCCTTCTCAACTCGTCGAGATTGGCGGCTGAGACGAAATCCATAATATCACCCGTGCAAACTATAAGGTCGCAGTTTTCTCTGCCGTAGCTCATGTACTTATCAAAGAGAGCGGGTATATCGCCGTATTTGCCGAACGCCTCCGTCCTGCCCTTCGCCATATTGCGCTTCTTTTCACAGTCGCGACTGTCGGCGTACGTCAGGTGAATATCACTGATATGAAGCACACGCAAGGGCTTGGGAAGTCCTATATTGAGTTCTCTTTTTACGATACTCATGGCTGTCTCCTTAACCGAGCTTTTCGTACTTCTCAATAAGATTGTTGAAGTTTGTGCTAATGCTTGAGCCGTATTGAGCCCAGATACCAGGAAGAGACTCTGCGGGCTCGTAGCTGTCGCCCGATGAGCCGTAGCTTCCGATAAAGCTGTCTCTGATTATAGCGTAAGCGTTGCCCATAAGGTTGGTATTATTGAGCACGAAGTCGTAGGTGATGTTCTCAACTATTCTGTCAAACAGAGCCGAAGTTGTCTCGTCGGATGCATAGCGGTACTTATAAGCTATATCAAAGTACGCGGGACGAACGGTTCTGTAGGAATACTCGTTAAGAGCCTCAAGCGTTGCGGTAGCAACCGCAAGGTCCTCTTCACCGAGTGAGTTCATAAGAGATATGGTACTGTAACGAACCTGAGCCGCGGTATAGTAGTCCTCGGATATCTCGTCTACCTTGGGAAGAGGAAGAATCTGATACTGCATATCGGGTTTCTTGGAGAATACTCTCGCGGATTCGATAAGACCAAAGGCAAACACAAGCTTGCCCTCGTAGAACATCTGGTCGCTGAAATACGCCACATCGGTTCCGTAATACTCGTCGTGACCTGACGTCTCATAGGTGGGAAGATATACTCTTACTCCGTCAACCGCATCAAAGAAGAAGTTATAGAGCTTGGAGTATATCTGCTCGTTTCTCGCTGAATTTATAGCGAGCTCAAGACCGCCGTCGTTGGAGCGCTGTGAGAACTTAAAGCCGCTTCCAAGAAGTACGCCGTCCATGTTACCCGAACCCTTGATTATTCCAAGACCGTAGTAGTCATCATAGGTTCTGAGGTTATCTCCCGAGGTGTCCTCGTAGATATTCTTTGTAAGGTTCTTGAGGTATTCGAGCGTCCATTCGTCGTTGTTTACTATCTCGATAAAGTCGATATCGTCAAGTCCCTGCTTTGCCGCCTCGGTCTTGTTGACATAGGTAACGAGCGAACGGTCGATAGCCGAGAGATTCGCGTCGCCTACGGAGAAATAAAGTGTATTGCGAAGAGTATTAGCCTCTATAAAGTTCTGGTTGTGCCAAGGCTTTGAGAAATCAAGGTAGTTATTCTCATTTTCGCTGAGAAGATTGTAGTTAACGCCGTCAAGAGCAAGCGTTGCGCCGTAGGTACAGTGAGAGGTTATAATGTGATAGCCTCCGTCAGCGGGAGTAATACCTCCGATATAAAGGTTCTTTATAGCCTGAAGATACGCAACGTCTCTTGCGTCTGTGTCAGCCACCTGAGCAACGTAATTGAGCTTAACGCCAAGTCTGTCCTCAACCTGAATGTTTCTCTGGTGAATAGCGCTGTCGATAACCGCGCCGTTCTTCTCTGCCATAAACTCTGTCTTATAAGCCTCTCTCACGAGAATATTTACCTGCTTGTTGTTAAAACGAAGATCCTCGGGAAGTGCCGAAGGTACGGTGGTGTCCTCAGGCGTTACGACAGTGCCCTCTTCATCAGTCTCCTCTTCCTCGGAGCTTGCGCAGGACATAAGTCCCATGGTGGAAAGCAGCATTGCAAGACAAAGTAATCCGCAAAGCAATCTTTTGAATTTTTTCATGATATGCCTCCTGTATTTTGTTTTTTATTTTTATTAATGGCTATGCCAAAATAAACTTATCTGATTTACGCCATTTCTTCGGCGTCACCGTCAAGTATGTGCTTATCAATAAGCTCTACCGTAGCGGTATCGGAAGTAGGGGAAAGGTCAAGCACGACTATCTCATTGTCCTTTTCCTTTAATAGCGCGCCCGGGACGTACAGCGTGAACTGCGGACCCGCAACGTCGTATCTGCCGAGGTTAAAGCCATTTATCCAGACGTAACCGTGTCCGAACTCCTTGGTGTAAACGTATGTATCAACGCCAGCCTTTGCGTCAAAGCTTCCTTTGAGAAATACGGGCATGCGGCGCTTGAAGCATTTGGGGTCGTTGTCCTTCCACTTAAGTCCCGATATATCGTCAAGCGGAATGGAGCGGTTGGTGCAGTTAACGAGAACTCTGAGGTCGTTAACTATATACTCAATTCCCTTCTTTTCTCCCATCATCTCACAGCCGAAGCAAATTCTTCCGAGGTTTTCCGCAATAACGTCGAAGGTATAACCCTTACCCGAACCATCTATTTTAATGCGACCGTTACCGCCGTCATTTTTGACCTCGTATTTATCCGAGCTAACACCCCTCTCTCTCATAAAGCTTGCCGTGTATTCACCGTTGACAAACACGGTGGCTCTGTCCTTAACTCCCGTAACGGTAAGTCCCGAGAACACGGTATCAGCCTTCTGCGTGTACATTACCAATCCGTAGCTCTGCCCCATGTCCTCCATCTTAAGAGGATAAACGGACTCAACGGTCTTTGCCGTAAGCGCATCAATATTTTCAAAGAAATCAGCCTTTTCGGTAAGACTTACGCTCATCTTCTGAACGGGGTGTGGGAAAGGAATACGGGGTCTTGGCGCTCTGCCCAGATATTTGTCAAGCTCTTCTCTGCAAAGATAATACTTTTCTCCGACCGAGCCGTCCTCATATACGAGCGCGTCCACGTCGTAGGACGTGACGAACGGCATATATCTCGGCTTCGCACCCTCACGGGGCGTATACGAAAAACCGTTAAGAGCGCCCCCCATAAACGCAAAATTTGTTCCACCCGAAAACATATAGAAGTTGACGTTTGCGCCAAGCTCCAACGCCTCTTTGTAGCCATCCGAGGTCTCCTTCGGATTTCTGCGGGAGAATGGCTCTCCGCAATGCGAGGAGCGTCCCGCCCAGAACTCACCTATGAACAAAGGCATATTCTTCAGTGTGCTCTCCTTAATGGAAGCATATTTGTCGGCAACTCCGCCCAAGGCTCTGTAGTTAAGCCCCGTAAAGCCGCCCTCAACTCCTCCGTAAGCAAAATACTTAGCGCTTTCCGAGCCCTCGGTATTATAAAGAGGTACGTCAACGCCACCCTCACGCAAAAGCCTTGCCGTCTTTGCGATATACTCTCTGTCGGTAGCGTAGTTTCCGTATTCGTTCTCAACCGCAACCGCAATAATAGGTCCTCCGTTAGTAGATAGATACGGCAGAAAACGCGGAATCAGGTTGTTGTAGTATCTGCGGACAGCCGCCATATATTTTTCCTCGTGCGTCCTTATCTTCAAGCCATCCTTGTTAAGCAACCATGCAGGCAAGCCGCCGAGGTCAAACTCCGAGCATATATAGGGGCTGGGTCTGAACAGTACCTTCAAGCCGTGCTCGTCGCATTTTTGCAAGAACAGCTCAAGGTCGAGCATTCCCTCAAAATCGTAAACGTTCTCTTTCGGCTCGTGAAGGCTCCACGGCGCATAGGTCTGCACAGTATTAAGACCAAAGTCCACAGCCAAATCAAGCCGCTTGTCCCAATCCGCCTGATGTATACGGAAATAATGTATATCTCCCGATATGATCTTAAACGGCTCTCCATTCATATAAAAGCTTTTTCCGTCGAACGATGGAACTATTTTTTTCTTGTTCATTTTTTATACCTCACAGTTCTACTGACAATTTGTAACTTAATATTATTGACGTTATCCCAAAATATAGACTATTTTTTCCGAGATATACCAATTTCGCATCAATTCACTCTTTAAATATGGACTATTGCGATATGCTTGAATACCTTGAAATATCGTACGCAAATTGAATAGCTTTTGGAATTTTGGCAACTTTATTATACAAGACAAACATTATTTTATAGGAAAATCCTTGAAAAAAGTACAAAATGCACTTGCTATATAGTACGCAACAAACATTTTCGCAAAGATTTGTTTTCATTGTCATTATAGCATAAGCAATACCTTCAATACCATTGCAAAAGATGATATATATGGATTAAATTGATATTTTTTATTTTACCTATAGACAAAACATACAAATGCGTAGTATAATAAATATGAAAAAGGTCAAAGGAGGGATTTGACATCATGAAAACCTTCTTCGAAAGCAGAAATGGAGATTATAAAACTGACGCCCATATCTGCGATTGGCTATACGTCAATAACTGCGGATATTGGCATAACATCAAGGACAATATGACCGTATTCCGTGACGGACGAAAGGACTACCACCTTCTTTACGTAAAATCGGGAAAAGCGTTTATCGGTAAACGTGAGGTAATTTACGACAATCAGTTTTATATATACACCCCAGGGCAGCGACACGAATACGCCTATGCGGGCGTGGGCTTGGAGAGCTGTCACTATTTCTGGGTGCATTTCACAGGCTATGCGGTAGAAAAGATACTCAATGAAATAGGGCTTTGCGCGGGAGCTCATACAAGTCCCGCTAACAGAGCGGACGAAATTGAAAAACTTTGGTCCATGCTGACGGAGGCTAAATTCTTCAGCAACGGAAATCTGCCTAACTACCCCGCCACGCTGCTTTGGTCCTTGCTGACTCTTCTGGCGACACCGAAAATAGAGCGTTCCCCCTTCTCAGGTGCGGCAAAACAGCTTGAAAACGTCACAACTCCCGTCTCGGTATCAGAGCTTGCGGCAAGATACCGAATGAGCGTCGGACATTTTATCCGCTCCTTCAAGGAGGCGTACGGATACACGCCGATGAACTACAGAATAATAAAGCAGGTCGAGCAGGCAAAAAGCGTTCTTGCCGAAATGGATATCACCGTTGCCAAGGTTTCCGAGCTTTGCGGCTTTACCGACCCACTTTATTTCAGTAGGCAATTTAAAAAGCATACGGGGCTCAGTCCCACTCAATACAGAGATAAATTCCGTGAATCACTTGATATCAATCATAAAACACAATAGTATTGTTTCACTATGTAAATTTATCTGTATTTATCAAGATATCTTTTGTTGCTGTTCAAGTGCTATTTTAAGTTTTAATCTTGCTTATGCCTGTCGTATCTGCTTTTGAAAATATGTAAAAAGGAACGGAATCGTTTGATTTTTTATCAAACAAAACCGTTCCTTTTTCATGTTTAAACTTTAAGCTTATACGGGAGTTGTTTCATCCCATACATCATCTGTATTAGCACCCTTGTTGTTAACCTTATCGGCAAGAGCCTCGGTAGTTTCGGTAGGCTCTTCGGTAGTTGTTTCTTCGATGCTCTCCGAGGTGTTAACGTTTTCGGTCTCACCGTCGTTCTCTCCGTTCTTACAAGCGACAAACGTAATAAGCATAACGCATGCAAGCGTGAGCGCAAGAAAAATATTTAAAAATTTGTTATTCATAAGCTTCTCCTTAAATTAATAATTACTTAAGCTCGCCTCTCTTAAACTCGATGGATTCAACGGCAGAGCGATATATCTTATTACCGTCTGCATCCTCGGTGAACACGCGGATATCGTACTCGCCATCAAGCTCTTTCGTATCAACGACTATAGCAGCGTAGTATTCGCCTTCAGCGGCGTTTACCGTTCTTCCTGCTACTATTACGGACGTATAAAGCGATGTGGTTTCAACAGCGGCTACAACGCTTCCATCCTTTATCTTAATAATCTCAACGCCTATCTTTTTTGCGTCAAGATTGTCAACAAGAGCAAGAAGTCTGATAGCGCCTGATTTTTCGCTTGCCTCAGTGTAGGATTGAACTGCTACGGGAATTGCTCCCTTGCGAGCCGCCGTTACCTTAGCAGTAGCGTTCTCAGCGGTATCGACCTTGCACTCACTAACAGTAAGACAAGCGTCTACTACTTGCTGATGATTGTCCTTCTGCTCTGCGCCGGTTGAGTCTGTAACATTCTTTTCGCCAAGGTTTATCCAGTTACAAGCAACGGTGTTAGTATCGTTTTCCATATTAACGGAAACTACCTCACCCGCACTGCTGTTTACCTCAATAATCTTTTCCTCTGCGTCAACCTTCTTGGTATCAAGACCTGCCATGGCAATAGAGGTATTGTTAAGAAGTCTTACGTCAACTGCCTGAGGATAATTTACTCTGTCGGAGGAATATATCTGGAAAGCACCTACGAGAGCGCCCTCTGCACATCCAACGGTTTCAGCCGCGCTCATGTTTATAGTACCAAGGCTTGCGCAGTTGCTTATAGTAATGGTAATCTTTCCTGCTTTTCTTGCGCCTCCGAGAATTCCGCCCGCAACGTATGACGTCACAGCCGCCTTGTCGTTGGTAAGGTTACCCTTGTTTACACAACCGTCAATGAGAGTATTGTAATCAGCAGCGTTTGCGTTGTAAGGAATTCCGCCGACAATACCGCCAAATGCGCGGAAGTTCTTGGTCTTGGTTGCGGTATCTGCATTGGTAACGGTGATGTTTGCATTGTTTTCGCAGTTTCTTACCACGCCGCCTACCAACGCGCCAACGATACCGCCTACGTAAGCAACTGTATGATTTACGGTAATGGGAGCGTTGTTGACACAGTCTTCAATAGTGGTCATAGTAGCGCTTCCAACCAAACCGCCCCAACGATAGAACTTTTCAGACTGATCGGAGCTTCTTCCTGTAGCCGCGAGAGCAGTCATGCCGCACTGAGCGTCGGTGGTACAATTTTGGATAAGATTGTGATTAAGAGGATCGGTGAATGCTGAAACAGCAATACCAACGAGCAAGCCCGCACAACCTATCTTAAGGCTTTCGTCGCTGTAAACCTTGAAATTCTTAAGGTTTACGTTCTTAATGGTAGCCCCTGCGATAACTCCGAACAAGCCAACGCCTCCGCGGCTATTGTCTATATTGTAAGCCTTGAAATCGTTTCTGTTGGGGTTAAGACGTGCGGTATATCCGTTGGAAATAGAATAACCCTGACCGTCGTACGTACCGCCGAACAGCGAGTAGAACGTGCCGAGAACGTGAGTTTCGGTAGCATCACTGTTAAGAAGTCCTATAGAAGGAAGGACCTTTCCGCCGAGGTCAATGTTTGCGGTCTGAACGAAATAGCTGTCCGCAAAAGGATTATGTGTTCTGAGCTCGCCGTCAACACCGTTGACAAACTTACCCGCAGCGCCCGTGGTAGCGGCGATATCGGTATTTTCATCGCCGTATGCAAGGGACTTAGCCATCCACAGAAGGTCATCCGCAGACGCTATTTTATACGGATCCTGTGCTGTTCCGCTTCCTGCGGGCTTGCCCGCATAACCTGCGGAATATGTCACCACCTCGGGGGTTGTCGGCGTAGCGGTAGTGTCTGCGGACACCGACATGGGTACGATCGCTATGGTACTGAAAACCATAATAAGAGTCAAAAGGAACGCTAATGTTTTTTTCATGGTCTATCTCCTTTATATATTTTTTAATAACCAAGTAATTTATTCCGCTGCCTCTGTGTCAAACCAGCTACTAACGTCTTTAGGATCATCCCAAGTCGCCTTCTCTCCGCTGTTGAGCGTCATGACTTCTTCCGAGTCAAGTATAAGCAGCTGACATTTTGGCGTATTAAACTGTTTTTTCATACGTTTAACCTCACATAAATTATTTAAATATCACGGTAACAGTTTGGGGTGCGTGGTCACTTCCTACGACGGATACGTCGCCCGAAACGAAGGAATAAGAATATTCCAAAAGCTCGCCCTTGAGCATTATGTGGTCAAATCCCGAAACTATTCCCTCAGACAGAGAGCCCTCAACCGTTCCTGCTGCGGTACATCCCGCATTGGCAAGCATCTCGTAGGGGGTAGAATAATTTTCGGCATTAGGCTCAGCGTATATCTTACCCGAGTTGAAATCTCCGCCCGAAATAACGGGGCAATCGAGATTCAGAGAGGAAAGCTTCGTGATCCAAGCGCTAACGTCTGCCTCGCGATATTCGCGCATCTTGACGTAGTCTGTGTTTGCTCCTTGCTCGGTGGGTGACACGAAATGGGAGTTGCTTACGCAGAAGGTATTTCCCTCTCCCGTTGTAAACGTTGCCCATGTCGTTCCCTTGGTTGCCGCTGTTCTCGCTCTTACGTAGCCTGAGCTACCAAGCGTCAGTCCCGCATCCTTGCGGTAGAATATGGGAGTGGCAATACCGCCTTGGTCTTCAAGAGCGCTACCGCCGTCGCCGTAGCATATCTCGATATAATTATCATAAAGCCACGCTTCAAAGTCAGTTCCGTCGATAAAGCTTCTGAAATCGTTTGTAAATTCCTGAAATCCAAGAATATCGGGAGCTTGATTTTGGTAGAGCGTCAGAAGCGTCGCCGCCCTGCTCTCCACGTCAGATTGAGTTACGTTATAGCCAAGAACGTTGTGGTACATTACGGAAATATTGTCCATGTCCCACGCTTCCCTTCAACCGAATTCACCCGTCCAAGTGGTAGTAGGATACGTACCCGTAGAATCCTCAACGTAAGCGTTTATCTCAAACGTCCAATCAGCCTCCACGTTTTCAAGTACAAGCACTATAAACTTGCGTCCGTTAATATCCGTAACGGTAACACCGTTTTCCTCAATCGAATTATAAGCTACCGTGACGAAAAACTCCTTAGTTACGCTCTTATTACCGTTGTTAACAGTAATATTGAAGCCAGCCTCGTCCCAATTCAAGCCGTCGATAGTAGCGAAGAAACGGTACTTGCCCGCATCCGTACTGTGCGCCTGAATACCGAGGTCGCAAGCAGCAACCATGTCGGCTTCTTTGGCGAGCTTGACGGTGTCGGTGGAAACGGAGCAATTTTCAAGCGATATTCCTTCATAAGTAGTATTGTTCTCTGCGGCATCACTAACACGTTCATTATAGAAATTAGATATAATGTCAGCAACTGCATTATCTGTTATATCTTGTGTTCCTTGTACACCAATATCGGAAGTGTTTGTTTCTCCACCAATTGCTACAGTTTTACAATTATTTAGTGTAAGCGCAACCTTATTGGCGTAAGCACTTCCAACAAGACCTGCAATTCTTAAATAATCTGCATTATTAGTATTAGTAATATCGTCAGAGCCAGTAAAATTATAACAATTCTTTATCTCATAAGTCTCATTGGCTTTTAAACCAAAAGCTGAACCTAAAATACCACCAAAGCAAACTGCATCCGCAGTATAACTTCCGTTCAAAACAACCGCGCTATTGTTCAGGCAGTTTTGAATAGAAAGTCCACCAGTTGTATCAGGAGTATTACCCGTATTTGAACCACTCGCTCCGTATCCAACTGATCCAACAATTCCACCAGCCCATTGAGCAGGATATTGAGCATTACCGCTACTTAATATTTTATTTCCTTCAACAGTTACACCAGTCGGAGTTAATTCAATAAGATGTATTTTTATTATTCCTTCAAATACGCAGTTTTTGATTACAGAATTGCCAGCTGCCGTACCGGCGATTCCTCCTGCAACAGCAAAATTACCAGGAACTATAACCGTAGCAGCACTAACACAATTGGTAATAGTTACATTACAAGCAATACCAATAAGTCCTGATGCCCTTGTTTGTCTGTCACCCCTCAGCTGAACGCCCCCTGAGGTTGCAGGGAAATTAATAGCTGTTTTAGTGCTCATCGCAACACAAGTATTCGTAACCTTGCAATTTTCAATAGTGCTTGCGGCACCCCTTGAACGACCTACAAGTACGCCTACACAGTAAGGCGACTTAATGGTAATGCTATCGAGAACTACATTTTTGATAACAGCTCCATCAATCACACCGAACAAGCCTGTTCCGTAATGAGCGCTTGAAGAAGTGGTTTGCGCACTAAATGAACCATTATGAATTTTTTTACCGTTTCCATCGTAAGTTCCTGCAAATGCTATACTTGAATCTGTTTCATTAGCAGTGCCATACCAACCTATACTTTTTAAAGATTTCCCATTCAAGTCAATATCTTTTTCTTGTAAATAATAACCTGTTAAGTTTCCTTTTGTTGATGTGCTTTGAGGTAATTGCTGTGACATCCAAAGCAAATTTTCAGCAGAAACTATCAAATAGGGGTTCGCTGCGGAATTGCTTTTCGTCGGGTCTTTTAGTGATGGTTGTGTAGCCGTAGTACCATCCCATCCCTCCAATGTCGTATCTGCCGACACCGACAAGGGTAACATCGTGAAGGTGCTTGCCACCATCACAAGAGTCAAAATGAACGCTAATAGTTTTTTCATAGTCGTTCTCCTTCTAAAAATTTTATTCAAATACCGCTCTCTCGGCGGTTTTTGTTTTAGGGTGAGTAATTAAATTATGATTTGTCGAGGAGATGCGAGGGGATGCGATTTCCGCTTTTTTGAAAAAAAGCTTGGCAAAAAACTTCCTTGCAGGGTGGTAGCCCGACTAAGCTATTTTGGATTTTATGCTGAATTTGTCGGGCTACCACCCTGCAAGAAAGCTTTTGCGG
>JAFTXE010000115.1 GCA_017461745.1 Clostridia bacterium | reverse complement strand
TTCTCGAAAAGCGACAACGCGTCCTCCGCGTCCCTCCGCGTCCCCCGCATCCCCCGCGTCCCCGATAAATCACAATTTACACATCAAATAATAATCAAGAAGGAAAAAACATGATAGGACTTGGTACTATTGTAAACGTGGTCGCCATAATAGCGGGCGGTTGCCTTGGACTGCTTTTCAAGGGCGGACTTAAGGAAAGATTCAGAGAAATAATGATGCAGGCTTGCGGACTTGCCGTTATATTTATAGGAGCGGCGGGCGCGTTTGAGATGATATTTACCGTTGAGGGCGACGGCTTGACGTCGGGCTCGACTATGCTCATAGTTATATCCCTCGTGCTCGGCGGACTTGCGGGCGAGCTTATCAATATAGAAAAGGGACTTGACAGTCTTGGCGAAAAGCTGAAGCGGCTTGTGGGCGCTAAGAATGACAATAAATTCGTGGACGGCTTCGTTACCGCCTCTCTAATATTCTGTATCGGCGCTATGGCAATTTGCGGACCTATCGATGAAGCGCTGACGGGAGACGCTACCACGCTTTACATAAAATCCATACTTGACGGAATTATGGTAATAGCTCTCGCATCAGTGTACGGCGTCGGCGCTATATTCTCGGCGTTGGCGGTTGGCGTTTATCAAGGACTGTTTACCGTTTTCGGCGTGTTTATCGCAGACTTTATGTCGGACGCGCTGATAGCTAATCTGTCGGGTGTCGGCTCTGTGCTTATATTCGCCGTGGGCGTAAATCTGCTGTGGCCCAAAAAGATACGCGTCGGAAATTTCCTCCCCGCGCTTCTCGTCCCCGTGGTGTACGAGCTGATAAGCTATATTCCTCTCCCTTGGTAAAATTTGCTGTAATGCACAAAATATAAAGAAAATTGTCGATATGTGTGTGAATTTTTTATCTTGACTTTGCTTTTTGAATTTGATATAATATTACCAATATACATGTGAATATACACATCAAAAAGAAAGGAACAAAAAGCATGGAAAAGTTAAAAAAATATCTTCACAGATATTTCATCGAAGCAATGAGCGCAATGGCGCTCGGTCTGTTTGCGTCACTTCTTATAGGTACTATATTCGGTACTATAGGAAAGTACACGGGTCTTGAATTTTTCAATGAGATAAATACATACGCCTCCGCGGCGTCGGGAATGGCAATAGGCTGCGCTATCTCAGCGGCACTTAAGGCGCATCCCTTAGTCGTATGTAGCTGCGCCGTCGTCGGAAGCATTGGCTACGGAATGAGCGGGGCAGGACCTGCGGGAGCTTTCTTCGCCGTTATCGTCGCGTCTGAGGTCGGAATGCTCGTTTCCAAAAAGACGAAGGTCGATATCCTCGTAACTCCTACGGTGGTTCTTCTTTCAGGCTTTGCCGTCGCAAAGCTGCTTTGCCCCGGTATCGCTTACGTAATGACCGCTCTCGGTAACTTTATTAACGTTGCCACCGAGCTTAAGCCCTTGCTTATGGGTATAATAGTGTCCGTCGTCGTCGGTATTATACTGACGCTTCCCATATCCTCCGCGGCAATCTGCGCAAGTATAGGAATTGCGGGACTCGCGGGCGGAGCTGCCGCCGTTGGCTGTTGCTGTCAGATGGTCGGATTTGCGGTCATCAGCTTCAGAGAAAACCGTTGGGGCGGTGTAGTCGCGCAGGGACTTGGTACGTCCATGCTCCAGATGGGTAATATTTGCCGCAAGCCGCAGATATGGATAGCTCCAACGCTTGCCGCCGCCGTGTGCGGTCCTCTTTCAACGCTTCTTTTCAAGCTCGAATGTGTCGGCGTGTCCGCAGGTATGGGTACGTGCGGTCTCGTAGGACCTATCGGAATTATTTCCGCAACGCCCAATAGCGCTATGAAGTGGGTGGGAATAGTGCTCCTTTGTATCGTTCTTCCCGCAGTGCTGTCCTTTATCTTTAACGAGATCCTTCGTAAGATAGGTTGGGTAAAAACGGGAGACATGAAGATAGACGCGTGAGGACGCGAGGACGCGATTATGGGGTCTTTCTTTCGGAGAAAGACCCCATACCCCAAAGAACTTGGAACAAATGAATATTAAGGATTTTGGAATATAATGCTGTGCTTAATTTTAAGTACGGCATTTTTCTAAGGAGGAAACCCGTCAAACGCTGCTGCACGTTTGACGGGTTTCTTTAATCTATAAATACGGCGTGTATCAGCCATACGTTTCTTCTGCGCTCTAAAAAATTATTTATAAGTGAAAGGGAAATTTGGTCGTCGTTATAGCGCCTTGGTATTGATCTGGCTATGTTATTGAGATAAATTATTCTGAGCTGCTCGTCCTCATAGTCATATTCGCCATATTTAACGAGAAAGTAAAGAATCTCTTCGTACAAGCGATTGTAGAGGCGTATTTTTCGAAGGTGAGGGCGCTTTTTCAGAGCGCAGAAGATACGGAATAAGTATTCGAGCTCCTCGTCTAAATCAGGGGATACGTAGCCCTTGGGTATCGGTGTAGTAGGCTTGTGTAATATGGTAATCACTCCCTTTGCTGAAAGTCTGACAAATAAAAAAGGTGCGACAACCGAAGCTGCGCACCCAAAAACGCAAACTCCGATTTGTTGTCACACAAATTGAATAATACAGTTATGCAAATACAAGCATACATATCACCAACGATGGAGTTCGCAGTTTTTACAAAATAAAAACGCGAGTTGATGATAAATATGCGCAAAAAAAGGCATAATATACCCTATCAACAAAAACTGTAAAAATATTCAATTCGTGTGACAAGTTTATTATAACACAAAATCCTTGATTTTACAATAGTTTTTTGAAAAAACATAAAATCATAGTGGTATAAAAAAAGTTAGATTTGTGACAGGACGCACGCCGACTTCGTCGGCTACCCTCATCAGTCAGCTCCGCTGACAGCTTCCCCCAAGGGAAGCCTTTATATAAGCCGAGCCTTTGCTATTCTGAATGTTATTTTGCTAAACCGCAGGTTAAGAACAAATAAAATTGTTGTAGATAAAGAAACGATTACAACCAAGGCTTCCCT
>JAFTXE010000114.1 GCA_017461745.1 Clostridia bacterium | reverse complement strand
TCGTTGCTTTCCGCTCGGTTCGTTCCTCTCCTCACGGAAAGTTCGACTGCGTCACAAGATATTATCAATTCGCTTCAAAAAATCCGTGCGTTGTGACTCCGCTCAGGATGACACGTTGAGGTGAAGATACAGCGAAGTCATAAAAAGCAAAATAAATAAACCACCCAACAAATCACAAATTAATAACAATCATCAACAAAATACCGTAACGTATTTATGTTTTTTAAATCCGCGCCAACCGTTCCCGTCCGAACGGCATACAAAAATGCCGTTCGGACAGTATTGGTTTTGCGGAAATTCGTATTTTCGCATTCCGCGAACCTCAGCCGTACCGAACGGCATGGAGCAATACTTTAATCTTTAATCAAAGTATTTCAGTCTTCCTTCTTTTTGCGAGCAACTGCTATTGCAGCAGCGCCAACGATAGCAACAGCGCCAACTCCGATAACGCCGCCGCAGCCGCCTTCTTCTACCTTTTCGGTAACGGCAGCAGTGGTCTCAGCCTCGGTCTCGGGAGCCTTGGTCTCAGTCTCTTCCTTCTTGTTATTGTTGGTCGTATCTTCCTTCTTGTCGTCGTTCTGCTCTCCGCCGCCAAGCTCAGTTCCATCGGGAACTATGGGAGTCTGGGCGTCGATAAGAGTCTTGAGCTGAGTGTAAAGAGCAGTAGGCATTGCGTAGCCTGCGGTCTTTGTCCAGCCCTCAGTAGGAGTCTTTGCGTTAGCGCCGATAAGCTCAGCGTGCGTGCAGAAGGTCGTTCCCTCGGGAGCAACGGATACCTCTTCACCGAAGGGTACGTTCAGACCGTTGGTAGTGGTATACAGACAGCCTGTTACGGTAGTACCCGTATTCTTCTGGTGAACAAGTGCACCTGTAATAAGCTCCATAGGATCTGCGGAGGACTTCATAACGCCTGCGGATACGCAGTTCTTAACTATATCCTTTCTGATTCCGTCAGCGGAGAAGCAAGCAAAGAAGTCAGCGCCGATATCAGCATTTCCATAATATGCGCAATTCTCATAGGTTGTTGCTACAACGTCCTTCTGGGTCGTACCCGTCGTTCCTACAAAGCCGCCAACCTTATCGTTTACCATGGTATCAAACTTCATATTGCCTGCATATACGCAGTTTTTGAAATTCAACACGATTCCGCTGCTATTGCAGTTACCGACAAATCCGCCGAGGCAGAAAGCAGTACCTGCCTTATTGTTAGAAGAAGCGGCGAGATCATAGAGAGAAATTCCATTGTAAACGTTTTCAAAATTTATGGTAGTATAATTTAAATTATCGTTGCTTACGCCCTGCGCAACGTAACCGTAGAATCCGCCAGTATCCTGACCGCGAACTATCTGAACGGAGTTTACTATAGCAACGTTCTTAATCATGATATTGTGAATTATGTACTTTGAGCTATCCTCAGGATCAAGTCTTGTATTAGGTCTCGTTGCGTAGTTACCGAAGATACCTGCCTGAATGGAGTTGAAGTCGTTATAAATACCGGAAATGGTGTGTCCCTTTCCATCAAAAGTTCCCCAGAATCCCTCTGCGGCAACCGTCTTATAGGGCCATACGTTCGTAGGCGCAGTCTCGCTTGCTGTCCAACCGGGATTGAGGTCTACGTCAGCCGCAAGCTCAACGGTCTTACCGTAAAACGTATTCTTAGCTTCAAGCTGCAATGCGAACGCCATGAGATCTGCGGCGTCGTTAATAACAAGAGTTGTTGCGTTTGCGTCATACCAAGACGCGTCGGGCGTGATTACGGGAGACGCGTTGTCTGCCGCGCTTGCGGGGACTACAAGCATTGAAAAGCTTGCAGTCAGCATAAGCGCTGTAAGAATGATGCTTAAAATCTTTTTCATAATGATTTCCTTTCTGTTTTTGTTTTTTAATTTTTCTGTGGTCGCGATTGGCTTGCGTCAGTTTTCCGACATCTCTCCTTCCATCTACGTAATAAAAATTATCTCTACATCAAGCGGTTGGGATAAACGTTATTATAAACGCTCCGTCTCCGTGATAATGTATACGGTCACCCGACGTTCCGTCGTCTCTCGTCCATTTGGACGTTTTCAGATTTGCTTTGAGCGTAGCATTATTCTGATATCCCGTTATGGAATTGTTATTCTCAAAGCTTGCCTTAGTAGTTGGCCACAAGCATATCTTGGGGTCAACGTAATTGATGAGGTTCTGCGTCATTCCCGATTTTCCGTGATGATTTACCTGGAATATATCGCTCTCAAGCTCCGCACCGTAAACCTTTGTAAGTCGCTCCGTTCCCGTAAGCTCAAGGTCACCGACTATGAGAAGCGTTCTTCCGTCCTCAAACTTCATTCGCCATACGTTACTCGTGAGATTCTCGTTCTCAAATTCAAGAGGCCAATAGCCCTCCTGCGTCGCCATGAACTCGATCTCAACCCCCGGGAGCAGAAGCTTCTGTCCGCTGTGATATACGTACTGAACGGTATTCGGATAATTGGTCTTAAGAGCCGTTTTTAGCTTTTTGATATAAGGAGCAAGTCCCGCACCCGCGTCAACTACCTCATCAGTATTGGGCAAATTATAGCAAACCATCTGCAAGTTTATTCTGCTTGAATAGTTGTTCATAAACTCTATCGCAAGCTGCATATGGTCGTTGTGCGCGTGAGTAAACATCCAAGTAATTCTCGGCTTTGCGTCACTCGCGGGCTTATTGGTATTAACGTAATTCCAGAGCGCCGTCATCTGATCGGCGGTATACAGTCCGCCGTCTATAATGAGGAAGCTGCCGTCCGCAAGCTGTAGCATATACGACATTCCGTTATCAAGTCCCATGCGGAGATTTTGCGTAAGCTGAACGTCGTTAGTTCTCGTAAACTGCGGAGCAGTTGTCGATGGCAAATAGCCCTTCTTACCGAACACTATTCTGAAATCCTTCAGCGCAGGATAAAACATGGTATGCACCTGCATATCGTCGGTATAGTAGCTTGCAAACAGATTAGAGCCTATGGTATTCGTTGAATGTTCCGTAAAGCCCTTTTCCCTGAGAAGCTTACCGTAAGCGGTGACCTCCTCGGTGGTCAGATTCTTATATGCAAGCTGTAGCATGGAGTTGCTGACGCTTCCGTCAAAGACATATCCCTTCTTGGTAACGGGCTTAGGCACGTCGTAGTCAAGCTTGATATTCTGCGCAGAATAAGCAAAGTCAGACATAAGTCCATATTCGCCGTCGTCGTTTGCCTTGATATACGCCGCAAGATAGTCGAGCGCAAGCACAAGTCCGTCAGAGGTATAAGCGGATACGACGAGCTTTTTGCCTACAAAGCGGATATCGTATACGGTCGAGGCTATCTCCGCGTACGTATCAACGCTTTCCGCGCGGTTATACGCATATCCGATAACTATCTCGTTTTCAACTACGGCATTACTAACATCCTTGGGCTTTACAGAATGTCCTGTTCTTTGCATGAGTTTGCTGGCGAACTGATTCACCTCATTCTCGGCGTTATGCTTGCCGCTTATTACAACGTAGTCCTTTGAGGAATCCTTGCCGAACATGGTAATAAACTCGGCAGGCTCTTTATCGCTCTCGCCCTTGCTGTCCGAGGGCTTGGTCGTTTCTTGCTTCTGCGTGTCGGGCGTATCCGTTTCACTCACGCCGCCTCCACCGCAACCCGTCAGAAGAGTTGCGAGAAGAAGCAAAAGCGCAAGAAATCTTATCTTTTTCATGTATCTCACCTTATTCAGCCTCGCCGTTCAAGCTTTCAAGCGCGGTACGAAGCTCGGTATACTTTGCGTTTATAGTCTTGTAGTTTCTCTTATAGGTCGAGCTGACGTTACCCGTATTTACCATGCTTTCAAGCATTGAGCGAATACCGACATTACCTACGAACGCAAGCTCATACATGCCGTTATCGAATATTATCTCCAGCATCTCAGCGTCCTCGGGAGCTTGCATCTTCTTTACCTTAAGCGTGGTTTCGTATACCGCCTCGTCAAGCGAGCTTGAAGCGTAAGCCATGTATTCGAGAACCGTTCCCGTGAAATCGAGGTCGTTATTCATATAGGGCAAGCCCCAAGCGCAAGCGTATTCGTCTACCATGTTATAGTATCTGTCCTGCTCCTCGTCCCAAAGAGGCATAGGAAGCACGCCGTACTTGATAGCGCCGTTGTTAATTTCCTCAGCAAAGCTTCCGCCGCCCTCAAGGAACAAAAGCTCGTTGTCGTTGAAGTGTGAGCGTGCCGCAAGGTAGATATGAGCAAATCCGCTCGTGTCCGCACCCGCATTTATTCTCTCAATAGAGATAGTATTGCTCTCATCCTTAAGGAAATCGTTTACCTTCTTTATCTTTTCGTCCATCAAGGTATCAAACGCCTTAAGGCTGGGGTAGCCGTCGTTATCGATTACCGTAAACGATACTCCCATACCCGTGAGAAGTCTGTAGGGGACTTGGGTAAGGAAGCCAAATCTGTCGCCCGACTTGCGCTCACCGTCACCGTCGATATCCATGCTCACGCCCTTTACCATGGTGTACATCTTTTCAAACGTCCACGTCATGTCCTTTACGTCGTCATAGGGATCGTCAAGCTTTGAGTTTTCCGCAAGGGTCTTATTATACCACAGGAAGTTAAGATAGCTTCTCGTGGAATACGGAGAAAGGTCGCCCTGCATAAGATAGTTCTTGCCGCCCATCTTAAGCTGCTCTACGCAGTTCTGGTCCCACCACTCGCAAGAGAGATCAACGACGTCGTTCCAAGGAAGGAGCAGACCCTCCTGAATCAACGGAAATATGTCGTACATTCTGTCCGCAAGAGCGTCACACACGTTCTCGCCCGAATTTGCATTGTTTCTGAGCATATCTCTGGGAGATGCGTTCTGTACGGGAGTGATAACGACGTTGTACTTAGACTGAACCGCCTCGTTTCTCAAAAAGGTCTCGTTCTGAATAAGGTTGTCGCTCATGCTCTCGGCATAAACGTCCATCATGTTGTACGCATGGGACTCCCAACGATACATTACGCGGAATTCCTTTCCGCCAAAATCACGGGCAGGAAATCTGTCCTCCTCGTCGGATACCGTGCCCACGGAGTTAGTCTCTTCATCATTCTTCTTGGCACATGCGGCGACGCTGAATAACATCAGTAACGCTAAAAGTGCCGCGAGCGTTCTTTTAAGATACTTGCTGAATTTCATTTCTTTCCTCCATTTATTTTTTTATTTTATAATAAACGTTGCTATTATCTGCCGTGTCAGATAACTATAAATATTGAAGCCAATAACGCTATTGCTGTTGCGGCGTAGTCTCTTACGGTAAGCTTTTCCTTACGAATAGTGCTTATAACGGTAGAGCATACCATCACTCCGCCTGTAACAAGCGGATATTGCACAGACGCGGGAAGCACCGCAAGCGCTATGAGAAGGAAGAGATTTCCCACTCCGTTGAATACTCCATAACCCGAAATGAACAGTATATTTTTACCCTTGACGACTGGTATCTCGTGATACGCAATAAGAAGCCACGAGGCGCATATCACCGTCATGACGATGCTCGACCATATCATAAAGCCCGTGCTGTCAACGTGAGGCTGCTGTGACGATTGATGTATTTTCGATATAACGCCCGCCATACCGTTGAGAACGAATACGGCGAAATAATATAACAACGCTTTTTTATTCTGCTTTCCCGACCTTATATTAAGAAGCACCGCGCCCACGATGAGCAAGCAACAGATAATCTTGAATACGGTCAGCGGCTCATCGTAGAATATAACTCCGAGGAAGAACGGCAGTATCATACCGCCGAGCATTGAAAACACGGAGAACACCGAAAGGTTAGCTACAGAGAACGCCTTTAAGCTATAATAGCTCATAAGCATTCCCACGGCGGCGTATACCACAGACATAATAAGCGAAAACCAAGTAAATCCTACCTTAAATCCCGCTATGAAAAGCATTATCACGATAATAACTACGCTTTTGTACAGTGAAAATACAAGAGATGCCTTGAGGTCTGTTCCATAAGACTGTTGAAAGCGCTGATTAAACAGAAACTGCAAGGAAAACAGCAACGTCGCTCCAATGACCAACGCGTAGTTTATCATTTACCCTCGCCCTTCTTGAATATCATAGCTCTGTAGTTATTGGGATTGTCGCTTGCGCATTCCTCACTCCAAAGGCGCTTTACGTTCTCGTATACCTCGTCCTCAATATCGGGAGTTCCACCCTTGCAGGTGGGAAGAAGCATATCTCCCGCGACCTTTGGATCGGTACAAGCCGTGTCGTTTCTCCATGCGTCTCTTTCGTTTTTGTTTCTGAGATTGGGGATATTCATGGAAACGCTTCCCTTCAGTATTGAACGGAAAGCGAACATTCCGGGAAGGAACATATCGAGCGCCTCATATACGTCGATTATGTCAGCCTCTGGGTTGCCCTTTATCTTTTCAACGAAATGCCACATACAGTAATAATCCGAGCTTCCGTGGCCGAAAGCACGAGCCTTGTCGTCGTGCTCTCTTACGGGCATATATTCCTCAACGGGAAGCTTTGCGTACTCACCCGCGTTCTTATCGCATTTTACAAATATAGTCTTTGTGTCGCCCTTGCCCGTATTCTCTCTTGCGCTCTCCATTCTTCCCTTAGAGCCGTACATGGTGTACCAAACCGAGTTCTCATAAAGACCGCCGTGGATACTCTTGACTATGCCGCCGTTCTCAAGCGTTACCATCTCGATTCCAAACTCAGCGCCCTTTGAGCCGACGCCAAGGCGTCTTGCGTTTTTGGTGGTTTCTATACCTATAACGGATACGGGACGGAGTCCTGTTGCGTGGATTATCGGTCCGAGAGAGTGAGTGCAGTAAAACGTGGAGTACATATTATTTCTCCAGTGGTCACGTATACCGTAAGTAATAGAGGGCCATATAGGCTCGCCGTTATGTATATACTCACACTCGCCGTACTCAAACTCACCTATCTTATTCTTAGCGTAAAGTCTTTTCATCTCATAAGGAGCGGGCATATAGCAATAGTTTTCGCCGTAGGCGTATATCATACCTGTCTGTTCAACCGTCTCGACAAGCTCAACCGCCTCCTTCATAGTCTGAACGGGTGTTACCTCGGAGAATACGTGCTTACCGAGCTTCATAGCCTTTATAGCAAAGGGAGCGTGCTCGGTCGCGTAGTTTGCAAGCACCACGGCGTCCATATCGTGCTTTATAAAATCTTCAAAATTATTATAGAAAGCAATATCCATGCCCTCCGCATCTCTTTTCTGCGCTTCCAACACCTCGGGAGAATTGTCGCAGATAGCAACCACCTCGGCGTTTTCGGCTTGCTTACAGTATTTTATCATGCTTGAGCCACGGTATCCGCCGAGCACACCGATCTTGATTTTTTTGCTCATACTCTTTTCCTTTCAATTGTAATTTTTTGCAATATAATCTCATCAAGGGAAAAATACCCAATGAGAATATTACATTAACTCAGTCTATTGTCATTATAACACAAATCAAAAATTATGTAAATTGAATAATTCTATATGTTTATTTAAAAAATCTACATTTGTGTTGACAAAAAAATCCGTGCGTGTTATAATTATATTTACAGTGATGAATTATAAGGAGTGGACAAAAATGTATCAAAATATTTGTAATTTCCTACCTAAATTCAACAATTATAATTTTTTCAACGTTATAAGCGCGGTTTACGAAACAAAATGCCCTTCCGATACCAAGCCCAAGGTAGTAGCCACGCACAGAATGTACATGATAACCGAGGGAGAAGGAATCCTGCACACCGAAAAAGCTGACTTTCCGTTAAAAAAAGGAGACGTCATAGTGATGCCTCCTTCAAAGCGATTCGCCATTGAAAACACCGATCGCCTCATATATATTTATACAAGCTATCTTGGCATAAGAGCAAACATTCTTGCCGAGGATTATAATATAGACCCCTGCGGCTCGGTATTTCACGGATACGACGCGCTTATACCCATGTGGTATTCGACCGTCACGAAAAAGCTCAAAAACGCAAGCGTGTGTTGCGAGGGCGTCGTGCTGTATACCTTCTCCGAGATTGGAAACGAGCTTTACTCAGAAACGGATTCTCACGTTATGGATAACGCCGCTCATAAAATCAAGGATTTTCTTGATAAATGCTTTACCAGCAGCGACCTGAATCTCGAGAGGATCGCCATCGAGCTTAACTATCATCCAAAATACGTCTCCTCTGCCTTCCAAAAGGAATTTAAATTAAGCATAAACAATTATATACGCACGCTGAGAGTTCAGCACGCCTGCACACTGATAGAGCAGGGCTTGACCTCCGTTCAGAATATCGCCGCTCTCTGCGGCTATAACGACCCTCTGTATTTTTCCACGGTATTCAAGCGTCAAATGGGAATATCTCCAAAGGAATACATAACGACGATAATGCAAAAGCACAAAAAGTAAGGCTGTTATAGTACATCTATACATCATTAATTGTTTCTCATAGCATCAAATAAGAAAAAGCTATTTCATAAGTCCTAAAAAAAAGCGGTTGCTTTTTACCGAAAAGGTATTGAGCAACCGCTTGCTTTGTTGTATGATTAAATCACAACAAAGTTCCATTTTTTAAATACACATATATCCGATTGTCGCCTTCCGTCTTTTCCTATTCTTGAGAGCAACTTCTAAAGCTTTTTGTTTGATTACAGCGACTCAGTTTTTGATCGACAAAATTTGATGTAGTCTGTTCTGCCGGACGATTATGGTGAAATGGAAATTCTCCCGCTATCAATCCAAAGTTGTGATTTGTGTTTTTTCTCTATTTTAATACTTAGCAAGGCATTTTTAAATTTCATACTTTCGGATCTTCCTATACTTGCTTTGTTTTCTGTCCTCATAGCATAATTGGACACATATCACAGCAAAAAGCACCTGCGAAGGGGTGCCTTCCATAAAGCAGGTTTTATCTGCCGATATCAAAAGGAGTACGGACGATTTGTTCGTACTCCTTTTCCATACTGCCGGGCGGTAATGAGCCTCCCTTGTGTAAAGGGAGGTGGCACGGCTTGCCGTGACGGAGGGATTGTAAAATGTTAGATTTTCACTCAAAACAATCCCTCAGCCGCCTTCGGCGTCAGCTCCCTTTACACAAGGGAGCCTTTCTTTTATGTTCATCTATGCCTTGTCAATTTTCCTGACAAGCACTGCTTTTGTGGACACAAAAGCGAAGCCCCGCGCAAGGCGGGGCGAGAAATCACAACATGATCTCAGCAAATTCTTTTGGATAATGAATCTTATACCACATCAGCGTTGCCGCTAACTTGACATAGGTAACACCGTGTGCTTTCGGGAATAAGTATTGAATCTTTCCGATTGAATCAACGAACCAATCCTCTATCTCAATATCTTTGAGTTGCTTTTTCATTTCCTCCGAAACACCGCCTCTGAAATAAACACCTCTGCGTGTATCTTCCATGATCTTATAGGCATATCCGGTATTTGACATGCCTTTTCGTAACATATGCTTCTCTATATGGTTGAATACATCGTCGCGATATGCAATTACATTACTTACAGGAATGCCTTGGTTTACCAATTCCTTTGCATTATTAATCCACACTCCCGTACCGTGAGATAATCCGGATATCTGAATCAAATCGTAAAAGGACCCCAGCGATACCTCTTCTGCCATATCTTTATAGAAATCCGTGCAAAATTTCGGAATGCCATCAGTATTACCGAGTCTGAATTCGTTCAACACCTCGTTCTGCGAAAAGTTTACTCGCTCAAACGCTGTCCCCGTTGCTCGCTCCAAGGCTTGATACTGCTCAAACTCCGTGTCTGCTAAAAACGTAAAGGCACAAGCAGATTTATCAGATGTGACAGTATAAGTTATGATGCGGTTTTCTTCCCGTTCTGTAGCTGTCAGTTCGCAATCCTTGAAGTATTCTTTTATGACAGAGTTTGCTATACGCCAAATATTTGGCGACATTGACACATCAAAACTTGTATTTCGGTGAACAACGTGACGATATGTTTCAAACGGAATATTGTGTCCATCAATTTGTATTTCTTTTCCGCACGAGCAGATTTTCTTGGGAAGATCCCAACCGTCATCCACGCTGTCGTCAAAAATAACCGTTCCACATTCGGGACAGCAATAATGCGGTTTTAAGGGGTTGATTTCCGTTGCGCCCAAGAGATAAGCCACAAAGGATGCTCCCGTTCCACCTCTTACTCGAATATGCTCACCTTGCTTCCTTGCTTCGGAAGCAAGCACGGATAACAGATTGAAATATACGATCATATCTGTGTTCTGCATTTCCGCATGCTCTGTCAGCAAACGGTTCATGATTTCGAGGTGCGCTGAGTTGCCATAGCGTTCACGCATGGCATCAAAGGATTTGTTCCATAGCTGTTTTTTCATTGCAAATACTCCTTTAGTATCCTTCTTTTCAGAGGAATGATATTTGCAAGTCAGAAGCTCATCAACGCTGACTCCAAGTACATCGCTGAGTTTATATAAAATATTACTCTGCGGTTTTGAAGAGCCGTTCTCCCATTTTGAAACCGCCTTGTCGGAAACGCCGACGAGCGCGCCGAGCTGATACTGCGTAAGGCCTCTACGCGATCTTAGCTCATGCAGAAAATTACCAAAACTATAGTCTCTCATAATATCCTCCGTCTGCTTGTTGATTATATTATAGCACGAAAGTGGCGCTTGTTCAAGTCGGAAGATATCTACCACAGGTAGAAAAAGAAAGATGGCGCACCTGCTTTATCGCAGGTACGCCAAAGCGTGCTTTTTATGGGGTGAGATATGGGATTCGAACCCACGGCCTTCAGGGCCACAACCTGACGCGCTAACCAACTGCGCCAATCCCACCATGTGAGTTTTCGGGTCAACGCCATATATTATATCATAAAACCCTTTGATTGTCAATAGCAAATTGGATTTTTCTTTATTTATTTTTTGAGTATTTTTTCATAAGTAATAAACTTTGCTTAAGGCGCATATTATTTAGCGTAACAAACTATGGAAAAAGGAGATTTTCTTAATGAACGAGAGGGAGAACGGATATTTGACTATGGCTCTTTATGAGCGCAGCTTCGGTGCGGAGGCGTCGGGGGATTTTGTTTTGCCCGATTATCAGAACGAGATACGCCGTATTTTGCACGTATCGCAAACGGTGCTTCCACCCGCTAAATACGTGGGGGACGAGTCGGTTGAATTTAACGGGACGGTTGACTATCAGGTGACGTATATAGGAGCTGACGGCGGTATTTATTCAATTCCGCTATCCTCGGATTACAGCTTCAGCGTCTCGTTTGACGTTGGGAACAATAAGGACGTTATTGAAGATATTTCCGTTTTGTGCAACGTTATCGCTGAGAGTGTCAATACACGCGTAAGCGCGCCTCGCAGACTGAGCATAAGAAGCCGACTTCGCCCTAACGTGAGAATTTACGCCAAGGTTGCGCCAAACGCCCAGATAGACGCTGACGTGTCACCCATGGACGTATACAGAAAATATGAAAACGTGTCGTGCGTAAGCTGTAAGGGCGGTGTATCGGACGTTATCACTGTGTCATGTAGTGTACCTAATGATGCGGAGGATACAAGAGTAGTCTTTGCTGAAGCAAAGGTTGATATTACTGACGTGGAAAAATTGCAGAGCGGTGTTGATTGCCGCGGTAACGTTATCGTGCGTATGCTTTGCGTAGGCGAGGAGAGCGGAGAATATAAAACGCTTACCGCAAAGTCTGCCTTTGAGGGTAGCGTTGATTTAGAGGGCGGAGCAGGGGGCGACGTTCGCGTTTACGGTATGACCTCGGAAATGGCAGTCAACATGACGGAGACGGGAATAGAGTGTAGCGTGGGTATACTGCTTCAGGCAGTCGCTTGCCGCAATGATAACGTAGAATACGCGTCCGACGTATATTCCGTAAGAAACGAATGCGAATGCATCATGCGCAGCGTAAACTCGCGCAATATGAGACTCTGCAGGAGCTCCAATTTTACGGTAAGCGAGAGAATACCGCTTTCCGATACAAGTATTCCCGAGGGCGCTGAGATACTTTACGGAATGGGAAGCGCTAATATGGATAAATGCGAGCTTGTGGGTGGAAAATACGTATTTTCGGGTAATACCGTATTTACGTCAATTTACAAAAAGGAAAACGATATCTATTCTGCTGACGTGAGCGTACCCGTAAAATATGAAACCGAGGCAGACGCTGCGGATATGCCTGCGTGCTTTGATTGCAGTGCTCAGGTAATGGATATAAGCATGAAGCTTGCGGACGGTAATCTTTCCATTGATGCGGAAATAGGTCTGTCGGCGGATTGCTTTGCTGAGACTAACGTGAGTGTGGTAGACAAAGTAATTTTCGGTGACGCGCTTCCCGACAGAGAAACGGAGATAGTGGTATGCTATCCCGCCTCAGACGATACCGCGTGGTCAGTTGCAAAGAGGTATAAGGTTGCGCCTACCAAGGTTCTCGGTAATCCCACTACGGATAAATACGTTATGATAGAATGAATATCAAAAACGGGCTGTCGCGTTCAGGGAATAACAAAACCATTGCGCTTGTCGCCCTCAAAGCGACAGCTCTGCAGATAAATACACGGCAAAGAAAACCGATGCGGATATTTTTATGTTGTGTGGGGACGCACTGAAAAATCGGCAATATATTAATCACTTTTCGGCAGTTTAAAGCTGCCGATTTTTATTTGTATATATGATTGTATCACAAAAATCAATAAGTGTTATATTTTTTATCGCTAACTGCAAAAAGCATTAAATTTTTTTCGCTAAACGTGTTGAAAAATGACGCAAGATATGTTATACTATTATAGATAAAGAAAATAACTATCTTATCAAGAGTGGTGGAGGGACAGGCCCTATGAAGCCACGGCAACCTGCTCCGACGGAGTAAGGTGCTAATTCCGGAAGATGAGAAATTTTGTCTCCGGAGATTTTCGGAGATTTTTTTATGGAGGTTAAAAAATGAAAAAAGTATTATTTACATCAGAATCAGTAACCGAGGGACATCCCGACAAGGTGTGCGACAAGATTTCAGACGCAATGCTTGACGCTATTATCGCTCAGGACCCCATGGCTCGCGTGGCTTGCGAGACTTTTTGTACCACGGGTACGGTCACCGTTATGGGTGAGATAACTACAACTGCAAAGGTGGACGTTGAGGCGGTTGTCAGAAACACGGTAAGAGATATAGGTTATACCGACACCACCATTGGCTTTGACGCTGATAACTGTAAGGTGAACGTTGCTATTCACGAGCAGTCGCCCGACATTGCTATGGGAGTTGACAAGTCCTTTGAGGCAAAGCAGGGCGAGAGCGACGGAATGGATACGGGTGCGGGTGACCAAGGACTTATGTTTGGTTACGCTTGCAACGAAACCGCTGAGCTTATGCCTCTGCCTATCTCTCTGTCCCACAAGCTCGCTATAAAGCTGACCGAGGTCAGAAAGAGCGGAGAGCTTGCATATTTGCGTCCCGACGGAAAAACTCAGGTAACGGTTGAGTATCACGACGGTAAGGTGGCGAGAATTGACACTATCGTTATCTCCTCTCAGCACAGCGCTAACGTTGAGCTTGAGCAGATTCGCAAGGACATTATCGAGAAGGTTATAAACAAGATAGTTCCCGCGTCTTTGGTTGATGCGGACACCAAGATATACGTTAATCCCACGGGTCGTTTCGTCGTAGGCGGACCTGCGGGTGATACGGGTCTTACGGGAAGAAAGATAATCGTTGATACGTACGGCGGATATTCAAGACACGGCGGCGGAGCGTTTTCTGGCAAGGACCCCACGAAGGTTGACCGCTCGGCTTGTTATGCGGCAAGATACATAGCGAAAAATATAGTTGCGGCTGGACTTGCGGATAAGTGCGAGGTCCAGGTCGCTTACGCAATTGGAGTTGCAAAGCCCGTATCCGTCATGATTGATACCTTCGGCACGGGTAAGGTTGACGAGGCGGCTATCTCAGCAGCTGTGGACAAGCTCTTTGACCTCAGACCCGCAGCTATTATAAGCCGATTTGACCTCCGCCGTCCCATCTACTGCCAGACCGCCGCTTACGGTCATATGGGCAGAGAGGACATAGATCTGCCTTGGGAAAAGACCGATATGGCAGAGGAGCTGAGAAAGCTAGTTTGATTTGAGTTATTTGTCAGAAACTTTCTTTCGAGAAAGTTTCCGACACCGCGGGAGAACTTTGAACAAATTTTATGAAATTTGGTAAATAAAGTGCTATTCGAATTTTAAAGATAGCAGTTTTTCTAAGGTACAAACCACGTCAAACGCTGCTGCACGTTTGACGCGGTTTCCACCTTAGAAAACACCGTACTTAAATTTAAGCACGGGACTAAATTCCAACAGCCTTATTATTTATTTCTTCAAGTTCTTTGAAGGTGTCGGAAACTTTCTCGAAAGAAAGTTTCTGACAAAATCCCATTCACAAACTTACTTCACGAAAGGAGACCGATATGTCGGAATGGCAAGATGTGTCGGACGCACCCCAAGGGCTTGAGCGGCTTGAGGGAAGCGTTGAGCACGTAATATATTACAACAAAGACAACGGCTACACCATTTGCGACATGGCGGTTGGAGACGAGATAATAACGGCGGTCGGCGCTATGCCCATGACGGGCGAGGGTGACAGGCTGACGGTGTACGGCAGATGGACTCACAACGCGAAATACGGCAGACAGTTCAGCGTTACGCAATACGAGCGTGTAATGCCTGCGGACGTTGCGTCCATTCTCAAATATCTTTCCTCTCGCGTGATAAAGGGAGTCGGTCCAAAGACGGCGCAGAGGATAGTTGACGAATTTGGAGAGGACACCTTTGACGTTATAGAAAACCACCCCGAATGGCTGGCGAACGTCAAGGGGATATCCATGAAGCTCGCCAATTCTATATCCGAGAACTTTAAGGAGCAGGCGGGTGTACGCTCTGCCATGATGTTTTTCAGGGATTATTTCGGCGTGACTACCACGCTCAAAATATATAAAAAATGGGGAACGAGATGCGTTGACGTCGCAAAGCAAAATCCTTACAGACTATGTAACGAGATAGAAGGGATTGGTTTTGAAAGAGCCGACAGTATGGCGGAAAAGCTCGGCTTCCTCAATAATAATTTTGACCGTATAATGAGCGGTATCAATTACGTTCTCATGAAGAACGAGACGCTGAACGGTCACGTTTGCCTGCCGCGCAAAAAGCTTTGCGAGAGCGCTCTCGCGCTTCTTGAGGTGGACGCTGAGTCTGCGGACAGAGCCGTCGCCGAGCTTCTGAGAGAGGGCAAGCTTATATCCCGCGTCTGCGAGGACGATGAGATGATATACCGCTTTGAGACTTACGAAAACGAGCAGTATATAGCCGATAAGCTACGTCAGATAGACAGAATGAGCGCCGCAGTGGACGTCGCTGATATTATGAGCTTTATCGGAAACGAGGAGATAAAGAGCGGAATTACATACGCTCAGCTTCAGAAAAAGGCTATTGAGGATGCGCTCAGATACGGTGTTATGGTGCTGACGGGTGGTCCCGGTACGGGAAAAACTACCGTCGTTCGCGCGCTGATACGTATTTTTGACAGCATGGGCTTTGATATTGCTCTTGCCGCGCCTACGGGAAGAGCGGCGAAGCGAATGTCCGAGGCGACGAGTATGGAGGCTAAGACCATACACAGACTTCTTGAAATGACCTACGACGCATCGGGAAGCTTCGTGTTCTGCCGAAACGAAAATTGTCTGCTTGACGAGCAGATAATCATAGTTGACGAGGCGTCGATGATAGATAACGCGCTTATGGCGTCTCTGCTCAGGGCGATAAAGCCGGGGGCGAGACTTATAATAATCGGTGACTCAGACCAGCTCCCATCGGTTGGAGCGGGCAACGTGCTTCGTGATATTATAGATAGCGGAAGATTTGCGACCGTAAGACTTACCGAAATATTCAGACAGGCGCAAAAGAGTCTTATAATTACCAATGCTCACGCGGTAAACGGCGGACAGATGCCCGTACTCAGCGTAAAGGACAACGACTTTTTCTTTCTCCCGAGAAGAACGGATAGAGAAATAGCCGCAACCGTCTGTGAGCTTTGCCATACGCGTCTGCCGAGAACCTACGGCGAGATGGGCAGAAGCGGAACTCAGGTCATAGCTCCCTCAAGAAAGGGAGAGGCGGGTACGGAGTCACTCAATATACTTCTGCAAGGCAGACTGAATCCCGCCGCGACAAATAAAAAAGAGCACCGCTTTCGTGATAAGGTATTCCGCGAGGGCGATAAGGTCATGCAGATAAGAAATAATTACGATATCGTGTGGACGCGTGTGCTTGACGACAAGACGGGCAACGGTATATTTAACGGAGATATCGGAATTATTGAGGAGATAGATAACGCAGACGAGCGTATGCTCATTCTGTTCGACGACAGAAGCGTGAGCTATGAGTTTTCCTTGCTTGAGGACCTTGAGCACGCATATGCTATCACCGTTCATAAAAGTCAGGGAAGCGAATATCCTATCGTTATAATTCCCATGTGCTCGGCGGCGTCCATGCTGCTCACACGAAATTTGCTCTACACAGCAATTACCAGAGCGCAGAGCATGGTTATACTCGTAGGACGCGAGGACATAGTTGCCGAAATGGTGTACAATAACAGACAGTCTATGAGATATACGGGACTTTGCGAGCTGCTTGGAGAGAAGTGACGATGACTTTGACGGAATTCAGACGCAGATTTATTACCGTGCATAAGTGTGGCGGTTGCGGACAAATACTTGATTATGAGCATACTGAGACGGCGTTTTGCGATAAATGCAGATTGGATTGGAACGCAGCGACGACCGTCGGCTGTCCTACCTGCTTCAAGCCCGCAAGGGAATGCGCGTGTATGCCAAAGCTTCTGTCACGCGCGGGGGCGCTGTGCCTTAGAAAATTGTTTTTTTATCAAAGCGAGGACGTATATTCACCGCACATGAATATGGTGCATTGGCTTAAGAAAAGGCATAGCAAACGAATGACGCAATTCGTATGTGATGAAATGACGGCGGCAGTAGACGAGGAGCTACAGACGCTTGGCGTTTTACCCGACTGTAATGAAATTATCGTAACCAACGTTCCTCGAAGCTGGCGCGCCAAAGCATTTTGGGGCTTTGATCACTCCGCAGACTTGGCAAGGGCTATTGCTGCAAGTATAGGCGCGGAATACGTAAGACTTTTTACCTCTGCGCATTCGGCAAAGCAACAGAAAAAGCTTGACTCCAAGGGACGAATGCTAAACGCAAAAAGAAATATAAGATTTTGCGATACGGGAGACTGCAAGGAAAGATACGTTCTTTTGGTGGACGATATGGTGACTACGGGAGCAAGTATGTCCGTTTGCGTCAAAAAGCTTATGGAAGCGGGCGCAAGAGGCGTGGTTTGCTTTTCACTTGCAAGTAAAAATGTAAAAAATAGGTAAATATTATTTGTGCGACAAAATTCTTCTTGCATTTTTGCGCATATGAGTGTATAATATAAAGTGAAGAAAATTCCCTGAAAAGAGGGTAAGAATGTTTAAATTTAAAGGAAAAAGTAAGCTTAGTAAGGATATCGGTATAGACCTTGGCACAGCGTCGGTCATCGTTCACGTTAACGGAGATGGAATAGTGCTTCATGAGCCGTCGGTCGTGGCGGTGGATACCAATACCGATACCATTGTAAAAATCGGTAAAGAGGCTCAGGCTATGCTTGGGCGAAATCCCGATCATATACAAGTCATAAGGCCGCTGAAGGAAGGGGTCATAAGCTGCTATGACGTCACCCAGAAAATGATACAGTATTTCATTCGCCGCGCTTGCGGAAACGCGATACTTCCACCGCGAGTCGTTATATGTATCCCCATGGGTGTTACCGAGGTCGAGACGCGAGCCGTCGTTGATGCGGGAACTCAGGCAGGAGCAAGAAAGACCTATCTTGTTGACGAGCCCGTGGCGGCAGCCTTGGGCGCGGGAATAGATATAAACACACCCGTCGGTAATATGATAGTCGATATAGGCGGCGGTACGACGGACGTAGCCGTCATATCGCTTGGCGGAGTTGTAGTTTATGAGTCCAAGAAGGCGGCGGGCGATAAGTTCGACGAGGCTATTATGCGCTACGTCAGACGTAAGTACAATATAGCTATCGGTGAGAGGACCGCGGAGCAAATAAAGATAAGAATAGGCGCAGTATATGAGCACCCACAGGCAAAGATGATGAACGTCAAGGGGCGGTGTCTTGTAAAGGGACTTCCCAAGGAGGTAACGCTTTCATCAAAGGAAATGCTTGAGGCTATGATGGAGCCTATATCCGAGATACTTGACAGTATTTGCTCGGTAATTGAGCGTACTCCGCCAGACCTTGTCGGAGATATACTTAAGCATGGAATAGTTATGACGGGCGGAGGAAGTCAGCTATACGGACTTGACAGACTTATTGAGGACGTCACGAGCATTAAGACGCGAGTAGCGCCCGAGCCTATGCTTTGCGTTGCGAAGGGCACGGGAATACTTGTCAAGAACCTTGACGATATAAGCATAACGGGAGATAAGATAGACTTATCAAAGAGAAAGCGCGTTTATAGCAGATGAGCTGTAAGGAGAAAAATATGATTGAAAATTTTGCTTTTCCGAGCTTGATAAAATATTTTGAGGAGCTGTCGGCAATACCGAGAGCGTCCTATAACGAGGATGGCGTGGCTGAGTACCTCTGCAATTTTGCAAAGGCGAGAGGGCTTGAATATTATAGGGACGCCGCCAATAACGTGCTGATAAATGCGCCCGCTACCAAGGGCAGAGAAGGCGACGCCGCAATTCTTTTGCAGGGACACACGGATATGGTCTGCGAAAAGAATGCGGGAGTTGAGCACGATTTTTCGCGTGACGGACTTAAGCTATACGTAAAAGACGGCTGGCTCAGAGCCGAAGGCACTACACTTGGAGCAGACGACGGAATTGCCGTCGCTTCAATGCTTTGCATACTTGACGGCGGAGTAGAGTCGCACGGACCGCTGCAATGCCTTTTCACTGCCTCGGAGGAGGTCGGACTTGACGGAGTCAAGGCGTTTGATTATGACAAGATATACGCTCGCAGAATGATAAATATGGACAGCGCGGACGAATCCCTTATAATCGCGGGATGCGCGGGCGGTCAGCGCTCGTCGGTGAGCTTTGAGAGCAAGGTGGAGAAGACATTTGCTCCATTCGTGGCTCAAATTAATATCACGGGACTTTTTGGAGGCCATTCGGGCGAGGATATCGATAAGGGAAGAGCAAACGCCAATAAGCTTATGGGCAGAGTTCTATATGAGCTTATGAAAAACAGCTCCCTCGGACTTGATATTATATCGGTAGAGGGCGGTACTAAGGATAACGCTATTCCGAGAGAATGCGTTGCCGTCGTAGCCGTCAACGATGCTGAGAGCTTAAAAAAGGATATAGCCAAGCTTGAAGCTACGCTCAGAGAGGGAATTTCCGAGGATGATAAGGACTTTGCGATTGGCGTTTCGGTTATTTCCGAAAACACAGAGGTCAAGGCTCTTGAAGCAGAGCTTGCGAAAAAGATAGTGTTCGTTATGCATACCGTGGCTAACGGAGTGCTTGATATGAACCACAACGTCAAGGGAATTGTCGAGTGGTCGAGAAATCTCGGTATCGTGAAATGCAACGCTGACGTAGCGGAGCTCGTTTTCTCCTCGCGCTCTTCATTTGAGTCGAGAATAGACGCCGCCGCGACTGAGCTTGACGCCTATGCGGAGCTTATCGGCGCGTCTGTTCGCCATTATAACAGATACCCAGGATGGAGTTATGCTGAAAAGTCGGAAATAAGAGACGCATATTCAAAAGCTTATAAGCAGCTGTTTGGAAAAGCGCCCGAAATTACCGTAATTCACGCGGGACTTGAATGCGGATTTATCAGCGAGGCTGTGCAGGGAATGGATATAATATCCTGTGGACCCGTGATACTCAATCTCCATTCACCCGATGAAGCGCTGAATTTAGCTTCCTTTGAAAGATTTTTCAGCGTGGTGAAAAAGGTGATTGAAGGTTAGCTTGTGAAAAGCTTTTTGGAGAAGCGATTTTTGTCAGAAACTTTCTTGAGAGAAAGTTTCCGACACCTTCAAAGAACTTGAAAAAATAAATATTAAGGCTGTTGGAATATAGTGCTGTGCTTAATTGAGAGTACGCATTTTTCTAAGGTGAAAACCGCGTCAAACGCTGCTGCACGTTTGACGCGGTTTTTACCTTAGAAAGTACCATACTTAAAATTAAGTGCAGTACTATATTTCAATAGTCAATAAATCGTTTTTCACGAGTTCTTTGGGGTATGGGGGCTTTCTCCGAAAGAAAGCCCCCAAATAAAATTTGCGAAAAACTTTCTCACTGTAGCTTTCTATATGAATTTGGAGTCATACCGAAGCGTTTTTTGAATTCCTTATGGAAGTAGCTACTGTTTTCGTAACCGATATGTACGATTATTTCTCCGATAGGTGTATCGGTGGTACGGAGCAGGTCGCAGGCAACCGAGAAGCGTTCGTTCATGAGCAAGTCCTTAAAGCTCATTCCAAAGTGCTTTCGTATCCAACGGCTGAGGTACGTCGGTGAAAGTCCGAGCATTTGAGCGCCCTCTGTGAGTGTTGCCGTACTGTAAGATGTTCTTACGTACTTGATTATCTTCTTTTTTGTTTTATCGGTATACGATATGTTTTCGGTATCGTCCACTGTGTCGGGAATTCCGCAAAGATAACACAGCAGAATTCTTATCGACTGCTCAAGCAGATATTCGTCCGACTGCTGCTTCAAAAAGGACGAATATATCATATTTTCCATGATATTCGCCACCTCGACGCTTTGCTCACAGTGAAAGACCTTATATCGAGTTGTCTCTCCGTCAAGAAAACAAAGCAAATGCTTGGTGCTGAGCGTTGAGTCACGGCGTACTGTATTGAGAATTATCTCAAAAAGGTCAGACGATATAATTATGTTTATACCTATGTCCGACGAGCTTGACGGCAGTATGGAATGCTTGGTGCTTCTGCCGAGAATTATAAGGTCGCCCGCACTGACGGTGACGGTTTCTTCGGATATCTTGTGAGTTATACTGCCCGAGCAAACGTACATTATCTCAACGTAGTCGTGTGTGTGCTCGGGGGTGCGCACGAATCGCGGATGAGCGCGAAGAAAAACAGGCGACGTCGTCTCCGCGTAAGACGAGGTTGAAATTGCCCGTCGCTCTATTATCCGACGATTTCTTTTTCCGCCAGCCTTTTGATTGTACGCCATTATCTTTGCGTGTGCGGCTATTTCTTCCTCACTCAGCAGAGAAAGCCGCTTTAATATTTCTTCTCTCATATCCATCTCCGTTAGTTGTAATCATAATTTGAAGCGCTATATTATTGTCTACGTAGCAAGCAACTATAATACCCAAACACATTCACGAGACAATTATAACACAAATTTGACATTAGTGCAATAGGGTAGGGCAAAAAAAGACACATTTTTGGTAAAAAACAAACCTTACTATATAGGTAGATATGTGATATAATTATTAAAGTAGCTTAAATCGTATTTTTTAAGGAGGTAAAACTATGCCAAATTATTATCTTGCCATTGATATTGGCGCTTCCAGCGGACGACACATTCTCGGCTGGGTCGAGAACGGAAAAATCATGCTTGAGGAGGTATACCGCTTTCCTAACGGTATGACCGAGAAAAACGGTCATCTCTGTTGGGACCACGAGGCTCTTGCGGCGAACGTTATTGCGGGTATGAAGCAGTGCGCTACTATCGGAAAAATCCCGTCATACATGGGTATTGATACGTGGGGCGTTGACTACGTTCTGCTCGACGAAAACGGAAAAGTGCTTGGAGACGCTATCGGATACCGCGACAGCCGTAACGCTCTTGCTATGCCCGAGGTCGATAAGATAGTTCCCAAGGAGGAGCTGTATGCGCGCACGGGTATTCAGAGACTTGACTACAACACCGTATTTCAGCTCATGGCGGATAAGATGCACCGCCCCGAAACGCTTGAAAAGGCTGAAAAGCTTCTCATGACTCCAGACTATCTCGGATACGTCCTCACGGGAGTGGCTCATCAGGAGTACACCAACGCAACCACGGGCGCGCTTGTAAATCTTGAGACGGGCGAATGGGACATGGAGCTTATTGAAAAGCTCGGATATCCCAAGAAGCTGTTCGGCAAGCTCTCTATGCCTTGCGATACTCTCGGCGAGCTTCGCCCCGAAATTCAGAAGGAGGTTGGATATAACCTCACCGTTATCCACCCCGCATCTCACGATACGGGCTCTGCGGTGCTTGCAATGCCGACGAACTCCGAGAACGCAATCTATCTCAGCTCGGGTACGTGGTCGCTCATGGGAATAGAGCGCAAGACTCCCGACGCTTCCATAGCTTCTATGGAAAAGAGCTTTACGCACGAGGGCGGAGTTGAGCGCCGTTTCAGATACCTCACCAACATTATGGGTCTGTGGATAATACAGTCCATTAAGAAGGAGCTCGGCGGAAAATATTCCTTTGCAGAGCTTTGCGATATGGCAACGGCAGTTGGTGACACTGAGTATAGAATAAACGTAAACGACAATCGTTTCCTTGCTCCCAAGAGCATGATGAAGGCGATAAGCGATGCCTGCGGCTTGGAGGAAATGCCCCTTGACGTTATGCTTTGCTGCGTATATAACAGCCTTGCGGACTACTACGCAAAGACCATTTCCGACCTTAAGGAGATAGCGGGCAAGAAGCTCGACGCTCTTCATATCATCGGTGGCGGAAGTAAGGACGATTACCTCAACGAGCTGACGGCAAAGAGACTTGATATCCCCGTTTATGCAGGTCCTACTGAGGCAACTGCTATCGGTAACCTCCTCGCTCAGATGCTTGCAACGGGCGTGTTCGCTAATATCAACGAAGCAAGGGAAGCAGTGTTTAATTCCTTTGACGTAAAGAAAGTATAATTTTTTGAAAGGATAGGTACATAAAAATGAACAAGGCTTATGAATTGGCAAAAGAACAGTATGCGAGCATAGGTATCGATACCGAAAAGGTTATCGAGGACCTTCGCAACGTAAACGTATCCATGCACTGCTGGCAGGGCGACGACGTAAGAGGCTTTGACTTCGACGGAGAGCTCAGCGGCGGTATTCAGACAACGGGTAATTATCCCGGTCGCGCAAGAACCCCCGACGAGCTTATGGCTGACATAGACAAGGTTCTTTCTCTTGACGGCGGTAAGCATAAGATAAACGTACACGCTTGCTATGCGGTATTTGAGAAGGGTGAGTTCGCTGACAGAGACGCGCTTGAGCCCAAGCACTTCGCTAAGTGGGTAGAGTTTGCAAAGCAGAGAGGAATGGGACTTGACTTTAACCCCACCTTCTTCTCTCATCCCAAGGCTTCGGGACTGACGCTTTCCAGCGCGGACGAGGAAACGAGAGCGTTCTGGGTACGTCACGGACAGGCTTGTCTGAGAATTGCGGAGTATTTTGCGGAAGAGACGGGTGAGCCCTGCGTTATGAACATCTGGATTCCCGACGGTCTTAAGGATATCCCCGCAGACAGAATGGGACCGAGAGCAAGATTCGTTAAGTCTCTTGACGAAATTCTCGGAATTGGATACGATAAGTCCAAGGTTTACGTAACCCTTGAGTCCAAGGTGTTCGGAATAGGGCTTGAGTCTTATACCGTAGGCTCGGCAGAGTTCGGTATGGGCTACGTGCTCAGCCGCGGAATAGTTCCGCTTATGGATAACGGGCACTATCATCCCACCGAAATGGTTTCCGATAAGATATCCTCTATGCTTCTGTTTGCTCCCAAGATAGCGCTCCACGTAACGAGAGCGGTTCGTTGGGACTCCGATCACGTTATCAGACTTGATGACGAGACCAAGGAGATAGCTAAGGAGATAGTAGCGAGCGGACGTATAGACGACATCGCTATCGCACTTGACTACTTTGACGCAAGCATTAACAGAATTGCGGCTTGGACAATAGGACTTCGCAATTTCCGTAAGGCAATGCTTATAGCAATGCTCACTCCTCACGCTGAATTTGCGGCAATGCAGGATAGCGGAAGAATGACCGAGCTGTTCTTGAAGCAGGAAGAGCTTAAGAGCATGGCTTGGGGCGCTGTCTGGGACGAGTACTGCGCAAGATGCGGCGTAAAGTCGGGTAACGCTTGGTACGACGATATAGTTGAGTACGAGGAAAAGGTTCTCGCTAAGAGACAGTAATTTAGTTTAGCTTGGCTTTTGAGGGCTGTTGCAAATGTTTATTTGCAACAGCCCTCATTTTGTTTTAGGTAAATAATGATATTTATCAGACCAATTATGATGTTTACTCACTCTGCGCCATTATGGTAAAAAAATAAATAATGTAATATTCGGCGTTGCTTTTTTATACATGATTTTATAATATTATTGTTTTGAGAAAAAGTCGAGGCAGTAAAGTAAACAAGTCTTTTTAGTATAAATTTAGTGTTGAATAGTGAAGATTTAAAATTGAAATTTATCCGAGCGTCAATAATATGTTTTGTCCCGCGTCAAGCAAGGAAAATCAAATTATTCGTATTTGCTTCTGACAGCCAATGTGCTCCTTTTGTAAATTGATTTAAAAAAACATCTTGAATTAATCTTAATGTTGTGATATAATTTAAGGAAGAAATCAATGGAGGAATTTACATGAACGGAGAACATAGAAGAGCGCAGATAATTAAAGAGCTTGAAAAAGCAAACGCACCTATCAGCGCTACGAGACTTGCGGATAAATACGGAGTTACAAGACAGATAATCGTTTCGGATATAGCACTGCTGAGGGCGGCGGGAAAAAATATACGCTCTGAGCATAGAGGGTACGTGGTTGACAAGCTTTTCACAACGGAAATCGTAAGAAAAATAGTTTGCCGTCATACCAAAGAGCAGGTTAGTGACGAGTTCTACGCCGTTGTTGATAACGGCGGTAAGGTGCTTGACGTTGAGGTCGAGCATTCTATTTACGGACTTATATCCGCAGAACTTATTATTTCTTCAAGATACGAGGCGGACGACTTCGTGGAAAGAATAAAGAGCGAAAGCGCCGCTCAGCTCGCCGACCTTACGGGCGGAGTACATATACATACAATAGCCGTAAAAGACGAGAATACCTTCGACAGAATAGTAAAAAAACTCGCAGAACTTGAAATACTCGTTTTGGAAGATTGATTGATTAGTTTGTGATTGGATTTTTTGGGGGTCTTTCTTTCGGAGAAAGACCCCATACCCCCAAAGAACTCGAAAAAATAAATGTCAAGGCTGTTGGAATATTATACTGTGCGTAATTGTAAGTACGCATCTTCTAAGGTAGAAACCCGAAGAACCTGCTGCGGTTCTTTACGGGTTTCTTTTTTATTTAAAGCTGCGGTGCAAGCGCCTGTAAAGGCTCTCCTTGTAGGAGAGCTGTCAGCGCAAGCTGACTGAGAGGTTTACTAATACATAGTAATTCAAATTATGATTTATCGGACTGTTTGCTATGTACGCACACTCTCTGTGTCATCCTGAGTGTAAGCACTTTATTGGGAGAACCAAAAGTACAATTCGAAGGATCTTTGCCGCTTGCGGCAACAACCAACTTCGATGGGTAACCCTTTAT
>JAFTXE010000113.1 GCA_017461745.1 Clostridia bacterium | reverse complement strand
GTTGTCGCTTTTCGAGAAAAGCTCCGCAAAAGCTTTCTTGCCGGGTTGTAGCCCGATTAAGCTATTCTTGGAATTATATATGTTTAAGCGGGCTACAACCCAGCAAGGAAGTTTTTTGCCAAGCTTTTTTTCAAAAAAGCGGAAATCGCGTCCCTCGCGTCCCCCCGCGTCCCTCGCGTCCCCGTATCCCCGATAAATCATAATTTGTATTATACGAAACACAAAGGGATAAGTATTTGTTTTAAATAATTTATTGCCAAAGCTATTGAAAAAAAGCGCAAAAGGGTGTATAATTATCATGTTATGGAAAACCTTGATATTATGCGAGGTAGAAGCATGATAAGAATATACATTTTAAATACCAAAAGACTTGACGGGGCTGATTTTTACGAGCTGACAAACGCCCTGCCATTTGGTGAAAACGAAAAGAAACGGCTTATCGCTATTGAAAATTCAAAGCACAAGTGGGAAAGCCTTGGTGGACTTATGGCTCTTGGCGAGCTTATAAAAAAATGCGACATCACCGAAAGCACGGAGATATCGCGAGCGTCCACGGGAAAGCCCTGTTTTGCAAATTCCCCGTCGCTTCCCTTTGGAATATCGCACTCAAATGGCATTTGCGCGGCGGCGCTTGGAGATACCGAGTGCGTAAATATTGGCTTTGACATGGAGATAATTGACGAAAACGTAAATTGCGAGGCTATCGCCAAGCGCTTCTTTAACGAGGCTGAGCTTAAGGAATTTTACGCCGCTCAATGCTCCGTCGAGTCATTTTACTCCATCTGGACGGCGAAGGAGGCGTTTGCCAAGCTCGACGGGCGTGGACTTGCGTCCGTTCTTTCAAGCAAGCAAGGCACGCACGCCGAAAACGCTTATCTTTCAAGGCTTTCGGTCGATATTGACGGCAGACGGGCAGTCCTTTCGGTTTACTGCCACGCACCCGAACAGCCTATTCAAATTTTTTGCGACAGCGAGGAAAAATAATGGAACAATCAAAATACAGAATTGAGCACGACTCCATGGGCGAGGTCGCCGTCCCCGCGGACAAGCTTTGGGGCGCGCAAACACAGCGCAGTCTTGAAAACTTCAAGATAGGCGGCGGACGCGAGACCATGCCCGAGGAGATAATCAAGGCGTTCGGTATTATCAAGAAGGCGGCGGCTTTGGCGAACAACCGTCTTCGCCCCGAAAAAATGACCGATGAAAAGCTTTGCGCTATAACAAACGCGGGCGACGAGGTCATATCGGGAAAGCTCATGGAGCATTTTCCGTTGGTCATATTTCAGACGGGCTCGGGTACACAGTCAAATATGAACGTCAACGAGGTGGTTGCCAACAGAGCTAATCAGCTTCTCGGCAAGGTATTGCTTCACCCCAACGACGATATAAATATGTCTCAGTCCTCAAACGACACCTTCCCCACCGCAATGCATGTTGCGGCAGTTATGGCAATAAAGGACACTCTTATTCCGTCCGTCACCGCTCTTATTGAGACGTTCAAGCGTCTTGAGACAGAAAATCACGACATAGTAAAGAGCGGACGCACTCACCTTCAGGACGCTACCCCCATCGCCTTCTCGCAAGAGATATCGGGCTGGAGAAGCTCGCTTGAAAGAGACGTTCAGCTTATTGAGCGCGCACTCCCCGCTCTCTCCGAGCTTGCTCTCGGAGGCACGGCGGTCGGCACGGGACTTAACGCTCCGCAAGGCTTTGACGCGCTCGTTGCTGAGGAAATATCCAACATATCGGGACATAAATTCGTGACGGCGGATAATAAATTCCACGCTCTCACCTCAAAGGACGAGCTTGTGTTTGCTCACGGAGCGCTTAAGGCTTTGGCGGCAGACATGATGAAGATAGCTAACGATATAAGGTGGCTTGCCTCAGGACCTCGTTTGGGACTCGGAGAGATATTCATTCCCGAAAACGAGCCAGGGTCGTCTATAATGCCCGGTAAGGTCAACCCAACGCAGTGCGAGGCGGTGACGATGGTTGCCGTGCAGGTCATAGCAAACGACGTTGCCGTAGGAATGGCGGCGTCTCAGGGTAACTTTGAGCTTAACGTATTCATGCCCGTTTGTATCGCCAATTTCTTGCAGTCGGTGCGCTTGCTTGCGGATTCTATAAAATCCTTCAACGACAACTGCGCCGTCGGAATCAAGGCAAACGAAGAAAAAATGCGAAACAATCTTCACAATTCCCTTATGCTCGTTACCTGCCTTAATCCTTACATCGGCTATGAAAACGCCGCAAAGACCGCAAAGCTTGCGTACGCTGAGAATATTTCTCTCAAGGACGCCTGCGTAAAGCTCGGATTTTTGAGCGCTGAAAAATTTGACGAGGTATTTAAGCCCGAAAAGATGGTTTGATGGCATTTGGACTGAAAATTCAGTTTAATTATGTTATAACGACAATATGAAGTTAGTTTTATACATACAAAAAGCAAAACTCAGGAGAAAAAGATGGACATAAGACAAGAATCACTGAAAAAGCATTACGAATGGGGCGGCAAGATTGAGGTGGTCAGCCGTGTTAAGATAAACGACCGACAGGACCTTTCCCTCGCCTACACCCCCGGCGTTGCAGAGCCTTGCATGGCTATAAACGCCGATATAAACAAGTCCTACGAGTTGACGAGGCGCTCAAATCTCGTTGCCGTAGTCACCGACGGCACGGCTGTTCTCGGGCTTGGCGACATAGGACCTGAGGCGGGCATGCCCGTTATGGAGGGCAAATGCGCGCTTTTCAAGGAGTTTGCCGACGTTGACGCCTTTCCCATATGCGTTCGCTCAAAGGACGTTGACGAAATAGTCCGCACGGTCTATCTTATTTCAGGCAGCTTCGGCGGCATAAATCTTGAGGATATCTCCGCTCCCCGATGCTTTGAGATTGAAAGAAAGCTCAAAGAAATATGCGATATTCCCGTATTCCACGACGACCAGCACGGAACTGCCATCGTCGTTGCGGCGGCACTTATAAATGCGTTGAAGATAGTCAAAAAGTACATCGGCGACGTTCGCGTGGTTATCAACGGCGCGGGTAGCGCGGGCTGCGCTATCGGAAAGCATCTGCTTAATATGGGAGTAAAAAATCTCACTATGGTCGACCGCTTTGGAATAATCGCCAAGGATATGGACGGATTGAACGATGCTCACAAGGAAATTGCGGAGCTTACCAATAAGGAACTTCTTCACGGCAATCTTGCCGACGCAATGAAGGGCGCTGACGTATTTATCGGAGTTTCCGCTCCCAATATCGTAAGCGAGGATATGATAAGAAGCATGGCGAGCGACGCAATAGTATTCCCCATGGCAAACCCAACGCCTGAGATAATGCCCGACAAGGCGCTTGCGGCAGGGGCTCGCATCGTCGGCACGGGGCGCTCGGACTTCCCAAATCAGATAAACAACGTGCTTGCGTTCCCCGGTATATTCCGTGGCGCGCTTGACTGTCGAGCATCGTGCATCAACGAGGAAATGAAGGTGGCAACGTCCTTTGCGCTTGCTTCTCTCATTCCCGACGACGAGCTCAGAGAAGATAACATAATCGCCCCCGCGCTTGACAAGAGAGTTGCCGAGGTAGTCGCAAAAGCTGTAATACAAGCGGCTGAGGAAACGGGCGTTGCAAGAATAAAGAGGTAAAAAAATGGACTTTTCACAGATTACTAAGGAATACTCATACAAGACCGAGCTTCACGCTCATTCAAATCCCGTAAGCTCCTGCGGCAAGTTCCCTGCTGACGAGGTGGTAAGGATATATGCAAACGTCGGCTGTGACACGCTGACGCTTACAAATCATCTGACCGAGCATCACACGTTAAAAAGAAGCGTTGACGAGCTGGTGGAATATTATCTTTCGGATTATTACAAGGCATGTGATGTGGCAAAGGAGCTTGGAATTACCGTGGCTCTCGGCGTTGAGATACGCTTCACGGGTACTGTCAACGACTATCTCGTTTACGGAGTTTGCCCCGATGATATTGAAAAAATGATACCCTACGTTCATACGGATATCGAGACCTTTTACCGCGAATTCAAAAACGACAAAAACGTTATTCTGCACGCTCATCCGTTCAGAAACAATATGGAGCCCACGCCTATCGGCTCTGTTGACGGTATCGAGACCTTTAACGCGCACCCGGGTCACAACTCGCGAATAGCGCTTGCAACGAGACTCGCGCGCGAGCATGATCTTATCGTGTCGGGCGGAAGCGACTTTCACGAGGAAGGCAGACACGCTACCTGTATTCTGAGAACTAAGAAAAAGCTTCGCGATTCTTACGATATTGCCGAGGCAATAAAATCAAGGGATATTGTATTCGATATGTCGGGACATATCGTTATTCCCTATCTTTATTAATCTTTTGAAATTTAAGGAGAATACAAATGGCAAAAAATTATAAATGGGAAGCCAAGGAGATCGGCGAGAACGGAGAGGAGATAATCCATACCGTATCTCTCATTTGCTCCATGCTTACGGGCAAGGCTGTTATAACAATCGACGGTGACGAATACGATATCAGTGTTAAGCCCTTCGGCTTGCGCGGTACTAATCAGATGTTCAGACTCGGTGAATCCCCTGCGGTTATCGAATTCCCCAAAAAGGGCGAGCCTACGGTCACGGTGGACGGAGAGAGATTGAGCAGTCTGTGAGGATGAGGTCAGAAGATAGTTTGTGATTGGGATTTTCGTCAGAAACTTTCTTGAGAGAAAGTTTCCGACACCTTCAAAGAACTTGTAAAAAATAAATATTAGGGCTGTTGGAATTTTGTGCTGTGCTTAATTGGGAGTACGGTATTTTCTAAGGTGGAAACCGCGTCAAACGCTGCTGCGCGTTTGACGGGTTTCTTTTTTTATTGAAAGATGCGGTAGGACACCTCGCAAAGCTGTAGGGGCGACTTGATGTAATTTATTCGCATCGGCAAATCATAATTTGACGCACCATGTTCGCACTCCCTGTGTCATCCTGAGCGTATGCACTTTATTGGGAGAACCTAAAGTACAATTCGAAGGATCTTTGCCGCTTGCGGCAACAACCAACTTAGGTGGG
>JAFTXE010000112.1 GCA_017461745.1 Clostridia bacterium | reverse complement strand
AACCGCCTTGTCGGAAACGCCGACGAGCGCGCCGAGCTGATACTGCGTAAGGCCTCTACGCGATCTTAGCTCATGCAGAAAATTACCAAAACTATAGTCTCTCATAATATCCTCCGTCTGCTTGCTGATTATATTATAGCATGAAAAATGTAGTTCTTCAAGACGGAAGATATCTACCACAGGTAGAAAAAGAAAGATGGCGTACCTGCTTTATCGCAGGTACGCCAAAGCAGGTGCTTTTTGCAACGATGTGTTCCGCTTTCGCAGAATGTGATACGCACTTCGTGGGTGATGTTGCCTTCGGCAGTGATGCGCGCTTCGCGCGTGAGTAGAGCGGAACGCATCACATCACTTTGCGCCTCGGCGCAATACTTCATTATGCCGACCGGCTAACTTCACTGCGGCGTAGCCGCAACTTCACTTGTTTTTCCGCCCCTAAAGGTTTTCTAAATTTTGTAGATGAATTTCACATTGCTACGAAAGATAATTCACCGCCAAAATAACTATACTCGTAACTATCATAACGATACCGACCACGCGGTTCAAGGTCTTTGCTTCAGCCTTGTTGGCAATCTTTGCGGCAATTCGCGCCCAAATCAGAGTAAATAGGACGCACAGTACAAGACAAAGAACGTCGGGAAGTCCGCCAATCATAAAATGACTTACGCCACCCGTCAGCGCCGTAAACGCCATAATAAAGACGCTTGTACCGACCGCCAGATGCATAGGATAACCGAGGAAAGAGGTCAGAACGAGCAACAGCATCATTCCTCCGCCCGCGCCTACAAAGCCGCATATAAAGCCTACAGCCACACCTCCGATTATTGCCTTGATCACTCTGCTTTTCGGGGAGCTTTCTTCCAATTGCTCTCTCGTTTTGTTGACAGGCTTCAAAAGAAAGCGCAAGCCGATAATAATAAGCGCGATCTGCATTGTGCCGCTCATAGCCTGCTCGGGCAAGAAGCTTGCCACAAGACTGCCTATCATCGTGACTATAAGCACGCTCACGAGTAACGGCAAGCTGTTTTTAACGTCTAAGTTTCCGCTTTTCTTGTAGGTATACGCGCTGACGAGGCTTGCCAAAACGTCGCTTATCAGTCCTATGCCAACCGCATCGTAGGCAGGGATTCCCAAGAAGGTTATCAGCATAGGTCCGATAACCGCAGCGGCGCTCATACCCGCAAAGCCCGTTCCTATCCCCGCGCCTGCGCCTGCGATAAAGCACACGAGTATTTTTATCAGAATATCTCCCATAATATATCTCCCTTAATCGGAATTCGGAATGCGGAATTCGGAATTCGGAATTAAATAAACATCATTCCTAATTCCTAATTCCTAATTCCTAATTCATCCTTCTATTGTGATGGATTTGAATGTGAAGCTCACAGTGTTACCGTTGGCGTCCTTGGTCGTCCAAGTATTTCCGCTTACCTCGCTCTGCTTGTTGCTGTTGAGAACGAGATTGACATGAGTTTCAAGGAGTCCCACATCCACAAGCCCATAGAAACACCCCGTATCAACTTTGATTTCATCAGAAGTTGTTAAATAAATCGTCCTTTCAGAATCATACGTATTCAATGTCCAATAATCAATATCCAAAGCCACATAACCAAGAACGGTCACTTTAGGAAGATTAAACTCCGTTATATTAGAACAATTAAGGAACGCCCCAGCTTTAAGCGTCGTTGCTTCGGGAAGATCGATGGAAGTCAAATTGGTATGTGCAAAAGCGTATTGACCTATGGTCTGCACTTTCGGTGCGATAAGAACGGTCAAATTTTCACATTCTTTGAACGCATCATCGCCAATTGACGTTGCATCGGGCAGGTTGACGGATGCAAGTTGGGTAACAACTTCATGCGTATCCAACATATTACCATTTTCATTGTGTCCAACATTTCCAAATATCAAAGAGTAATCGCTTGGAGAATCAGAATGATTAGGAATCGCTGTCACGCCGGCAATGGTGAGGTTGATGCTGCCGTCCTTAACGCCCTCGGTGTCGATCAGCGCACGGCGGATTGCGGTAAACATCTCGGCAGGTGCGTCGGCGGCAAGGCTAACGGTAATGTCGGTCTTACCTTCAGTAAGTACTTTCGTCACTGTAGTGTTGAGGCTTTCAGCAGTCATTTCCGTTGCATCTATGAGACCGCAGACTGTGCAGGCTTCATCGGTGAATGTGTGATTTTCGTTGCCGGATATGTCACAGACTGTGCAGGTAAAGCTGTGAGTGTCGTTGGAATTGTAGGTGTACTCGTAGATGTGATCTTCGGGTTCGCCAGCGGTTGCACCGCAGCACTCGTGCTTCTTGGTATGCGTGCCGTCACCGTTGTCGGTATAGGTATAATTTTCGCTTGCGTGGTTAGTAGAATCCACTTCGCTGTAAACGGTCTTGCAAATGTCACAAATCTTGCCGCTTATACAGGTTGCTTCTCCGCCGATATACTCTACCACATCCGTCTTTACATGATTGTAGATCTTCGCGCTCACACCGTAGTTATAGAGTGCCTTTGCGAGATTTACCATCTTTTCATCGGTCGAGCTTTGGCTGATGGCGTAGAGGTAATCGTTAATGCTTACGGTGTAATCAACGGTTGTTGTTCCGTCCGAAATGGTAACCGTGATATCATTACCGAAGTCGGTTGCAGAAACACCGTGAAGCACCGACACGTAGTAGCTGCTGTTTTCGGCGTACAAAGTGACGTCAACGCTCTGCTCTCCAACCTTGACGGTTGGTGCGCCGTTCTTGCTTTCAATCATCAGCACGATATGATTCATCGTGCCGAAACGGACGGTTGCCTGATGAACTCTCAGATCTCCTTCGGTAGACGTGATAAGCTCACTTTCGGGAATCTCTCTGTCCGTTCCCGTGTAATCACCTTCAATAGAGGTATGACCTATATACTCCTCTGCCGCCTTACCGTATGCAAGGGTATCCTTGATGAGAGCCACGAGAGCTTCATCGTCGGGGTATTTTTTAAGAAGATTGCCCAGATTAATTTCAACGCTGTACTTTTCATCATATCCGTGATTGGCGACCTCGACGCCGTCATAGAACAGCTTTGCGTAGATATTGTCTCCCATGCACTGAGGGTTTATGCCGTTAAGGGTGAATACGTAGAAGCCCTCGGCATTGGGAGCCTCGGCATACACCTCGATGACTACGTCGTTGATCGTAAATATCATTTTGAGCTTTTCGACGTCAAGCGCGGAGTTGAACACTTCAACGTAATACTTCATCGAAAGGTCGCTACCGATATTGAGCTGCTGACCGTGGATAGAGACTGCGGAAGCATGGCACACGCCGCACTCCAATTCATTGCTGTCGAAATCGTGTGCTGCTGTGACGGGTTCTTCGCAGACGGTGCAGGTAAAGCTATGAGTACCGTCTTTGTTATCGGTGCAAGTAGCGTTTTCACCCGGAGTTTTGGGGGCAAACACGTGATCGTTTTCGGTGTGCTCGGTGATGGTAAAGGAGATCTCAAATTTGTGTTGACCGCCAAAATCGAAGGTCAGCGTATGCTCTCCCTCATCAATACAGCCGCCATCGTGGCAGTAGGTGCCTTCAAGAAGCCCAAAATCACCTTCGCTTTCATCCATGGCATAAGTGTGCCACGTCCCGTCGTATGGCCGATCTGCCACCGTGATATACTGTTTCCCCACAACTCCATTACACGTCAAACAGGTTTTTGTGAACACGTATTGTTCGGAATCGTTGATCTGCTCCATCGTATAAGTGAAGTCGTTGTGCCATTCTTGCGTGTCCTCGATCAACGCGCCGCAGCAGGCGTGATATTGATTGTGGTAGTCATAAGGCTCGGTTTCGTCGGGACGGTATACGTTTTCCATTGAAACGTGGTAGGTAGAATTCGTATCACCGTAATATGCGCCGCAGCCCTCGCAAACCGTGCCCAGACAGGTGGCATCATCACCAAAGTGATCTTCTGCATCCACAACAGCTTCGCAGCATTCATACTGCTTTTTATGTGTATTCCCGTCACTGTTGTCGGTATAGCTACAGCTTTCATAGGTAGGATATAACGACGCACCCGCTGCCGAGCAGATATGCCATTGAGTACAGGTCACGTTATAGATGCTATATCCCCTCGCGTACGCATTCAGCGCATCGACAAGAGCAATAGGGGCGTTTGCGCGATGAAGCGGTTCCCAGCTTTCATCGGTAGTCCCCGCTGCCGCCTTCATCTGCGCCTCCGAGAGCGCGGAGCAATCGTAAAAATACCCTTCTCCGTCGCCGCTTGCCGACTCAGCCGACGTAGAGAGCCAATAACAGAAGCTTGCCCCCGCATTATTTGCATCTCCTACGATACCGCCCGCATTCGCGCCGCTAACGTCACCTGCGTGATAGCCGTTTTCAATATTCATGGAGGAATCCGCACCTCCTAAAATACCGCCCACGTATCCGTCTCCCGTCACGCTTCCGACGTTGGCGCAGTTGTAGATCCTCATATTTCGATATACTTCGTGATCGTTCGTTGCATAGCCCACAACACCGCCCGTATATTGTCCACCCGTCACACTACCGCTGTTGAAGCAATTGATAAAGGGCGAGTTCATGTTTTCTATATAACCCGCAACACCGCCCACATAGCAGGCAGAGATTTCGGAGCAGGTACACGTAACGGTTACGGTGCCGCTGTTTGTGCATCCGTTGATGTGGGTGTCCCTATTTACTTCAGCAGGCGCCCCATGTCCAACCACACCGCCTACGTAGCAAGGCGCACCCGTGGTGTTTTGAGAAACCGTGACGTTCACTTGGCTATGGCAATTGATGACTCTTCCCGCATACAAATAGCCAACCAAGCCTCCCACACGGTCTTTTGCCGAAGGGCTGGACAGGTTTACGGAACCGCTGACCGTGAGATTCTTGATCTCTCCCATTATCACATATCCAAAAAGCCCCGCGTTTTGATACTGCTCTTCCGGCATAGCGCGCGTACCGATCGTCATACCGCTGACGGTATGTCCCGCGCCGTCGAAAACGCCCGAAAATACGGCAGTCGCCCCCACTGCAAAATTCGTGTCAATACCTATGGGCACCCAACTGTGCTCAGAAAGATCAATATCCGCCGTGAGCTTGACGTGTTGGTGTTCAGAATTTTTAAAAAAATTTGTTGCGGTTGCCGTGTTGCCCTCGGCATCGGTGAGCACAACGGACGATCCATCGTATTCATTCACCAATGCCGCAAGACCTGCAAGCTGTGCCGCCGTGGAAATCTCGTAGGGGTCTTCTGCATCTCCACTATGATTATACATAAAAGAAAAGTCGGCGTAGGAAAGGACTCCTTCCGGTGTCATTTCCCCCCACGTTCCCGATTTAATTTTCTCCGCACTTGCCGTCAAGCTAAACAATCCGAGCAGGTTCACCAGCACAAGAAAAATTAGGAATGCGGAATTAGGAATTCGGAATTTGGGATTATTGCTTATTTTTTTCATATTTACCTCCGTTTTTTAGCGTCTTTGTGATGGACACTAAAAGCGCGATGATTTCGTTTATATCGTTATATATACTGTTGTATTCTTTTTCTGTTAAGTAGTCGGTTTTATAGAGAAGCCGCAACCAATAGTCTGTTTCGTTGGCTTCTTTGAGTGCAATGCTCAGCTTCGCATAAAAGTCGGCTTGCGATTGCCCTCGTATTGCTTCGGATACGTTCGCTCCAATACTCGTTCCGCTTCGTAAAAGCTGCTTTGATAGCACAAACTCTTTCTTCTCCGAATTAAGATGTTGATATAGCTTCACAATCCTCACCGCAAAATCAAAGCTTTTATCAACGATTACGTTGTCCTTCTTCATATCCATTCCCAATTCCTAATTCCTAATTCCTAATTCCTAATTCCTAATTCCCAATCGTTACCCACTCGCCGTCAAACGGGTCGGTGCTTGCTCCCATTACGTCGTATGCTTCAACGCGGACGAGCTCGGCAATCGGCGCTTCAAATTTTTTCTTTTTCATTATATGTACCTCCGTTTACAAATTGTTATTGTGTTTTTTAATTTCTTTATCTCTATATCTTACTTTCAAGATATGATAGCATATTCTGTATTACGCCTTCCGCTATGTTTTTCCAATCAAAGCCCTCGACAAATTTTTGCGCTTCCTCGATCTTTTTTCTCGGAATCTCATAGAGAAGGAAGGTATTTTCAAGAAATCCTCTGACCTTTCTGTCCATCGTGAAATAAATTCCGCAAGGTCTTGTCATATAGTTACGCATAACGCCTGCCGAGGCAAGCTCCTTTTCGTAAAACTCCCCTTGCGTGTAATTCGGATATTGCTCCTTGAATATATCTGCGAGCACGAGCGTTATCTTCTCGTAGATAATATTCGATGAAGCTGTCTGCGAATAGGAAAGCGAATACAACTCTCTCATATGCTCGCTTGACTCAGCAAGGTATAGCTGTAGCGTGGTTTCAGCAGCATAGAACAGAATTTTATCATCCGTCTTGCCTTCAAGCAATTTCTTGGTTGATTCAAACTGACCTTCAAGCACGAAACCGACAAGCTCTGCAAGGATTTCTTCCTTGGAACGAAAAATAAACATCATTGAGCCGTAGTTCACTCCCGCGAGCGCTGCGATTTCTCTCATTCTCGATTCGGTATATCCCTTTTCGAGAAAGAGCTTCGCCGCTGCGTGCAGAACTTTTGATTTGACTTGTTCACCTCTTGAAAGATTTACATTTTCAGACATGGATCATCGCTCCTCCTATATCAAACTGTATCACGGTATAGTTCACGATTTATTGTAACATATTTTTCCGAACAATGCAATAGTTTTTGATGAATATTTTGGAATTTTCCAAATTATTTTTTCTTCGGTCGTTCCTTTTCCTCACGCGACGCAAATTTTTAGGGCTGACTATCTCGTCAGCCCTAAACTATTATTTAAGCTTTCCCAATTTTGCCGTATTTGCGATAACGATCAGCGAGCTTTCCAAATCAAGCGCCTGCTCGGGATTGATATTAACGTTCACCGCTTCTCCCTTCTTTATGGCAACGATATTGAAGCCGTATTTTTTACGGAGATTAAGCTCTATCAGGTTTTTACCGCACCACTCGTCCTTCACGTCGATCTCCACCATGGACACGTCCTTTGACAGAGATATCATATCAATAAAGCCCGAGCTTAAGAGATTTTTTGCAAGGCGTATGCCCGACTCGGTTTCGGGAAAAACCACTTGATCCGCACCCACGCGAAGCAATATTTTTTGATGCATCTCGTTAGCGCATTTTGCTATAACAGTCTTAACGCCTGCCTCCTTGCAAAGCGTGACCGCCATTACGCTCGCTTCAAGGTTGCTTGCCATACAAACGATAACGGTATCAATATTACCTATTCCGAGACGGGAGATCACCTCCGCATCGGTCACGTCTGCGCATTTGCACACGGGGAGATACGCTGCCGCATCGTTGACTATCCTTTCCTCTGTATCTACGGCGATGACCTCCATGCCGTTCTCTACAAGCTCTCTTGCCACGGCTGTGCCGTATCTTCCAAGTCCAAAAACTGCGTATGTTTTATTTGATTTCATCGTTCTTCTCCTTATCCTATACTGATATCTTCCGTCGGCTCGGAAATAACATTCTGGCTTTCGTTCTTACTGCCAAGCGCCACCGCGAGTGAGATTGGTCCTACTCTGCCGAAATACATCGTTACTATGATAATTAGCTTTCCAATCGTATTAAGCGTTGCCGTCAGATTTCTTGAAAGTCCGACGGTTGCCGTCGCGCTGACCGTTTCATAGACAGCGTCAAGAGCAGACGCATTGCTCGTTGCCATCAGAAGCACCGTTGACGCGGAGCATATCGTGAGGAAGGCTACAGCCACGGAAACTGCCTTTTTCACCGAGTTCTCGGAAATACGGCGTCCGAACAAAGTTGCGCTATTCTTATTTCTTATGGTAGCGAACGCCGAGCATACGAGTACGGCAATAGTTACCGTTTTCATACCGCCTGCCGTTCCCACGGGTGAACCTCCGATCAGCATCAAGATAATAGATACTGCCGCAGATGCGTTCGTCAAATTCTCTTGAGGAATTGAAGCAAATCCCGCCGTTCTCGTGGTAACTGATTGGAAGAAGGCTACCTGAATTTTATCAGGCAGTGACATTTCCCCAATGGTCAACGGGTTAGCGTATTCCAGAATGAATATGAGAATTGCGCCTACGATAACGAGTCCCACCGTAACAGTAATCGCGATCTTTGATTGCAAGGTCAGATGCCTGAATATCTTGCGGTTTTTCGGAGAACGGCTCCGAACGACGCGAAGCACGTCCCACCATACGATATAACCGAGTCCGCCGAGAATAATGAGCGCGGAGGTAATAATATTTATCAATGGATTCGTGGCGTAATTACAAAGGCTGTTTTCCGCAATAATATCAATACCCGCATTGCAAAAGGCGGAAACCGAATTGAATACCGATATCCATATCCCCCTTGCGCCAAATTCGGGGATAAATACGAGCATATACAGAATAGCGCCAATCCCTTCGATGATCAGCGTACCGAACAGTACGTTTTTTACGAACCTTGCAAGTCCAGACATCGTATTTAGATTAAATGCGTCCTGAATAAGCAAGTGGTCGCCTATTCCCATTTTTCTGTTCAAAAGAAGCATCAGCCCCGACATGATAGTTATAATGCCAAGACCGCCTATCTGTATCAAAAGCAAGATGACGATCTGTCCAAACACACTCCAAGTCGTTACCGTTGGAAGCGTAACGAGTCCCGTGACGCAGGTTGAGGTGGTTGCCGTAAAGAGCGCATCAATATACGGCACGGCTTCTCCGTCGGCGGAGCTTATCGGCAACGCTAAAAGCACGCTTCCCACGAGAATTGTCAAAAGGAAGCTGAGCAAGATGACCCGCGTGGTTGAAAGTGTGAATTTCTTTTTCTTAACCATAGGATTTTCCTCTAAAAAGCATAATAGAACCAACGTCCTCTACAGTCAGCCGGTTCCATCTATATTTTTTATTATTATATCACATATTACTCTTTCTGTCAACACTCTATTTTACAACGTGGCTACCGTCAAATTTTTTGGACTAACAATCCCTCAGTCGCTTTGCGACAGCTTTCCTACAAGGAGAGCCTTTGCAGTTGTTCGCTCCGCACCTTTAAATAAAAAAAGAAACCCGTCAAACGTGCAGCAGCGTTTGACGCGGTTTCCACCTTAGAAAATACCGTACTCTAAATTAAGCACAGCACTGTATTCCAACAGCTTTAACATTTATTTTTCACAAGTTCTTTGAAGGTGTCGGAAACTTTCTTTCAAGAAAGTTTCTGACAAAAACCTGTTCACAAACTAACTTCCATCTCACTTCGCATTACTTAACACCAAATAGGTCAAGCGCTTCGCGCGCGGCGTTTTGCTCTGCCTCGCGTTTTGATTTACCCTTTCCGTGACCGATTACGTTGGAGTTGAGCTTTACCTCCACCTCAAAAATCTTTGCGTGGTCGGGTCCGCTCTCTCCTATGACCGTATAAGTCGGCGTCGCTCCGTCGCTTACCTGAGTAAGCTGCTGAAGCTCGGTCTTGGCGTCGGAATGAAGAATATTCTCACCGCTTGCTATGGTGTCCTTGATTATGGGAATGAGAAAATTCCCAACCGCCTCAAGTCCGTTCTCACCCGCATCAAGATACATAGCCGCGAGCAACGCTTCAAACGCGTCCTCAAGTATCGAGCGTCTGTTTCTATTAGGCTCTTCTCCGTGTCCGAGATACAGATAATCTCCAAGACATATCTTACGGGCATAGCCCGCAAGCGCCTGAGACTGAACGAGAGAGGCGCGTATATGCGTCAGCTCTCCCTCGGGCTTGTCGGCGTATTTTTTAAACAAATATTCGCTTGTTACCAAGGAAAGCACCGAGTCTCCGAGAAACTCCAATCTCTCGTTATAGCTAACCTCTATTTTTTTTGTTTTGAGCTCGTGGGCGTACGACGAATGCGTAAGCGCCTCCTTAAGCAGCTCTTTATTTTTGAAGCTGTAGCCAATAGCCGCTTCAAGCAGCGAAATATCAGTTTTCCGCATTATACTTCTCCTGAATTTATTACCTTAAGATTGCTGTTTTTTTCTTTGCGACAGCGAAAGCGCAAGTCGGCTTATATCCTCCGTCAAATCGGAGTCGGAATAAGCGATAGCTTGTCTTATGGCGTTTTTGAATGCCTTAGCCTTCGACGAGCCGTGAGCCTTTATAACGGGCTTGGCAATTCCAAGTATCGGCGCGCCGCCAAGCTCAGTACCGTCGAAATTACGCTTTACCACCTCTAACTGCTTTTTAAGAAGCACAGCCGCAAGCTTTGTCTCGGCGTTGGTCATAAGCACGTTTTTAAGAGTGGTCAGCGTCAGCTTGCCCATTCCTTCCATGGTCTTAAGCAGGATATTGCCCGAAAATCCGTCTGCGACGAGAACGTCGCAGGTATCCTTCATGACCTTGTCGCCCTCTATATTTCCGACGAAATTAATATCGGGGTTAGCCGCAAGCAGCTTGTAGCTCTCTATCTGAAGCTCCGTACCCTTGCAGTCCTCCGCTCCGTTGTTGAGAAGTCCCACGCGTGGAGACTCAACCCCGTGTATCTTTTTCATGTAAGCCGAGCCCATTATGGCGAACTGCTCAAAATACTCGGGAGTAACCGAGATATTCGCACCCGAATCTATAAGCAGGACGGGCGGCGTCATAGGCAGTATAGCTCCGATCGCGGGGCGGCGAATTCCGTTTACCTTTCGCACGATAAGACTCGCTCCCGTAAACAGAGCGCCCGTATTTCCCGTACTTACAAAGGCGTCTCCCTCTCCCGCGGCAAGCATCTTAAGACCTATTGCCATAGAAGAATCGGTCTTCGTACGGATAACGCAGGTGGCGTCGTCCTCCATGGTGACGACCGTGGGCGCATGGACTATTGTAAATCCGTCAAGCTCGGTTTTGGTTTCCTTTGCCGACGCTCTTATCTGCGCCTCGTCACCAACGAGTATATATTCAGCTTTATCACCGAACTCACATTTTGCGGCGTACGCGCCCTTTATAAGCTCAGCGGGGGCGTTATCTCCGCCCATTACGTCAACTATAATTTTCTTCATCAAAGCGTCTCCTTGATAAGCGCTATCTCCTCAAGCGCTCTTGCCGAAAGCTTTTCGTACTTTGCTATCTTTCCGCCCTTGACCCTCTCAGGCAAAGGCTCGATTATACCGAAGTTTGCGTTCATCGGAACGAAAGCTCCGCTTCCGCCCTCCGAGACGTACGCCGCCATAGCGCCGAGCATAGTCTTTCTCGGGAATACCGTCTCCTGCTCGCCGAGCAACTGACGCGCGGCGTTAAGTCCCGCAACAAAGCCAGAGCCCGCGGACTCAATATATCCCTCGACTCCCGTCATCTGTCCCGCAAAATAAATATTCGGACGGGACGCAAGTCTATAGGTAGCGTCAAGCTTACCCGGAGAATTTATATAGGTGTTTCTGTGCATAATTCCGTAGCGCAGAAATTCGGCGTTTTCAAGTCCGGGAATCATTCTGAATACCCTTCTCTGCTCGGGGAAGGTCAGATGCGTCTGAAAGCCCACGAGGTTATACATAGTTCCCTCTTTGTTCTCCTTACGGAGCTGCACTACCGCGTACGACTCCTTGCCAACTCGCTTATCAACAAGTCCGACGGGCTTAAGAGGGCCGAAAAGAAGCGTGTCGTGTCCTCTTTTTGCCATGACCTCGACGGGCATACAGCCCTCGAAAACCTTGAGCTTCTTCTGCTGTTGTCTGTCAAACTCCTTAAGCTCTGCTTCCTCTGCTCCGACGAGCGCCTCCCAGAAGGCGTCGTACTGCTCACGCGTCATGGGGCAGTTGATATAGTCAGCGTCTCCCTTGTCGTATCTCGACGCAAAAAAGGCAACGTCCATATTGATACTATCGGCGTCCACAATAGGAGCAGCCGCGTCAAAGAAGTGAAGTCCCTCTCCGACAAGCTCACGCTGAATATACTCTGCAAAGCCGTCCGAGGTAAGAGGACCCGTGGCTATGACAGTCACGGCGTCGTCAACCTCCGTCACTTCCTCGGATATAACGCTGATATTGGGGTGCGTTTTTATTTTTTCGGTTACATAAGCCGAAAATTTTTCTCTGTCCACTGCCAACGCAGAGCCCGCAGGAACGCGTGTGGCGTCCGCCGCCTCCATGATAAGCGAGCCGAGATTTCTCAATTCCTCTTTAAGCAGTCCCACTGCGTTAGTCGTGCTATCCGAGCGCAAGGAATTGGAGCAAACGAGCTCCGCAAAGCCCTCGGAATGATGAGCGGGAGTGAATTTTTGCGGCTTCATTTCGTAAAGCTCTACCTTCACGCCTCTGTTTGCCGCCTGCCAAGCTGCCTCACAGCCCGCAAGCCCCGCTCCGTAAACCTTTAATATCTTTTCCATAGTCTTGATTACTGCTCGTCGCCCGACGTCTCTATGGGCTTTTTAAAGCTACAGCCCTTCGCCTTACATACGAGCATTGCCTGACCCTTTTTGCGATATAGCATCTCTCCGCAATCGGGGCATTTTTCGTTTGTGGGGAGATCCCAAGAAGAAAAATCACACTCGGGATATCTCTCACAGCTATAGAACACTGTTCTGTTGCGTCCCGTCTTCATAACTATCTTTGACGCGCACTTAGGACAAGCAACTCCGATATCTCTCGTCTTTTGCTTGGTAAAGTCACATTCGGGATAACGCACGCAGGCAAAGAACGTGCCAAACCGTCCGCTTCTCTGTACCATATCCGAGCCGCACTTTTCGCACTTGAAATCAGCGATTATCGGCTTCTTTTCCTCAGAGACGTTCTCCTCGTCGGTATCCTTGGGCTTAACGAGAGGCTTGGTGTTTCTGCACTGAGGATAATTGGGACAAGCGGCAAATTTGCCGTATCTGCCGTTCTTTACTATCATCTTGCTTCCGCACTTATCGCATATAATATCCGTCTCCTCAACGGGTATTTCAAGCTCCTCGGACTGCATCTTCTCATTAGCCGCATTAAGCTCGACCTCAAAGCCCTGCCAGAAGCCCGAAAGAACGTCGTTTACCGTAGTACCGCCGTTTTCTATTCTGTCGAGATTGTCCTCCATCTGAGCGGTGAAGGCATAGTCAACGATATCGGGGAAGCTCTCCTTCATGAGCTTGTTGGTAAGCTCACCTGTAGGCGTAGGAACGAGAGCCTTGCCCTCGCGCTTTACGTAGTTACGGGTTATGATAGTCGTGATAATTGTAGCAAAGGTACTCGGACGTCCTATTCCCTTTTCCTCAAGGAACTTGATAAGAGAAGCGTCGTTATATCTTGCGGGCGGCTCGGTAAAGTGCTTTGCCGAATCCGTTCCTACAAATCCTATGCTCTGTCCCTCCTTGACGTCGGGAAGTCTTATATTCTTCTGCTCACTGACCTCGTCCGCGGCACGACGTGTGTCGTCCTCGCTTTCCTCGTATACAGCCATATAGCCTTGGAAATCAACGGTATATCCGCTGGTTCTGAATATATATCCCGCAGACTCAAAATCAGCCGTTACGGTTGACAGCACGGCAGACTCCATCTGGCTTGCGATAAATCTCTCCCAGATAAGCTTATAGAGCTTGAACTGGTCGGAGGTGACGTATTTCTTTATCATAGCGGGCTCAAGGTCGATTCTCGCAGGGCGAATAGCCTCGTGCGCGTCCTGAGCGCCTGCCTTGGTCTTATAGCTTCTCGCCGTCTTGGGATAGTATTTGTCTCCGTACTTGCTTCCGATATAGTCTCTCGCCTCTGCCTGAGCCTGAGCGGAAACTCTCTGTGAGTCGGTACGCATATAGGTAATAAGACCCTGTATGCCTCCGTTTTCCTGTCCTACGTTAACACCCTCGTAAAGCTCCTGCGCTATGCGCATGATCCTCTGAGATTGGAAGCCAAGCTTTTTGGACGCCTCCTGCTGCATGGTTGACGTAGTAAAGGGAGGCGCGGGAAGCTTCTTTTTCTTTGACTTGCGTACGGAGCTTACCTTAAAGTCTCCGCCGTTTACCGCGCGGACTACCCTCATGGCGTCCTCCTCGCAGTTAAGCTTTATCTTACCGTTCTTATCACCGTAGAAGCGAACGGTAAATTCCTGACCGTTGTCAGCGCAAAGGGTGGCGTCAACCGTCCAATATTCAACGGGAACGAACGCTCTTATTTCTTCCTCACGCTCAACTATTATTCTCGTTGCCACGGACTGAACGCGTCCTGCGGAAAGTCCGCTTCTGACGTACTTCCAAAGGAACGGAGAGAGCTTATATCCAACTATTCTGTCAAGAATTCTTCTCGCCTGCTGAGAGTTGACGAGGTCCATGTCAATCGCTCTCGGCTCTTTGATAGCCGTCTTTACAGCCGTCTTTGTGATTTCGTTGAAGGTAACTCTCAGCGTCTTTTCGGGTGGGATACCGAGAGCGGTCGCAAGATGCCATGAAATAGCCTCTCCCTCACGGTCAGGGTCGGTCGCAAGGAAAATTTTGTTTGCCGCTTTTGCTTCCTTCTTTATTTCTTTTATAAGGTCGCCCTTGCCTCTTATGTTGATATAGTGCGCCTCAAAGTTGTTTTCCACGTCAACGCCAAGCTTGCTCTTGGGAAGATCTCTGACGTGTCCCTTGGACGCCACCACCTTATAGTTTGAGCCAAGGTAGCCCTTTATTGTAGCCGCCTTTGAGGGCGACTCCACTATTACGAGATTTGCCATTTATAAAAATTCCTTTCGGTTTAATGATTACGTATTAAATTAATTCAAAGTGTGATTTATAGGGGAGGCGAGGGATGCGAGGGATGCGATTTCCGCTTTTTTGAAAAAAAGCTTGGCAAAAAACTTCCTTGCCGTGTTGTAGCCCGATTAAATATATATATAATTCTAAGAATAGCTTAGTCGGGCTACAACACGGCAAGAAAGCTTTTGCGGAGCTTTTCACGAAAAGCGACAACGCGTCCTTCGCGTCCTTCGCATCCCTCGCCTCCCCCTATAAATCATAACTTATTCACGCCCTTTTGAACATTCCGCCGGGGACGGACGTCACAAGTCCGCTTATCTCAAGCATTGTAAGCGAGGTTATCACCTCACTGATAGCAATACCGCTCGCCGTCGATACCTCGTCGGGAGTAAAGCTCTTATCCTTGGGCAGTGAATCAAATATTTGCTTACTGAGCTTATCCAAGCTCTCGTACACTCCGCTGTCAAGCTCTGCCGTTTTTTCAGGTTCGGCTGTAACGGTCTGCTCCACGCTTGGAGTGCTTGGCGCTTGCGTATTGCCGCCCTCGTCTGCAACTATCGCAATCTGCTTTCGGTAGCAGGACGAGCAAACGCCCATTTTTTCAAGAGCCAATTCGTCAATATCGGACTTTCTCTTAGCTTTATAGAATTTTCCGTAATTTATAACGTCGTGATACAGAAAATCGTAATGCCCTATGATATCTTCCGCGCTCAATACGACGTTAGCGCCGTTTCTTATAAGCTCGTTAGGTCCGTCCGAGTTGCTTTCGTTTACCTTACCCGGTAGCGCAAACAGCTCGCGTCCCTGAGACAACGCCTTAGACGCCGTAATAAGTGAACCGCTTCCGCGAGCGCCTTCAATAACTATAACTCCTTGACAAAGTCCGCTGATTATGCGATTTCGCACGGGAAAATTACGTCCGTTTGGCGCTTCAAACGGCGGATATTCGGTTATCACCGCGCCATGCTGAGCAATTATCTTCATCAATTTCTCATGCTGTCTCGGATAAACCTTTGCAATTCCGCTACCGAGCACCGCAACCGTCTTGCCGCCCGCAGATATCGCTCCGCAGGCGCTGACGCCGTCAATGCCAAGAGCCATTCCGCTGACAATCACGGCGTTTGCGGCAGCCAATTCATAAGATATTTTATACGCAGTCTGCTTTCCGTATTCGCTCATTTTTCGTGTTCCCACGATTCCAAGGCAAAGTCCGTCGTTCATATTCGGTAGTTTGCCAAGGCAATAAAGCACTACGGGCGGATTTTCAATAGTTCTCAGTCTTTGCGGATACTGCGCGCTACCGTATCCTATTATTCCAACCTTATGCTCTCTGCAATATTTTAATATTGAATACGCGCCATCCAAGGACTTGTCCGCAAATCTTGCCTTCAGCGCATCCGTCATTCCGTCCGTGTATTCAAGCTCCTCTTCGGTAAGCCTGTAAACGTCATAAGGATCGGGGTATTTTTCCACGAATGAAGGAAAGCACTTGGACGCAACGCCAAATTTCTCGGCAAGCCATACCCAATAAAGAGCGTTTTCATCTCTCATGGTATACCTCCCGACGTGCCCTCACAGTCTCCCATATGCATATAGCGGCAGCCGCTGAGGCATTTAGAGATTCAGCGCCCTCACGCATAGGAATAATAACGGGTGCGGTACAGGCGTCAATAGCGGCGTCCGTAAGTCCGTGCCCCTCGTTTCCGATAACGAAGCAATCCCCTGCCTTCAGGCAAAGTGTACCTATGTCCTCGGATTTTTCCTTAAGAGCAGTGGCAAAAACCCGTCGCCCGCCGTCACGCAACAGCTTTATATAGCTTGGCAGATCGCTCACCGATACCGTCGGGAGCTTGAATGCCGCGCCCATAGCCGCTCGCAGCGTCTTTGGGTTGTATATATCCGCACAGTCGTCGCTGATAACGAGCGTATCTATTCCGAGCGCGTAGCAGCTACGAAGCACCGTTCCGAGATTTCCGGGGTCTCTCAGAGACTCGGCAATGAGTATTCTGCTATCCCTCGGCGGCATTTCTCCGCCCCAAAGGCAATGCAGAGAGTCCTGCTTGTAGGCCACAGTTATTATCCCCTCGGGAGACTTCTCCTCGCTGAGCTTCTCAAACACCGATTCCGACACGGCAACGACGTTTTCCTCATCTATTCTTCCCGTCGCCAATGCTCCTTTGATTATCGACGGAACGTCCTCGCCCTCAGACTGCCTGAATATTACGTTCTTTATCTTAACGTCGGACGAAAGCGCTTCGCCAAGAAGCTTGATTCCGTCAAAACGAAAAAGCCCGTATTCCGCGCGTTTTTTCTTGTCGGCAAGTCCGCATACGAACTTTACAAGCGGATTTTGCCTTGAGCTTACGAACTGTATTTCCATATGCGTCCTCCCTTGCGTTTTTACACAAATAAAACCCGGTAAAAAACCGGGTTTTATAGCTCAGATTAAAGAGCAGCTTTTGACTTTTCAACAAGAGCTGCGAATGCTTCCTTATCGGAAACAGCCAAATCAGCGAGCATCTTGCGGTTGAGGTCGATACCTGCGAGCTTGAGACCGTGCATAAATGTGGAATAGTTCATGCCGTTTACCTTTGCCTGAGCAGAGATACGAGCGATCCACAGTCTGCGGAAGTCTCTCTTCTTCATTTTTCTGCCTGCGAAAGCATAGTTACCGCTCTTGAGTACGGCTTGCTTTGCCATCTTGAAGTGCTTGGACTTTGCGCCCCAGTAACCCTTCGCAGCCTTAAGAACTTTATTTCTTCTCTTGCGCGTCATCATAGCGCCCTTGATTCTTGCCATTTTAAATTTCCTCCTCTGTTAATCCGTAATTATTTCTGAATAAGTGTTCTGATGTTTGCCGTCATGGAGTCGCTGAGAATTGCGCTCTGACGAAGGTGTCTCTTTCTCTTTGCAGTCTTGAGACCCGTGTTATGTCTGTGATGGCAGTGACCCATCTTTACCTTACCGGAAGCGGTAACAGAAAATCTCTTGGCAGATGCTTTATGTGTCTTTACTTTTCCCATTTTTATAATCTCCTTTTTAATTGATCAATTTGTATTTATCGAAAAATTGCTATTGCAACCTGCGAACGAAAATTATTTGAGCTTGAGGGGAGAGATGACCATGCTCATAATTCTACCGTCGAGCACGGGCTTCTTGTCAACGCTACCAAGCTCACTACAGCTCTCAATGAACCTGTTCATAATATCCTGACCTATGGATACGTGACTCATTTCACGTCCCTTGAAGCGCATAACGACTCTTACCTTGTTACCCGATTCCAAGAATCTCTGCGCGTGACGCGCCTTGGTCTCAAAGTCGTGCGTGTCGATTCTGCAAGAAAGCTGAATCTCCTTAAGCTCCACGGTCTGCTGCTTCTTTTTGGCTTCCTTCTCCTTTTTGTCTCTGTCAAAGCGGTACTTTCCGTAGTCCATTATACGACAAACGGGAGGCTGAGCCTGAGGAGCCATCAATACGAGGTCGTAGCCCTGGTCGTACGCCATTTTCAAAGCCGCGTCAGAGGACATGATACCTACAGCCTCACCGTCCGCGCCTACTACTCTTACCTCTTTGAACTTAATCTCCTCGTTGATAGTCATTTCTTTTGCGCTAATACTAAATACACCTCCAAATAGCCTTTTGGGCAAAAAAAATCATGCGGAAGAAGAAGGTCTCCGCACGACAAACTCCGAGCTTTATAACTCGGTCTTTGGTGAATATCGAACCGTACGCATCTCTATGGTACGGTGAGAACGGAGAACGCTCTGCTTCTTTTTGCCTTGTTATTTTACCACAACTTAAGACGCTTGTCAATAGCTTTTTGAAATTTTTTTGATTTTTTGTCTGGAAGTCAGCACCAACACAGACTTTGAGCCCTAAAGTTTGCTAATAACGAGTTTCAAATTGTGATTTATCGGGGAGACAGGGGACGCGGGGACGCGGGGGGGACGCGATTTCCGCTTTTTTGAAAAAAAGCTTGGCAAAAAACTTCCTTGCTGGGTTGTAGCCCGATAGCTTAGTCGGGCTACAACCCGGCAAGAAAGCTTTTGCGGAGCTTTTCTCGAAAAGCGACAACGCGTCCCTCCGCGTCCCCCGCGTCCCCGTATCCCCGATAAATCATAATTTGTCGAGTAGAAAAGTAAGACTCGTAACAAAACGCCCGACCTCCTCCAACGACATTTGAACGACATTTCGATATTTTTTCAAGCTAAAAGCACAAAAAACAGAGCAAAAAGAGGCTAAATTTTCTAATATGTATCTTTTTCAACGAAAAATTCGACAAAAAATCGTTCAAAATGGATATTTACAAAATCGCAATTTCGGAGTATAATATTATAGCTGTCGGCGGCACCAACTCCACAGCGTCACGCACAACGGTAATTCGGAATTTGCGGAATATCAAGCTTATGATATCCCCACGCAGATACGGTTTCGGTTGTGCTTTTTTATTTTTCTCATTGCTTTTCACTCCCGAGGGGGAGCATTTTTTAATAAAATTTTAAAAATTATATAAAAGTGTAGAAATCCACGCAAATATATGTTATAATATAATGAATGTATGTTTGTGTTGCAAAATACTCGATAGGTGTGCTTTCTGCCGCAAGCGTCATTCTTGCAATTCCCCTGTTTGAAAGGATAATTCCAAATGTCAAAATATATAGTTAAAATAAAAAAGATGACCCTGCCCGTAGTGCCCGTAAACGGCGCTGTTGCATTCCCTGGCGCTTCCATAAGCTTTGAGATAACCGAGGACTTCGCCGTTAAGGCTGCTGCGGCGGCGTTTGATAACGATTCGCCCGTCCTTATCTGCTCTTATCGCGATACCTCAAGCGACGCAAAGCTGCCCGACTGCCTGTTCCGCGTTGGTACGGTCTGCAAGATAAAGCAGTCCATAAAAACGCCCGACGGCGCAGTAAGACTCGTTGCCGAGGGATATTCAAGAGCCGCGGTTACCGAATTCCGTCCGTTTGCGGATTACATACTCGCAGAGGTGAATTCCAAAACCTACACCGCCGCTGACGAGGATAACGTTCTCAATCAGGCGTACTGCCGCGCGATACTCACGGAGGCTAAAAAGCTCGCCGCTTTTCTTCCCTCCGCAAGCGACGATATGCTTGCGACTGCCGAGACGATAAAGACCCCCGCTCTCCTTGCGGACTTCATCGCGGCGAATATGCTCGTCAAGTACACGGATAAGCAGCGTATTCTCGAAGCCTTCGACCATGAAAAGCGCATAGAGCTTCTTATTTCTCTTATCACCGAGGAGGTGAGCCTGCTTTCCTGTGAAATGGACATTCACAAAAAGGTGCGCTCAAACCTCAATCAAAATCAGAAGGAATACTATCTGCGCGAGCAGATAAGAGTTATCAAGGGAGAGCTTGGCGACGGTGACGAGGCTGACGAGTACCTCGATAAGATAATGGAAGCAAAGTTTCCCGACGAGGTAAGAGAAAAGCTTATAAAGGAAGCAGACAGAATGTCCAGAGCGCCGTTCGGCTCGTCCGAGGCAACTGTGGCACGCGCGTACCTTGACACCTGCCTTGAAATTCCGTGGAGCGCATCCACCAAGGACAGAATAAATATAAAGACCGCAAAAAGAATACTTGACCGCGACCACGACGGCCTTGAAAAGGTCAAGGAGAGAATTCTCGAATTTCTCGCGGTAAAGCAGCTCAATCCAGAGCTTGGTAATCAGATACTCTGCCTCGTAGGACCTCCGGGCGTCGGTAAGACGTCGGTCTGCGCGTCCATTGCCGAGGCAATGAACAGAAAATACGTTCGAGTATCCTTGGGCGGAGTTCGCGACGAGGCGGACATACGCGGTCACAGAAAGACGTATATCGGCGCTATGCCCGGAAGAATTATAAACGCGCTCGTTCAAGCTAAGGTAAACAATCCTCTCATTTTGCTTGATGAGATAGATAAGCTTACAAGAGACTCACACGGCGACCCCTCGTCAGCGCTTCTTGAGGTGCTTGACGGCGAGCAGAACAAGACATTCCGCGATCACTTCGTAGAGCTGCCCTTCGACCTCTCAAAGTGTTTGTTCATAGCTACGGCGAACACGCTTGATACCGTTCCCCGCCCCCTTCTTGACAGAATGGAGGTCATAGAGCTTAAAACCTACACGAAAACCGAAAAGATATCCATAGCGCGCAACCACCTTATCCCCAAGCAGCTGTCCCGCCACGGTCTCAACAAGCGTATGCTCAACATCACCGAGAGCGCCGTTTGTGAGATAGCGGACTTTTACACGCGTGAGGCGGGCGTCAGAAATCTTGAGCGCTCCATAGCAGACATATGCAGAAAGGCTGCAAAGAAATTCGTTGAGGAAAGCGCCTCGGGCAAGCTTACCGTAAGTGCCGAGAACGTCGGCGAATACTTAGGCTCTCGCAAGCATCTTCCCGAGCTTATAGCAGAGGAAGACGAGGTAGGAGTGGTAAACGGACTTGCGTGGACACAGGTCGGCGGAGATATGCTAAAGGTGGAGGTTGCGGTTCTTGACGGAACGGGAAAGATAGAGCTTACGGGCTCACTCGGCGACGTTATGAAGGAATCCGCAAGAATTGCGGTAAGCCTTGTTCGCTCAATGGCGACAGAGCTTAATATCGCGCCCGACTTCTACGAGAAGAAGGACATACACATTCACTTCCCCGAGGGAGCAGTTCCCAAGGACGGTCCGTCTGCGGGAGTTACGGTGGTAACCGCTCTCGTCAGCGCTCTCACGGGAAGAGCCGTTCGCCGTGACGTCGCTATGACGGGAGAGATATCTCTGCGCGGGAACGTGCTGGCTATTGGCGGACTTAAGGAAAAGACCATGGCGGCGTACTCCGCGGGTGTTCATACGGTACTCATTCCCTACGACAATCAAAGAAATCTTGACGAGCTTGATAGCGAGGCAAGAGCAGGGCTTAAAATAATCCCCTGCAAGAAAATATCCGAGGTGCTTTCCTGCGCGCTTTGCCCCATCGAACGCATCGTGAGCAACGCAAAAGACGCCGAGGAAACGACGGAAATAGAAATAGTGACCACGCCGTCAATAAATACGGGAAAGGCAAAAATACCCGTTGCACGATAAGTTAAGATAAAATGAAAGAGAGAAAAAATGGCTCTTAATATACAGAATACGTCACTTAAAATAAGTGCGGGGATTCCCTCACAGATTCCCGGGGACCCCCGCCCTCAGGTAGCCTTTTCGGGACGCTCTAACGTTGGTAAGAGCTCGCTGATAAATACGCTTCTCGGCAGAAAGTCGTTAGCGCGCGTCAGCTCCTCCCCCGGAAAGACCATAACCATCAACTTTTACGACGTTGACAAAAAGCTATATCTCGTTGACCTCCCAGGCTACGGCTTTGCAAAGCGCAGTCCCGAGGACAAGAAAAAGTGGTCGGCGCTGACGGACGGTTATTTCACGTCCAACAAAAATATTGACCGACTGTCGCTCGTCATTCAGCTCGTTGACAGCAGAGTAGGTCCGACCAAGGACGACGAGATGATGCTTGATTTTCTTCGCGCGTCCGAGCTTCCCTTTATCGTCGTAGCTACGAAATGCGACAAGCTAAACGCAACCGAGCGCAAGAAAAATCTTGCGGCTATTGCCTCGCACCCCCTCATAGACGGTACGACGGTTATTCCCTTCTCCTCGCTCAAAGGAGAGGGCAAGGACGAGCTTTGGAAAACGGTACTTGCGCACATAAAAATCTAAAGGATAGAAAAATGACAAGACTCATAGTAACAAGACACGGTCAGAGCATAGCCAACGCGGAATATAAATTCGCGGGGCATTCCGACTTTGACCTATCGGAGCTTGGAAAGCAGCAGGCTGAGCTTTCCTCAAGGTACATCTGCGAAAACGAAAAAATAGACGTTATATATTCAAGCGACCTTTCCCGCGCTTATAACACGGCGCGTCCGACGGCAGAAAAGCTTGGTATGAAGATAATACCGACGACGGCTCTCCGCGAGATATTTGCGGGCGAATGGGAGGGACGCACCACTGCCGAATTGGCTGTGGAATACGCCGAGGACTTTGACGTATGGAAGAACGACTTTGCTCATTCTCGCTGTACGGGCGGAGAATCCGTTGCCGAGGTATACGCAAGGACGGTTGCCACGGTCAAGGAGATAGCCGAGGCGCACGATGGAGAGACGGTTTTGCTGTCCACCCACGCTACCATCGTTCGTTCGATGTGCGCATATGCGTTGGGTCTTAGCGCAGAGCAGGTTGGCGACATTCCGTTCACGCACAATGCGTCTATAAATATTTTCACATATGAAAACGGAAAGCTGACTCCCGAAAAGCTTGACATAATCGAGCACCTCGGAGATATAGTCACGGGAGTACATAAATCCTTCATGAAGAAGGACTAACCACGCAAAAAAATACTTTTTGTATCAAAGGGTATTCCGCTGTCTGCGGACAGCGGCTGAGGTTTCACCTCAGACTCCCTTGCACGCATGGGAATTTCGCCCGTTGCGACGGGCGACCAAGGCGCTGCCTTTGGAAACCGCAAGTTTTTTGAAAAAAACTTGACCAAAAACTTTTTGGCTGGGTTCGTGCGAACATGGGGGTACAACAAAAATAATTTTTACGGAAGGCAGACAATGATACTTCACAAGCATTTTGACGTAAACGCCGAGGGACATCTGACTATCGGCGGTATGGATTCGGTGGAGCTTGCTAAAAAGCACGGCACTCCCCTTTATATCATTGATGAAAACGCACTGAGAACGCAGTGCAGAATATACAGAGAAGCGGCGCGCAAGTATTTCGGAGAGGACGCTCTTCCTCTCTACGCCTCAAAGGCGCTTTGCTTCACGGGCATATATAAAATCGCCGCTGAGGAGGGTATGGGCATCGACTGCGTTTCGGGCGGTGAGCTCTATACCGCAAAGAAAGCGGGCTTCCCCGCCGAGCGCATTTATTTTCACGGCAATAACAAGACCGACAAGGATATCTCCGACGCTATGGATATGGGCGTTGGCACGTTCGTGGTCGATAACAACGACGAGCTTTCCGCCGTCAGTCGCGAAGCGACGCGCCGCGGAATTACACAGAGAATACTTCTCCGCATAACCCCCGGTATCGACCCACACACTCACCGCGCTATAGTCACGGGTAACGTTGATTCAAAGTTCGGAAGCGCTATTGAGACGGGTCAGGCTATGGAAATAGTTAAGAAGGCTATCGACACCGAGGGCGTCTGCCTTGCGGGACTTCACTGCCATATCGGCTCGCAGATATTCGATATCGAACCATTTGCCGATGCGGCGGCTATTATGACGCAGTTTATCGCAAAAATAAAGAAAGAATGCGACTTTGAAATAAAGGAGCTTAACCTCGGCGGCGGACTTGGCGTGAGATACACCGAGTACGACAGAGAAATAGATTACGCCGACTGTATCTGTAAAATCGCAAAGGTGGTAACGGAGCTTTGCAAGAAAAACGGCATAGCTCAGCCGAGAATAATTCTTGAGCCGGGTCGCTCGCTCGTTGCGGCAGCTGGCGCTACGCTTTATACCGTTGGCTCTGTAAAGGAAATAACGGGATTCAGAAATTACGTATCCGTTGACGGCGGTATGCCCGATAACCCAAGATACGCCCTTTATCAGTCTCAGTACACGGCTCTTATCGCAAACAAGGCGTCCGAGCCTAAGACATATCGCGCGACTATTGCGGGAAGATGCTGTGAATCGGGCGACCTTCTCGGCGAAAACATGGAGCTGCAAAAAGCCGAACGCGGAGATATTCTGGCAGTTCTCGTGACGGGCGCATACAATTATTCAATGGCGTCAAACTATAACCGCATTCCCCGTCCGCCCGTCGTGATGATAAAGGACGGCAAGGACAGAGTTGCAGTCAAGAGAGAGACCTACGAGGATATTGTAAGAAACGACGTTTAATTATCAGCTCCTTCGGCAATAATTCGAATAACGGAGAAAATTATGATAAGCTATCTTTTAAACGGAGATATTCAGACTTTTCTGGTCTCTCTTCTGCTCAGTTTGCCCGTAGTCCTGCTCTCACTGTCAGTGCACGAAACGGCGCACGGCTATATTGCGTACCGTCTCGGTGACCCGACCGCCCGCAATCTCGGCAGACTTACCCTCAATCCCGTCAAGCATCTGGACCCAATAGGAACTATTTGTATGGTTCTGTTCGGCTACGGCTGGGCAAAGCCCGTTCCGATAAACACGAGGTATTTTAAAAAGCCAAAAAGAGACATGGCGCTCTCGGCTGCCGCAGGTCCGCTGTCAAATCTGTTGCTTGCGTTTCTCTTTGCAGTCCTGCTTAGAATTGAGCTTACCGTAGCTCCCTCGTTCGTGAATTCAGAGTTCACGTACCAGATATATTATTGGTTGAATACATTCCTCGTTCTCGGCGTCAGACTTAACGTAACTCTCGCCGTATTCAATCTCATTCCCGTGCCGCCCTTCGACGGCTCGAGGATATTCCTCGTTCTGCTTCCGACGGAAACCTATTTCAAAATAATGAGATACGAGAAATACCTCTATATCATACTTATGGTAGCTCTCCTTCTCGGTTTCCTTGATACACCTATAAACTTCGTCACCGACCTCTTCATGCGCCTTATCGTAACAGCCGCATTTTAATATTGTTTTTCAAATTATGATTTGTCGAGAGGTTGCGGGGATGCGGGGGATGCGATTTCCGCTTTTTTGAAAAAAAGCTTGGCAAAAAACTTCCTTGCCGGGTTGTAGCCCGATTAAACATATATAATTTCAAGAATAGCTTGGTCGGGCTACAACCCGGCAAGAAAGCTTTTGTTACGAAGCGTAGCGAAGTTTTTCTCGAAAAGCGACAACGCGTCCCTCGCGTCCTCGCATCCTTTTTGACAAATCATAATTTGAAATAAAAATCAAACTTTCGTGGGGTATAAATGGACGCAATAACTTACCGTCTTGACCAATTTGAAGGTCCTCTCGACCTTCTTCTTACCTTAATACAAAAGAATAAAGTCAGCATAACGGATATTCCGATATCGCTCATCTGTGACCAATACGTCGAATATATCGCTGAGGCGCAGAGACTTGATATGGATGTTGCGGCAGAGTTTATCGTCATGGCAAGTGAGCTTATGCTTATAAAGAGCAAAATGCTGCTTCCCCGCGAGGAAGACGACGAGGACGACCCGAGGGCTACGCTTACCGACGCCCTGCTCCGCTATCAGCAAGCAAAGGAAGCGGCGGCAAAGCTCTCACCTCTCTACGCGTACTACAGCGGTCGTATGGTCAAGGATACGGACGAGATATCCGTTGACAAAACCTACGTTCACGACCAAGAGGTTACGGCTCTTTGCACGGCGGTAAGACGCATAATCGCTTACAATAACGCTCTTGAAAGAGCGGCGACCACAACGTTTACCCCCATGATAAGCAAGCCCATCATTCCCGTTGAGATAAAGATAGTTTCAATACTCAGGACTATCGAGGCAAGGGGTATTGCAACGCTTGAGGACCTTATCATAGACGAGGTCACGCTCCCCGACCTGATAGCATCCTTTCTCGGAGTGTTGGAGCTTGTGAAGATACGCAAGCTTCTCGTGGAGGACGACGGCGAGGGCGGAGACAATGCGCTTCTCAGCTCGTCCACGAGATTTATACTCAACACCGACGACTCAACTCTCGGAGAGAGTGAATACGATATTTCCGAGCTTACCTCTCAACATTAAAGACAGCGGGAGATACACCTATGAACGAACAAACCAATCAACAAATAGACCAACTGAAAAACATTGAGGGGGCTATTGAGGCAATACTTTACGCCGCAGGCTATCCCGTAAAATACACTAAAATTGCCGAGGTTCTCGGACTCGATCTGCGAAATACCAAAAAGCTTATTGAGAACATGGCGAAGGATTTCAATTCGGATAAATCCAAGCGCGGTATCAATCTTCTTATTTTTGATGAGACCTGCCAATTCTGCACCAAGGAGCAGTACGCTCCGTACATAAGAGAAGCGCTCGGTATTCGCCGCGGCGGCAATCTCTCCGCGTCTTCAATGGAGGTGCTTGCGATTGTGGCTTACAATCAGCCCATAACCCGTACCTTCGTCGATCAGGTTCGCGGAGTTGACAGCTCATACGCTATGAACTCTCTTATCGACAAGGGACTTATCGAGGCTTGCGGCAGACTTGATGCCCCCGGTCGTCCCATGCTCTACATTACTACGGAAAAATTTTTGCGAGTGTTCGGAATACAGTCTCTTTCCGAGCTTCCCGCAACCGAAACCATGCTTCCACCCAAGGAGGAAGTTCCGATAATTGCGGAAGAAGACAGCGTCGACGAGGACGCAGGAATAACAAGCGTCGAGGAAATGCTCTGAAATATTTTCAAATTATGATTTGTCGGGGGACGCGGGGGACGCGTTGTCGCTTTTCGAGAAAAGCTCCGCAAAAGCTTTCTTGCTGGGTTGTAGCCCGACTAAGCTATTCTTGAAAATATATATGTTTAATCGGGCTACAACCCGGCAAGGAAGTTTTTTGCCAAGCTTTTTTTCAAAAAAGCGGAAATCGCATCCCCGCGTCCCCCCGACAAATCACAATTTAACGATATGTATTAAAGTCTTTAAAGGAGGAAGATATGACGGCTCTAAAAATATTGGCTTGCATATTTATATTTTTCGCTTTCATACTTTCTCTGAAGGCGAAGATAACGGTAACCTACAACGGAGAGGTAGGATTATTCGTTAGGGTATTATGCTTCAAAATCAAGATAATGCCTAAAAAGGAGAAGAAAAAAGGTCCGTTCTCCATGAGTGAGAAAAAAGCAAAAAAGATAAAAGACAAGCTTCAGGCAAAAGCCAAGAAAAAGGCTTTGAAGAAAAAGCAGAAAAAGGAACAGAAGGAGCAGGAAAAGCTTCACCCCAAGCCCAAGCAAAAGAAAAGTCTTTCGGACATTCTCGGAATAATATCCATGGTAAAGGACCTCGTCTCCAAGGTCATAAAAACCTTTTTCAAGCATCTGAAAATAGACCTTGCGCGGTGTCACATAACCGTAGCAACGGGAGACGCCGCCACAACGGCTATCGCCTACGGCGCTATATGCGACGCTTCTCTACACCTTTTCAAGCTACTTGAAAACGTTAAGGGCTTTGAGCTACCCGAGGCGCAGGATTTCAGTATTGACACCGACTTTCTCGGCGATAGCACGCAGCTTGATATAAAAATTTCCTTCTCATTGCGAGTTTGGCACGTATTCCACGTTGCCTTTGCCGCGCTCGGAGCGCTTATTTCCAACATACTCAAAGGAAATTTCAAATTAGGCGGCAGCCATAAGGCAAAATAATTTTAAACGGTCGATCAGCCTCACGGCTTATTATAAAAACACTACTATAAAAACTATAGGAAAGGAATAAAAAAATGGCAACAGAAAACAGAATTCCCGAAATAATTCGCTCCTCTATGGAGAACATTCGCTCTATGTTCGACGCGAACAAAATAATAGGCGACCCCATCAATACTCCTCAAGGAACGACCATTATCCCCATTTCCAAAATTTCCATGGGTATCGCGGCAAGCGGCTTTGACTACAATCCCAAGAAGGACGCTCAGCCCCGTCCTCAGAACTTCGGTGGCGGCGGCGGAACGGGTATTACAGTAAATCCCGTAGGCTTCCTCGTCGTTGACGCTGACGGCGACGTTGACTTTATTCCCGTAAACCAGAAGGGCAAGCCCGACCCCGTTGACCAGATTGCTGACCTTGTAGAAAGAACTCCCGACATCATCGCTAAGATAAAGGATATCTTCGCAAAGGATACGCCCTCCGAAAACTGATAGCTTTGTTGAATTATAGCTCACCGTCCTTCATATATTGATAGTAAAAAAACGAGGACGGTGGCTGTAATTGAAGAACTCTGAAAAATTCCGCAGGCTCAAAAGAATATTGGTATTTACCGTAGCTATAGCGATACTTGCATCGGTGTCTACGTCTTTTTTCGGCGTCCGCGCCGCTCCGTCACTTTCGGCAGAAAGCGCGGTGCTGATGGATTTCGACAGCGGCGCCGTACTGCTCGACAGCAATGCAAACGAACGCATGGGGATGGCAAGCACAACGAAAATAATGACCGCGCTCACGGTCGTGCGTCTTGCCGACGTATCTACGGTTATAAGCGTTCCGCGTGAAGCCGTCGGAACGGAAGGCTCGTCCGTCTATCTATGCGAGGGCGAAAAGCTCACGGTAGAGCAATTGCTCTACGCGCTTCTTCTCTCCTCCGCAAACGACGCGGCAGTGGCTTTGGCGGTCGGCATTTCGGGTAGCATTGAAAAATTTGCTCAAGAAATGAATTCTATCGCCGCCGAGCTTGGACTTGAGAACACCAACTTCATCAATCCGCACGGGCTTTTCGACGAGGAGCATTACACCACGGCGTATGAGCTTGCTATTATCTCACGCGAGGCACTGAAGGATGGCACTCTCAGAAAGATATTTTGTACCTACAAGGCGGAGATCCCCTTGAACCAAGAGCCCGACAAGCGTCTTCTCGTTAATCACAACAAGCTGCTCAAAAGCTACGACGGCGCAATAGGCATGAAAACGGGCTTTACGAAGAAAACGGGAAGATGCCTCGTCAGCGCCGCAGAGCGCGACGGGCTTACGCTTATTTGCGTCACGCTCAACGCGCCTGACGATTGGCGCGACCACACCGCAATGCTTGATTTTGGCTTTGAAAATTACGAGCGCAGAGTTTTCTTTGACGTTGGGGAATTTGAGTATTTCATGTCCGTCGTTGGCGGCACGGAAAACGGCGTTGCGCTTACTAACACCCAGCCCCTTGCACTGACCGTAAAACGAGGCGACACACACGCAAAATGTCTTGTCAGCTCCTCTTACCGTTTTTTGTTTGCGCCCTTAAAAAAGGATCTTATATGCGCTACGGTCACGGTAAGCGTAGGAGAAGATTCGGTATGCTCGCCACTCGCCGTATCAGAAGAGATATGCGCACCCCCTAAGAAGAGCTTTTGGGAAAAGATTTTCGACATATTTTAGACATTCACGTTAAAATTATGATTTATCAGGGGATATGGGGACGCGGGGGGACGCGATTTCCGCTTTTTTGAAAAAAAGCTTGGCAAAAAACTTCCTTGCTGGGTTGTAGCCCGCTTAAACATATATAATTCCAAGAATAGCTTAGTCGGGCTACAACCCGGCAAGAAAGCTTTTGTT
>JAFTXE010000111.1 GCA_017461745.1 Clostridia bacterium | reverse complement strand
CTTGCTGGGTTGTAGCCCGACTAAGCTATTCTTGAAAATATATATGTTTAATCGGGCTACAACCCGGCAAGGAAGTTTTTTGCCAAGCTTTTTTTCAAAAAAGCGGAAATCGCATCCCCCGCGTCCCCCCGACAAATCACAATTTATAGTATAAACTTTTCGATAAACTTCCTTCGAATTTTTATGAATATTGACTTTAGTTGGCATTTGTGGTATAATAATCCGTATAGAAAACAGGTAAAAATCAGAGGATAGGTCATGCGTTTAAAGCGTTCAGGATATATAAAAAATTTACTCGCGCCGTGTTTTGTTTTTTCGGCTGTTGCGGGTACGGTTACGGGTGCACTCGTATTTTTGTTTAAGATACTGTCGTCGGCGGTCATTGGCGCGTCAACGGCTGTTTACGGTTATTTCAGAGAGAATATTGCTCTCATTCCCGTCTTGCTCGTCGGCGCGGCGCTTATCGGTTTCTTTTCGTGGTTGATACTCAGATGGGCAAGCGAGTGCCGAGGCGGCGGAATACCCACGGCGGTTGCGGCGCTGAGAGGCTTGATACCGTTCAAGTGGCTAAAAAGCGCATTTATCATGCCGCTGTCCGCCTTGCTAACGTTTTTTTGCGGTGTACCGCTCGGCAACGAGGGACCCTGCGTTCAGATGGGAACGGCTATAGGCAAGGGAACAGTTCAGATATTGGGACGCAAAAAGATAGCGTGGAAGCGCTATATCATGACGGGCGGCGCTTGCGCGGGCTTTGCCTCGGCGACGGGCGCTCCCATAACGGGTATTCTTTTTGCCATTGAGGAGGCGCATCGCAGATTTTCACCTCTGCTTTTTATGGTGGCTTCTATTTCCGTGGTGGCAAGTCAGGTGACGATGGAGCTTTTGTGCGCTCTTAGCGGAACGGACAGCAGAATGTTTCCCGAGCTGATTATTGCAGAGGAGCTTCCGCTGAAATTCTTATGGGCGGCTCTTACCGTCGGACTTGCGGCGGGAATATGCGCGATATTCTTTACCAAGGCTTACGTAAAAATAAGCAAGCTCGTCTCGGAGAAGCTTTCCGCTTTGCCTCTGATATTAAAAATAATCGCCGTTTTTTTGATGACTGCGGTTCTTGGCACGATAAGCTCCGACTTTATAGGCTCGGGACATTCGCTGATGGAGTCTCTTATTGAGGGACACGGCGTGTGGTATTTTATTATCATCTGCTTTTTTGTGAGGGCTGCGCTTTTGATGTTTGCCAACAATACGGGGGTTACGGGAGGACTTTTCGTTCCGACGCTTGCCTTTGGTGCTATGATAGGCGCGCTTTGCGGTAAAGCAATGCTTGCGCTTGGAATTATCGAGGCGAGGTTCTATCCTCTGCTCGTCGTTATAGGTATGGTGTCCTTCCTTGCCGCTTCGTCAAGAACGCCGATTGCCGCGCTCGTTTTTGCGGTAGAGGCTCTTTGTGGGCTTTCCAATATTCTTCCCGTGGGAATAGGCGTCACGATTGCCTTTCTGGTTATTGAGACGGCTGGCGTTGAGTGCTTTAACGATACGGTAATTGAAACCAAGGTTGACAAGCAAAACGCGGGAAAGACCGCGCAGATATTCGATATGCGTCTGACCGTTTCCGCGGATACCTTCGTCGTCGGCAAGGAGATAAGAGATATACTTTGGCCCTCGACCTGTGTCGTGCTTTCGGTAGATAAAAACCAAGACGCGCCGTCGCAGTCGGGCATTGGAGCGGGAGACGTGCTTCACGTTCATTACAGAAGCTATTATCCTGACCATACCTACGGTGAGCTTGAAGCGCTCGTCGGCGCTCAGGACGGAAAAATAACGGCAAACGTTCATATGGCGGGCGAAAATCATCAAGTGCCCGAGCTTTAATATTTATAAAAGGAGATAGATATGGCTAAAATAAAATGGAGAGGCGGCGCGCTTTTGTCACCCGTTCCGCCCGCAATGGTTACCTGCTCGGACGGAGAGAAGGACAACGTGCTTACGGTTGCCTGGACGGGAATAGTCAATACCATTCCCCCGAAAACATATATTTCCGTGCGCCCGTCAAGACATTCTTATAAGATAATAAAGGAAAGCGGTGTGTTCGCTATAAACCTTACTACCAAGGAGCTTGTAAGAAGCGCAGATACCTGCGGGGTTTATACGGGCGCGAAGGTTGATAAATTCAAAAAATGCTCGCTTACAAAGCAGCCCGCGACGGAGATAAGCTGTCCTATAATCGAGCAAAGCCCCTTGGCGCTTGAGTGTCGGGTAACGGACGTAATACCGCTCGGCTCTCACGATATGTTTATTGCCGATATCGTGGCGGTTGACGTGGACGAGTCGCTTATCGACGATAAGGGAAAGCTGCATCTTGAGCGCGCGGGACTCGTGGCATATGCCCACGGAGATTATTTTGAGCTTGGAAAAAAGCTCGGTAATTTCGGATTTTCCGTCGCTAAGAAAAAGAAAAAACAATAGAGCCAACTTACATAAAATAATAGTTTTAAGAGGTTTATATGTTACAAGCCGTTACCAAGGAAAAGTCCTCGGCGATGATAGATTTCAAGCGCATCAGCCCCGAGGACAAGCAGACCTACGAAAAGTTTTTCCCCGACGATAATATCAGGGGCTGTGAGTTTTCTTTCGCAAATCTTTATTTGTGGGGACGCCAGAGCTTTGCCGTGCTTGACGGTCAGGTTTTGCTGTTTTCTCAGTTTAACCGCAAAAGCGTGTACCCGTTTCCCGTGGGAAAGGGCGACAAAAAAGCGGCGCTTGACGCCGTTATTGCCGACTCAAAGGAAAGAGGCATTCCGTGCAGAATAACGGGTCTTGACGCCGCGGCTAAGGAGATAATATGCGCTCTTTATCCCGATATGTTTCGCTTTCATTGCGACGAGGGCTCATTTGATTACGTTTACGATATTAACGACCTCGCCGAGCTGAAGGGCAAAAAATATCACGGTAAGAAAAATCATTTCAACAGATTTCGTCAGGATTATCCGCATTATACGGTAGAGCCTATAAGCGAGAGTAATATTTCCGACGTGCGACTTATGGTTGAGGAATGGTATCGCAAAAAGCTTGAGGAAAATCCACACGGAGACTACTATATGGAGCAGGTAGCGCTTGACAAGGCGTTCAAATCCTTCAGGGAGCTTGCTATGGACGGTCTCGTGCTTCGCAATGAGGGGCAGATCTTGGCGATGACACTCGGAAGCCTTTTAAGCGAGGACACCTTCGACGTGCAATTTGAAAAGGCGCGCGCTGACGTAAACGGGGCGTATGCCGCGATAAACTGCGAATTTGCCCGTTATATACGCTCAAAATATCCGAATGTAAAGTTTCTTGACAGAGAAGAGGATATGGGGCTTGAAGGGCTTCGTCGCGCAAAGCAGAGCTATCGCCCTCACCATATGGTAGAAAAGTGTTGGGCTTGTCTGTTGGAGGACGGATATGAATATTGATGCGCCGCAGGCGTCTGCGCTGCCGTTGCTCCGCGCGCTCTGGAAGGAAGCCTTCGGTGACGGAGACGAATTTATAGATACGTTTATGAGCGTTGCGTACAGCCCTCAGCGCTGTCGTTGCGTAAGCGTTGACGGCAACGTGGCGGCGGCTCTTTATTGGTTTGACTGTAGCTGTGAGGGACAGCGCATAGCGTATCTTTACGCAATTGCCACAGCCAAGGCTTACAGAGGACGCGGATTTTGTAAGGCTCTTATGGAGAATACTCACGCGCATCTCAGAGCGCTTGGATATTCGGGCGCCGTCCTCGTACCCGCAAGTAAGGGGCTGTTTGATTTTTACGGTCGCATGGGCTATTCCGTTTGCTCGTACGCCCAGGAGCTGACGGTGGAAGTGACAAATAAAAGTGTTGATTTCAGAGAGATAGACGGTACGGATTTTTCAAGCCTCAGACGCAATTTTCTGAAGAAGGGAAGCGTTATTCAAGAAAATGAGAATATTGATTTTTTGAAAACGCAGGCAAGGCTTTTCGCGGGAAAAGATTTTTTAATCGCTGCCGGAGGCAAGGGTGATACACTGTACGCCATGGAGCTGCTGGGAAGACTTGACTCAGCGGCGGCTATGGCTGGGGCGTTGGGATATTCACGGCTCAGAGCGCGTCGCGGCGGTCACGACAGACCGTTTGCTATGTATCTGCCGCTTGTTGACGGAGCGGTGACACCTTGCTATTTCGGGTTACCTTTTGATTGACGGTGATTTGGCGGAGAACAGATACAAACAAATGTTACGGTGATGTAAAAAAAATGATAACAGTTTGAGAATATACTTGACTTTTGAAATAATGAGAGTTAAAATCAACTATAGATATTTTTGCGTGAAGCAGAAGGTCTCGCGCTTAAATAAAAATTATGGATTGACAGCCTAACTGTTTAAGGAGCATTATGTCATTTTTATCACAGTTCTTAGAGAAAAATAAGGACATCATTCAAACAGTCAGATTTTGGTTGAGTCTGGCACTCGTAGTGGCAATTCTTTTCTTTAGCTTTTGCCCCGTATTTACCCTTAACACCATGAACGTTGACGATAGCATCGTTCACGAAATCGAGGAAATGACCGACGGCAAAGTGGAATATTCCGCTGAAGTTGGCGTAACACCCGTAAAGGTAGTAAAGAGCGTTATACTTATATCCGACGCTATTAAGCTCGTAGCCGATAAAGATATGACGGCAACAGAGCGAGCTGAAATCGAAGATAAGATGAACGAGGAAGATACCGTTGAATGTCTTATCCTTATGTCCGCTATCATTAATTCCGTTGACTTTGAAGACGGAGCTCTCGTTGGCGTGCTTATGCTTCTCAGCGTATTCGCGCTCATCATTATGGCAGTAATTCTTCCCATTATGGCGATAGTTGCTCTGATAAAGGCTCTTATCGGATGTTTTGTTAAGAAGAACAACAGAAACGCTATGGCGTCCGCTATGGGTAAGAGTGCTTCCGATTTCCTTGTTTTTGCTGTTATGATAATGGTATTCAGATCCATCGTAACGGGACTTAACCTCGGAGCAGGTATCGTTGGCGTTCTCGTATGCGCTCTTATCAGCATCGCGCTCAACCTTATTTCCTCCAGACTCGTTCCTTATTCCAAGGAAGCGGGCAAGTTCCTCAACGTTGCTCAGATCACCGCTCTTATCAGTGTAGTTGGTATGCTTATCGCTACCTTCGCAACCATTGGTATGAACGTAGTATCCAGATTCGGCGTTCAGTCCCAGAAGTATGCTTCCGCTTTTGGCGGTGAAGGAATAATCATCGAGACGTATCTCCTTATGTTCTTCTACATATTCATGATAATTCTCATTTCCTTCGCAGCTCCCTTTATTGACCGTCTTACCTGCTCCGTAAAGACGAGCGGCAGAAGAAGAAATTCTCTCGTAAGCCTTATCATTGCAGCTGTTATCGTAATCGGAATTCCTACTTACATGAGCACGGGTGACGGCGGCGAAAGATTTAAGCTCCAGCTTGATACTTATACCGCTTATTCCGAGGAAGCAGTTGACGAAGCTAAGGAAAAGATAGTAGATATCAACGTTGAATTCCAGGAAGAGCTTTCTAAGGCTCAGAGCATGAGTGACGCTCAGAGCATTACCGAAAGATACACTAAGCAAATAAAGAAGCAGGAATACATCATCGCGCTTAACGTAGGCTATAAGACCGAGGCTGAAAAGCTTGAGGCTCTTGAGACCATCCTTCCTGAGCTTGAGAATGAGGAAGATATTGAGTCTTGCAAGGCAGAGATCAAGTCTATCAAGACAAGCGAAAACAGCTATAAGGTATGGGCTATCATAGGCTTCGTTCTCGCTATCGCTGCTGAGATAGCTTACACGGTTCTTTCCAAGGCTAAGTTCCCCAACATGACCGAGGCTGAGAAGGAAACGATCGTTTGCGGTAACTACAACCTTGAAGCTCCCAAGGCGGAAGAAAAGGCAGAGGCTGAAGCTGAGCCCGCTGCTGAGGAACCCGCTGAGGAAACTCCTACCGTTGAATAATAGTATTTATTAAAAAAAGAGGACAGAGAGTGTAAACATTCTCTGTCCTCTTTGAGTTTTGTTATCAGCAAATTTCAATGTGAGGTTATTCGCAACACCTTCGAGGTGGCTGACGTTTATATCGGCAATGCTATTGCGGGTACGGTTAACGTCCAACGCTCATGCTTTGCGTTATTTGGACGCCTCCTTATTTTTCTTTTGTAAAGACATTCTCTTTTTAAAAGAGCTAACCTGTATTTTTTTAAATATGGGAAGAAAGCAACCTTTGGGAATTATTTTAAAGGCAATACGCTCTACGGCGAAGATGCCACCTTGATTTTCCCTTGGTTCAAGATCCTGCCATTCTGATTTTGCAACGTAATCCCAAAAGATCTGTCGCCAAGGATGGTTGGCGTCCTTGTGCCACGGGAACTGACCGAGAAAACGGTATGCGTGAAGTATAACGGGGGCATTTCTTGCTTCGTCAATTTCGCTATTCGAATAATAAACTTCCGAAGGATATGAGGCGAAATATGTACGGTTGGAATACACGGCGTGAGTTGTTTGAAAATTATATTTTGGAGAGACGACTATCTTATCATCTTTTAGGAGAAGATTAAGAAAATCCTGGTCGTTATTCGGGAAATTGTATTGAGGGTCGTTCATGTATTCGATAAGCTTTTGCTGACAGTCGTTTTCGATCCATTTCTTAACGTCAAAAAGCACCATTCCCGAATTGAAATAGCGATCGTCGGAATCAAAACCGATTGCCGTTTTATATTCCTTGCCGCTGAGCGAATCGAGCACTACTGCCGCGGTCGAATTGTTTAAGGGCTGCTCAAAAAGCTCGCTGAGATCGCCGCAAACGAGGGTATCGCAATCGAGATATAATAGTCGCTCCATGTTCTTTTCAACGTATTCAATGAAAAACAATCTTAGATTTGCAGCATGACCGCCACGGTAAGGAAGTATATTCATAGCAGTCATACGTTCAACCCACTGTCTACCGTCTATAAGCACAAGCCTTCTGCTGTCGCCGTGTTTTGCTATCTGTCTTTTAAGTCGCTCTATATTGTCGTCGGAAATATTATCGGATACAACGTAGAACACGATAGATTCCGCGCTCTTATTGTTCTCCAGCAGAGACTGTATGGACACCCCAAGATAAGGCGCGTAATTATTGTCGCTGCAATAAAGGACATTCCATGTCATTTTAATTTCCTCCTGATATGATGCTTGAATTGATATTGGTCGACGTCATTCCGCCGAGGAGCGCTTTTCCGCCTTTGCGGCGCGTTTTATTTCAATGAAAAGCAGGGTTATAAAGGTAACGCAGAGCACGAGCATAAGCACGAGCTCAAGTATTGCCGCGCCCATCAGAGAATAACGGGACACGACGGGCGAGGACAGCGCCAACGCAAGAACGGCGCATATGCTGTATCCCGCTATCAAGAGCTTTTGACGTCTTATTATCGTAACGATGTTTATAAGCTGATTTGCAAGCGCAAGAAGTCCTCCGCTCGCGATAAGCACCAAAAGCTCGGCGCGATATCCGTCAAGGTCAGTGCCGTATACCAAGGAAAGTACGGGGATTCCAAGGAAATACGCGCCGCCAAGACAAACGGCGGTTATTCCCATAACTATGAATATCTGACGCACGAATCTGCGCAAAAACCAAGAAAAATCACCGTCTCGCCATTTTTCCGACATAGGCTTTATTAAGGGATTGAAGAGATAATTTCCGAGCAGTCCTATGACGAACACGGGCATGGAGATAAATCCGTAGCACGCCTGCATTTCGTCGCTGAGCAGACTGTCAATGGAATATTTGGGAGCGTTGGTTATATAGTAGCAAAGAAATTCTGTGAAAAACAGAAAAAAGCAACTTCCGAGCAGTAGCTTGACCTGTCCCGTAGGCTTTTCAGCGACGTTTTGGGGACAAACCCTCTTGCATACGCGGTTAAGCAAAAGAAAGAGTGCGAAGGTAAACAGAGTGCTTGCCACTATCGATATGAGAAGATCCTTTATCAATATTATGCAGGCGATAAAGAAAATAAGCGTAACGCCGACTCTAACGGTCATGGTTTTTCCCGCCACGTCAAGTCTGCCTTGCTGTTGATAGAGACTGCAATAAACGTCCTCAATAGCGTCCACCGCCTTAAAGGCGCAGGTGAAAAATATAATCAGCCCTTTCTCAGCGGCGTCCCCGTTTTTGAGAGTCGCGAAGAGCGCGTATGCCGCCGAGGCAAGAAGCATAAGAGCTACCGTTATACATCTTGACGTTTTGTAATCGCCAAAGGAAAAGACGGGTTGAGTGTCGGAGACGTGAAAATTGTGCATGCCGTACTTTCCGATAATAAGCACGAGATTTGCCGTCGTGTACGCTATGGTAAAAACGCCCGCGTCCGCAAGACCCAGCACTCTGTTGAGCACCATCATCAAAATGACTGACTGCGCTGCCATGGCGGTCGTGCCCATCATGTTCCATATATAGCCGCCGCGTATTCTGTTTTCTTCGTTGCCTGTCAGCCATTTACTAAACATTACACTATCCGCCAATTTTAATTATAATACGTTATTAAGCACCCCGAAAAGCAAAAGACTCCGATTGAGCGTTTTGCACAACTGACGCCACACTATATGATAACACAAAAATCACGATTTGTCAATAATTTATTCGAATTTTTGACGCATTTTGCGGTAAAAATATCCATTTCAGCGGTGCGAACAGCAAAATCCGAAAGCTTTATTCTAAAAGAGTGATAAATTTGGCAATTTGGCACGCCGTAAACAAAATATATCTTCAAATATTCTTGACAATCGAGGAATATTTGTGTATAATATAATGTTGAGGAATAATATTTATTCTCAAATACATAACGGTAAGGAATGGAGAAATATCATGCCATTGATGCATCATACCATGACCATAGCGGGACTTGAGAGGCATTTGCCGCTGTGTCCCATAAGCGACGAGCTCAAGATAGCGGCGTTCGTTATTTTCGGTGATCCTGAGTTGACCACCGCCTGCGCCGAGGAGCTACTTGAAAAAGCGCCAGAATACGACTATCTTATATCTGCCGAGGCGAAGGGAATTCCGCTCGTTCATGAAATGGCGAGACTTGCGGGAAATCAGAAGTATTTTCTTGCCAGAAAAGCTCCCAAGCTCTATATGACGGGCGTTTTTGAGGCGGCTGTCCATTCCATAACAACGGCAAACGACCAGAAGCTGTATCTTGATACGGCGGACGCCGAGCTTATGAAGGGTAAGCGTATACTTATCGTTGACGACGTTATTTCAACGGGAGAGTCGCTTGCGGCTGTTGAAAATCTCGTTAATCTGGCGGGCGGTATCGTCTGCGGAAAAATGACTATACTCGCAGAGGGCGATGCGCAGGACAGAGAAGATATCGTTTATCTTGAAAAGCTTCCGCTTTTCGATAAGGACGGAAATATTATATAACTACGGAAGGAAAAGAAAATGGCAGAATTACTCAGAGAAAATGATAAAAGAACGAATATGTGCGCGGAGCTTAACGCGGTTAACGTAGGCGAACGCGTTTGCGTAATGGGTTGGGTGCAGAAGCAGAGAGACCTCGGCTCGCTTATATTTATTGACTTGCGTGACCGTACGGGTATCGTTCAGCTTGCGTTCGACCAGAATACGGATAAGGAAATATTTGACCGCGCGTTTGGTATCAGAGCGGAATACGTTCTGTGCGCAAAGGGCGTCGTTCGTCCCAGAGGAGAGGGAGCTGTCAACAAAAATCTTCCCACGGGTGAGATAGAAATTGCCGTTGACGAGCTTCGCATTCTCTCCGCGGCTGAGACTACACCCTTTGAGATAGTTGAGAACAGCAACGTAAACGCAGAGCTTCGTCTGCGCCACCGCTACCTCGACCTTCGCCGCCCCGATATGCAAAAGAATATAATCGCTCGCTCCCGCATTTCCAAAATAGCGCGCGACTACTACGCTGATAACGGCTTTATTGATATAGAAACTCCCAATCTCTGCAAGCCCACTCCCGAGGGAGCAAGAGACTACCTCGTCCCCTCCAGAGTTCACAAGGGTAAATTTTATGCGCTTCCTCAGTCACCTCAGCTCTATAAGCAGCTTCTGATGGTATCTGGCTTTGACCGTTACTTCCAGATAGCTCGCTGCTTCCGCGACGAAGACCTCAGAGCTGACCGTCAGCCCGAGTTTACTCAGATAGACACGGAGATGTCCTTCGTTACCGCGGACGACGTAATGAAGATGCACGAGGGCTTCTTGAAAAAGGTCATGAAGGAGTTTATCGGTAAGGATATTACCGAGGACTTTATCCGTATGCCTTACGCCGAGGCAATGGCTCGCTTTGGCTCGGACAAGCCCGATATCCGTTTTGGATATGAGCTTACCGACCTTTCCGAGTGCGTAAGAAATTGTGGCTTTAAGGTATTTGCGGGCGCTGTTGAGGCAGGCGGCTCTGTAAGAGGTATTAACGTCAAGGGCGGAGCTAAGTTCTCAAGAAAGGAAATAGATTCCCTCGTTGAGTTCGTTAAATCCTATCGCGCTAAGGGACTTGCTTGGCTTAAGTGGGCGGAGAGCGGAGAGATTTCTTCCTCTTACGCGAAGTTCCTCACCGACGACGAGAACGAGGCTATCAAGGCAACTATGCAGGCAGAGGCAGGCGACCTTATCCTTATCGTTGCGGATAAGAACAAGGTGGTATTCGACTCCCTCGGCGCTCTTCGTTGCGAGTGCGCAAAGAGAATGAATATTCTCGACCCGTTTGACTTTAAGTTCCTTTGGGTGACCGAATTCCCGCTTCTCGAATACAGCGAGGAGGACGGACGCTTCTACGCTATGCACCATCCCTTTACCTCTCCCATGGACGAGGACCTTCAGTATATTGACAGCGACCCCGCAAGAGTAAGAGCAAAGGCTTACGATATCGTGCTCAACGGTACGGAGTTTGGCGGCGGTTCTATAAGAATACACGACGGCGAGATACAGCAGAAGATGTTCTCCGTTCTCGGACTTTCAAAGGAAGAGGCGCAGGAGAAGTTCGGATATCTGCTTGACGCATTCCGCTACGGAGTACCTCCTCACGGCGGTCTTGCGTTCGGATTTGACAGACTTGTAACACTGCTTCTCGGACTTGAGGATATTCGTGACGTTATTGCGTTCCCCAAGGTTCAGAACGCATCCGAGCTTATGACGAAGTGTCCCTCCGAGCCTGACGGCAAAGCGCTTGAGGAGCTTGGACTTGCGGTAGTAAGCGCCGACGCTGAATAAATATAGGGGCTGACAAATGTCAGCCCCATATTATGATTTTGCACCTTTCCTGTCAAAAAGTTTTTAGTCAAGTTTTTTTCAAAAAACTTGCAGGGTCTTGGGACAGAGTCCCAAGTCGCCCTCCGCAGAGGGCGAAACACCCCCTGCGTTTTTTACACGCAAAAGGAATTTCGCTGTCTGCGGACAGCGACAAGGGCTTCTCGCCCTTGACCTCGTGAACTTTTTGAAAAAAGTTCAATCAAAAACTTTCTGGTTGGGTGCAGTGCTAACACAATGATAAAGGAGTTGCTATGTACAATTTTTTTGCTTATATGTCCAGAATGAAGCTTATTAAGCGTTGGAGTCTTATGAAGGCGGTGACCGACGAGAATATTGCCGAGCATTCCGCTGAGGTGGCGCAGATAGCGCACGCTCTTGCGGTTATTGCAAATAAGCTCTATGGAAAAAATATTAATGCCGACAGAGTGACGACGCTTGCGCTGTATCACGAGAGCAGTGAGGTCATCACGGGTGACCTGCCTACACCCATAAAATACTATAATCCCGAAATCCGTAAGGCTTATAAGGATATCGAAAGCGTCGCCAATCAAAAGCTTATATCCATGCTCCCCGAGGAGCTGAGAGAGGAGTATATTCCCCTCGTGGAGCAGGACGCCGATAGCTACGAGCATAAGCTTGTAAAGGCAGCCGATAAGCTCTCCGCATACGTTAAGTGTATCGACGAATTGAAAAGCGGTAATAGGGAATTTGCCAAAGCCGAAGCCGCCCTCTCCGCAGAGGTCGCCGCTTACCATTATCTCCCCGAGGTCAAATACTTCTGCGATAATTTCCTCGAATCCTATTCAAAAACTCTCGACGAGCTTGATTAATATACGATTTTAAATACGTCATGCTGAGACGTTTGTGATTCAAAATACTCCTCGTAGCCGTCCACTTCCACGGCGGGCACGTATGTTTTTGCGTATATCGCATTACCGTTTTTGGCAACTCCGATATACTTATAAAACGCATAGAAGGGAATTGCCTCGGTAATTTTCTCCTTATAGCTTTCAGCCAAAACGTACGTCAGCTCTACAAAATCGTAATTTTCAAAATCCACCTTTTGCTGAGCTTGCATGCATAGCGAGCAAATGTGACCGCCAAAAACGTATCCCTTGTATAACAGCTCCTCGGCGCTCTCCAACGATATCATTTCAGCCTTGGCTACGGGCTTGTAAAGCTTTTTGCTATCGACTCTGTACCGATAGTACGAAAAACCAACGTTCTTCAATACGCCTTCGCTGAGCTCTTCTTTCCTATAATCGTTGTCAAACGCTATGATAATATAGTCTGAGTATACTTTATTTGTCAGCTTGTTAAGCGGATGGTCGTATTCGTTATAGTAATAGATATATATATCGGTAGCTCCGTGTTCGTTATACTCGTTGTACCGTCTGACTACCCTTGCATTGCTGAAGCTTGCTCCGCAAATATAAAATATCTTTTTTTTCGCTTCTTCAAGCGAGGCAATGATCTCCTCGTCGGTGTCTCTTTGATCGATCTCTACCTTGACGTCGCCAAGCTCCATGCTAACGTCCTCTTTTTCATTATAGCTTATGTCAAAATCTATTCGATTATGGATAGCGGTCTGTCGAGCAAAGGCGCTGTATTTTCCAATGTCCTCGCTATTTATGGAAATATCGTCATCATCAAAGTCAAAGTTCAGCTTTTCTGATTGATAGCTTGGAGCGCTTTCTCCGACCGTTTTTGCAAATCTGCGCGTCGCGGCGTCGGCGAAAAGAAGCAATTCGCCCTCGTCCAAGCGCTTTGACACTTCCTTCTGCTCATAAAGCGTAAGATATTTTTCGTCGGGGATTCCTTGTAGATTAAGATAGTCTGACGAGGGAACGATTACCTCGGTGTACGAGGACGTTGGTACTCCGTCGTATGCGCCGTACAACATGTTGCCTATATGCGTGGCGCTGTATGCCGCACCCTTGCGAACGGGAACGGCTATCTCCTTTATGAGAGGAATAAATACGCTTACCGTAAGCACGCAGGCAATACACAGACAGGCGGCTAAGTATACTCTTCTGAGGTCGAGCTTTTTTCTGAGTATATCCATGAACGATGCGTTGCGTGGGCTTGCCTCTTCCACGTATTTTTCGTCCAGAAGCTCCATGCTTTCAAGCATTTTTCGCTTTCTCATACGTATATTCCCTCCTTTAAAAGATGAGCTTTGAATTTCTTTCTCGTTCGTGAAAGAATGGATTTGACGGTTCCCTCGGGTATTCCGTAGTCTGAGGATATATCCTTTATAGGACTCATGTACCAATATCTGCGAACGAAAATTATTCTCGTTTCTCTCGGAAGAGCGTCAACGAAGGAATTTATAGCGTCACTCAGAGCCTGAGTGTCCGAAAACGTTTCCGCATCTTCAGGCGCGGTCAGCACCTCACCGACCTCTTGGAGAACGAGCGCGGTGTTTGAACGACGTTTGTCCGCATTGTAATAGTCGTAGCGGTCAAGAGCTATGTTGCGGGTGAGCTTGCCGAGATAAGTCGACAGCCTCTGCGGCTTTTTTGGCGGCATGGTGTCCCAAGCCTTTATGTAAGTGTCGTTTACACATTCCTCTGCATCCTCGTCGGAGTACAGGATATTATAAGCAATGTAATGGCAGTATTTTCCGTACTTGCTTTGTGTTTGCGCAATTGCCGCCTCCGAGCGTTCCCAATACAGCTCAACGATTTTTTCGTCTTCCATGTCAATACCTCCTATATAATTACTGCCTCTCGCTATAATACACGGAAATTGTTGCAGATAGGTTGCATAAATACATTTATTTTTTAAAAAGCAAAAAGAGCCGAACTATTTCAATTCGGCTCTTATCTTTTTTTATTTTTCCGCTGAGCTTTCGGCAGTATCTGCGACCTCTATTCCGTTGCTGATAAACAGAAATTCCATGGTTTTGTCGTAGAGCATAGACTCGTATATAAGGCTTGTCATGTTAGCCTCGACGTAGTCCTTGTTGTAGCCATAGTCGCCCACGTATTTATCGACGTATTTATCAAAAAGCTGAGCCTTTTCTTCGTCGGATACTACGATGTTTTCTTTCTGGACGATATAGTGATAAACGAGGTCCTTCTTTACCATCTTGCGTGCCTCGGCTCTCATATCCTCTTCGGTCGTGCTTCTGTTCTTGAGAAGAAGCTCGTAGTCCTCCTCGTTATAGTTGACGAGGTACATATACGACCTCTTCATTTGATTGAAGAAATACTCGACCTTATCCTCGGGATAAGAATACATCTCCGCTGTGTTGAGAATGGCTTCCCAAACAAGCTCCTCGTCGGATACCGTTTGATTTTCGTCGCGGTTGAGCTCCAAGTCCTTATAGGTGACGCTCTTTACGTACTTGTTTACGTCAACGTCGTCGTAGCTGAGCTGAGTTTCGGATTCTGCCGTATCCGAGTTTATATTGTCCGAGGGTTCACTGCCTTTATCATTGCCGTTGCACGACGCAATACATAGCAGCGCGCAAAGCACCAATAAAAGCGCCACGGCGGACGTAAATATCCTCTTGATTTTTCGGTTATCTCTCATATACGTATCTCCTTTGGTAAAGATTATATACACATACATATATATTCTATCATACTTTTGCGCATTTGAAAAGAGCTTAACTAAAATTTACAAAATTGCAAAAAAAGAAAAGTAGCGCAATGGAGCTTGTCCCAAGGATTCCAAAAATAAAATTTAACTGATATTGACAAAAGTAAATATTTGTGTTATAATCACATTTGAAAAAATGGGGGGAGGAATATAAAATGAATTTGACCTTTGAACAGATAAAAGCCGTCACCGTTGGCGCTATTCGCATAGAGCAGTGCGAGGACGGAATACGTTTTTTTAAATGCACTCAAAAGCAGATAGACGCATTTACTCTTGAAAGCGCAACGCTTGGAACGCGCGCTAAGACCACCACGGGCGTACGTCTTGATTTTTATACCAACTCAAAAGAGGCAACCTTTGAAGTTGTAAGCGGTGGCAAATACGAGGTCTATATAAACGGACTTCTGCGCGCTCAGTACGACACGTCGGAGAACAAGCGCATATCGCTACGGCTTTGTGACCCGTTGGGGCACGCTTATGCGGAGGACGCGCGCGTTACTCTTTATTTTCCCGCGCACAGCATAGGTGTGCTTAAGTCTGTTGAGCTTGACGACGGAGCGACTATTGCGCCACATAAGTTTGATAACAAATTCTTGTTTATCGGTGATTCCATAACTCAGGGCTGGGCGGCGAATTATGATTCATTGTCATACGCTCAAAGGGTTTCGCGCTTTTATAATGCCGAAAGCGTGATACAGGGAATAGGCGGCGCTTATTTCCACGAGTTGACCTTTGACAGTATTGATTTTGATCCCGATGTCGTATTCGTGGCTTACGGAACGAATGATTTCGGACATTACAAGACCTATGCCGAGCTTGAAGCGCACGCTGACGCGCATCTGTCTCTTATTGCTAAAGAATATGCAAACAAAAAGCGTTTCTATATTTCGCCCATATGGAGAGACAAGCGAGACGGAAAATCTATGGGCACGTTTGAGGGCTGTCGTGAAATTCTAACGAAACTTGCAGCGGATAAAGGCTTTACGGTTATCGACGGACTTACGTTAGTCCCCCCCGTTCCCGAGCTTTTCATGGACGAATATCTGCACCCCAACGACAACGGATTTTCTCTTTACGCGGAGAATCTTATATCGGTGCTTCAGAAATATCTTTGATAAATACAAAAACAGACGCTCCCCGTGATAACTTTTTCGCAGGGAGCGTTCTTTTACGTTTTGATTATATTTAATTGTCGTCGTCAAGCTTAAGCACAGCCATGAATGCCTCGGGAGATATCTGAACTGAGCCGAGCTGACGCATCTTTTTCTTTCCTTCCTTCTGCTTTTCAAGAAGCTTTTTCTTACGGGTGATATCACCGCCGTAGCACTTGGCAAGCACGTCCTTACGCATTGCCTTGACGGTCTCGCGCGCAATAATACGCGAGCCGATAGCCGCCTGTATCGGTACTTCAAAGAGCTGGCGAGGAATGTTGTCCTTGAGCTTCTCCGCAATTTTTCTTGCTCTTGCGTACGCCTTTTCCTCGTGCACGATAAATGACAGCGCATCCACCTGCTCGGCGTTGAGCAGGAAGTCGAGCTTGACGAGCTTACTTGCAACGTATTCTCCTATTTCGTAGTCAAGTGAAGCGTATCCGCGGGAGCGGCTCTTCAGGGCGTCGAAGAAATCGTAGATTATTTCATTGAGAGGAAGATTGTAATGAAGCTCAACACGCGAGGTGTCGATATACTTCATATCGATAAACGCACCTCGTCTGTCCTGACAAAGATCCATAAGTCCGCCGACAAATTCCGTGGGCGTAATGATATTCGCCTTTACGATAGGCTCGTAAGCCATCTCTATCTCGTCTGCGGGAGGGAAATTGGAGGGGTTGTCTATCCTTATCTTATCTCCGTCTCTGCGCTTTACCTCGTAGATAACCGAGGGAGCGGTGGTTATGAGGTCGAGATTAAATTCGCGTTCAAGTCTCTCCTCGATAATTTCCATATGCAAAAGACCCAAAAAGCCGCAACGGAAGCCGAATCCGAGCGCTATTGACGTCTCGGGCTCAAAGACGAGCGCCGCATCGTTCAAGCGGAGCTTTTCAAGCGCGTCTCTCAAATCGCCGTAGCGAGCGCCATCGGCAGGGTAAATACCCGCGTATACCATGGGCTGAACGGGCTTGAAGCCGGGAAGTGCTTCGGATGTGGGATTGTCGTCAAGCGTTATGGTGTCGCCAACCTGTGTATCTCCAACGCTCTTTATCGACGCCGTGATGTATCCAACGTCTCCCGCGCAAATGCTGTCGGTCTTTTGAAGCCCGAAGGGCGTCATGTATCCAACGTCAACGACGTCAAATACTGCTCCCGTGCTCATAAGCCTTATCTTGTCTCCGCTTTTGAGCGTTCCGTCCATTACGCGCACGTTAACGACGACGCCGAGGTAGCTGTCGTAGTACGAGTCGAATATAAGCGCCTTCAAGGGAGCGGAAGCGTCGCCCTTGGGGGCGGGGATATCCCTTACTATCGCTTCAAGCACCTGCTCTATATTGAGTCCCGTTTTTGCCGATACGGCGGGGCAGTCCTCTGCGGGAATACCTATAACGTCCTCTATTTCTCCTCTGACGCGGTCAGGGTCTGCGGAGGGAAGGTCTATTTTGTTTATGACGGGAACTATTTCGAGATTTGCGTCTACAGCGAGATATGCGTTTGCAAGCGTCTGCGCCTCAATTCCCTGAGTGGCGTCAACGACAAGCAGAGCGCCGTCACATGCGTTAAGTGAGCGGGAGACCTCGTAGTTGAAGTCCACGTGCCCTGGGGTATCAATAAGATTGAATTCGTAGGTCTCGCCATCCTGAGCCTTGTAATTAAGACGGACGGCTGTCGCCTTTATGGTGATGCCGCGCTCCTTTTCAAGCTCCATGTTATCGAGCAGACGGTTCTCCATCTCTCTTTGCGATACTGTCTGCGTCGCTTCAAGAATTCTGTCCGCAAGAGTTGACTTGCCGTGGTCGATATGCGCTATTATAGAAAAATTTCTTATATGCTTTTGCTTTTCGGTGTTTGCCATTTCCGTCTCCGTATGTGAAAATATGAAATGTTGGTTAAGGCTTTTACTCGGAAAGCCTCGTCACATTATATTATATAATATTTTTGGCAATTTCTCAATAGGATTTTAATATTTTAAGCAAAAAATTAACAAAATCCAAGTCAAAGAACGAGATATACCGTGGAAATTGGCTATAAAGAGTAAAGTTAACAACATTTGTCCTTAATAACTCAATATTTGTCTTGAAAACTCGGGCGATTTGTCATATAATTACCCTGTAAATATAAGGATTTTAGCCACTTGTTGTTCGAAAGGAGTACTATTATGGCACAAAATAAGAAAAAAGTTGCGGTTATCGGTTACGGCGGTATGGGCGGCTGGCATACGAAGCATTTGCTTGTAAGCGACGTTGCTGAGCTTGCGGGTATCTGTGATATTGCCGAGGCAAGACGCGAGCGCGCTCGTGAACGCGGAATTTACGTATATAAGTCGTTTGAGGACGTTTTGGCTGACGAAAGCGTTGATATAGTTACTATAGCCACACCCAACGAGTTGCACATGCCCTTAGCTATTCAGGCAATGGAGGCGGGAAAGAACGTTATAAGCGAGAAGCCCGTTTGCATGAACAGCGGAGAGCTTGAAAAAATGATAGAGGCGTCAAAACGTACGGGAAAGCTGTTTACCGTACACCAGAATCGCCGCTGGGACTGCGATTATCTTATGATGAAGCAGGTCTACGCATCGGGCGATCTTGGCGAGGTGTTCGGTATTGAATCGAGAATTCAAGGCTCACGCGGAATACCGGGTGATTGGAGAAGGCACAAGGAGCACGGCGGTGGAATGATACTCGACTGGGGCGTTCACCTTATTGACCAGATGCTCGGAATCGTTTACGATAAGAAGATAAAGAGAGTGTACTGCCGTTGCGACCATATTACCAACTATGAGGTTGATGACGGATTTAAGCTTGACCTTTACTTTGAGGACGATGTTACCGCAAGAATTGAGGTTGGAACGTCAAACTTTATGTCCATGCCGCGTTTCTACATGACGGGAACTAACGGTAGCGCGATGATAAACACGTGGACGGATAACTGCAAGATAGTTTGCTGTAAGAATTGGGACGAAAAGGACGTAGTCCCCGTTGTTACCGCAGCGGGTCTTACCAAGACTATGGCGCCCAGAGACGAAAAGACTATCACCGAAAGTGAAATAGTCCGCCCCGAGTCCGACGTTCACGAATTCTATCGCAACGTTTGCCTTGCCGTTGACGGAAAGGCTGAGCAGATAGTTAAGCATGACCAGATCATGAGAGTTATGAAGGTAATGGAAGCGGCGTTCCGCTCAGACGAGCTTGGCGCACCCGTTGACTTTGAGGATAAGATTTGCTGAGATAGTTTGTAGGGGATGCGGTTGTCAGAAACTTTCTTTCGAGAAAGTTTCCGACACCTTCAAAGAACTTGTGGAAAATAAATATTAAGGCTGTTGGAATATAGTGCTGTGCTTAATTGGGAGTGCGGTATTTTCTAAGGTGGAAACCACGTCAAACGCTGCTGCGCGTTTGACGGGTTTCTTTTTTTATTTAAAGGTGCGGCTTGGATATCTCTCAAAGCGGTAGGGGCGACCATCGGTGGTCCGCAAAAAAGAATAAAATTTTATTGAGTTTTGACGTATATTTTTGCCGAACACACGCGGACGACCAATGGTCGCCCCTACCGACTTGAT
>JAFTXE010000110.1 GCA_017461745.1 Clostridia bacterium | reverse complement strand
AGACTATAGTTTTGGTAATTTTCTGCATGAGCTAAGATCGCGTAGAGGCCTTACGCAGTATCAGCTCGGCGCGCTCGTCGGCGTTTCCGACAAGGCGGTTTCAAAATGGGAGAACGGCTCTTCCAAACCGCAGAGTAATATTTTATATAAACTCAGCGATGTACTTGGAGTCAGCGTTGATGAGCTTCTGACTTGCAAATATCATTCCTCTGAAAATAAGGACACAAAAGGAGTATTTGCAATGAAAAAACAACTATGGAACAAAGCCTTTGATGCTATGTTTGAATGCTATGGAACCCCTGCCCCTATTGAAATTACAAATCGTCTGCTAACAGAGCAAGCGGAACTGCAAAACACAGACATGATTGTGTATTTTGATTTGCTGTCTGTACTTGCCAAAGAAGCGAAAAAGCAAGGCGAGCATATTCGTGTAAGAGGTGGAACGGGAGCTTCTTTTGTGGCATATCTTTTGGGAGCAACGGAGATCAATCCGTTAAAACCACACTATTACTGCCCCGAATGTGGCACGGCTATCTTTGACAACGGAGTGGATGACGGCTGGGATCTTCCAAGAAAGATGTGTTCGTGCGGAAAAGAAATGCAATCAGACGGACACAACATTCCGTTTGAAACCTATCGACACGTTGTTCATCGAACCACAGGCTTTGATATATCTGTATCGCCAGAGTATATTCTTTCGGCAAAAACTATCGTGCAAGATTATTTTCGAGATTGCAAACTTGCGATTGAAGATCATGAGGGAAACAAGATTATTACCTTTACGGTGTCATCAGAAAAATCCGAGTGCTCCATTACAATTTGTGTTGATGAAGAATTTATACGCTATAAGGAGTTAGAGAACGCAACCGCCACTTGTTTTGAGAGGGTACGGTTTGCCTCTGCTGAAGTTTTAAAAGAATTTTTTGAATGCAATACCGATGGAATCACCGAGTTTAAAACAGACTTTATGAAAAGCATGTTGCGCTCAATCTCCCCTAAAAGCTTCCGTGATTTGATTCAGATTTCAGGCTTGGTGCACGGCACGGGTGTTTGGGTCGACAATGGAGATAAACTAATTACCAGCGGTCACTCGGCAGCAAATGTGATCGCTTATCGTGATGACGTATACAACTATATCCAAGAAAAGATGATTGCCAAAGGTTTTGCCGACACGGGATTTGCTTACAAAGTAATGGAAGATACCCGCCGAGGCATTTATGCCAAAAGTGGAGTTCCTGACGATATCAGATCAAATTTGAAAGCAGTTGGTATGGAAGATTGGTTTATTGACTCCATCGGCAAGATAAGATATTTGTTCCCGAAATCACACGGTGTAACTTATATCAAATTAGCAACAACGCTAATGTGGTATAAGATTCATTATCCAAAAGAATTTAATGAAATTATGTTATGATTTCTTGCCCCGCCTCGTGCGGGGCTTCGCTTTTGTGCCCACAAAAGCAGTGCTTGTCAGGAAAAGCAGACAGACTTTCGGGACGCACAAACCAAAGGCTCCCTTGTGTAAAGGGAGCTGACGCCGTAGGCGGCTGAGGGATTGTTTTACGTTGAAATTTTTGTTTTTACAATCCCTCCGTCTTGCTTCGCAAGCCACCTCCCTTTACACAAGGGAGGCTCATTACCGCCCGACAGTACACCTAAAAGGTGTAACACACTATACCTTGCAGGGCAAGGCGTGTGAAAAGGAGTACGAACAAATGCCCGTACTCCTTTTGTTGTAGGGCGGGGGTTTATCTCCCGCCGTTTTCTTTGCATATATCGTTTGTTTTCGGCGGCAGCAAGCCACCGCCCTACAAGGTTGCGGTAGGTATAACCTGCTTTATGGAAGGCACCTGTTTGCGTGCTTTTTCCTTTTTCAGCCATGATTTTTTGAAATAAAGAGCTTGATGTAAGGTATATATTTCTCACAAACTATCCTCGATACGCAGGATTAATGATTGAAAATATACAATAATAGCAAAATAATTTTATATTTTTTGCCAAAAACGCTTGAATTTTGACGAATTATATGTTATAATATTTGTTGTTAGTAAATGTGATGTTAGTTTTCAATGTAATGGAAGCTTATGGCGGTAAAAATGTGTTTCTGAGCGATTAATGACGTTTATTTTTCTTGTTTTTTTGCTCACTGTAGCTGCTGGCGGCTTCCTTTAACTCTGCTATTCGGCAATTTTCTCTGGCTTTCGACATTTTTCGACGTGCTTCGTCTTTATAAAAAGAAAAATTATGGAAAAATATGTTAGCAAACCAAAAAATTCCAAAAAACCACTTGACAAACGTCGAATTTTATATTATAATGTTAAAGTAGTGAGCGAAAACTAACAAAGATGGTAAAGAAAGGAGAAAAAATATGAAATCAACGGGTGTAGTTCGTAAGGTTGATGAGCTTGGAAGAATAGTACTTCCTATCGAAATTCGTAAAGTACTTGACATCAAGCAGAAGGACGCTATCGAAATCTTCACGGATAACGACAGAATAGTTCTTCAGAAGTACCAGCCTGCTTGCGTATTCTGCAACAATACCGATGACGTTATTTATTTTAACGGCAAGCGTATTTGCGCTGAATGTGTAAGAACCCTCAAAGAGCAGATGTAATTTGAGAGCGTTATACGTATTTGTTTGACAGCAAAATTAAAGGGTGACTGCAAAAATTCAAGCAGTCACCCTTTGCTTTTTTATTAATTTCCAGCCTCGCGGCGCGCCTTCATCATCGCTTTCATACGAAGCTCTGTGTTGAGTATCTTTTTGCGAAGTCTGATGGACTTGGGAGTTACCTCGATAAGCTCGTCGTCCGTAATAAATTCAATTGCCTCCTCAAGAGAGAAGATAACGGGGGGAGTAAGCAGAAGCTTTTCGTCAGCGCCTGCGGAACGGATTGCGGTAAGCTGCTTTTTCTTGCAGGGGTTTACGGCGATATCGTCATTCTTGGGATTCTCGCCAACTATCATTCCCTCGTAAACGGGAGTCTGTGGTCCAACGAAAAGGTTTCCTCTTTCCTGCGTGTTAAACAGACCGTATCTCGTAGTCTCACCCGTCTCGGAAGCAACGAGAGAGCCTGTAAATCTCATGGTAACCTCGCCTCTGTAGGGCTGGTAGCCATCGAATATGGTATTCATGATACCCTCTCCGTGAGTTGCCGTCAAGAACTCCGAGCGGTAACCGAACAGACATCTTGAGGGAATGAGGTACTCAATTCTCATGCGGCTACCCAAGGGATTCATTTCAAGCAGGTCACCCTTACGCTGACCAAGCTTTTCAACTACTGCGCCAACGTAGTCCTGAGGAACGTCGAGCGTTACTCTTTCCATAGGCTCGCACTTAACTCCGTCTATCTCCTTAAAGAGAACTCTGGGGTTAGAACAAGTCATTTCATAGCCCTCGCGACGCATGGTCTCAATGAGAATGGAAAGGTGCATCTCTCCTCTGCCCGCAACCTTGAACTCCTCAGTGGTCTCTCCGTCCTCAACTCTGAGGGAGACGTCCTTAAGAAGCTCCTTGTAAAGTCTGTCGCGGAGCTGTCTTGACGTAACGAATTTACCTTCCTTACCTGCGAAGGGACTGTCATTTACGGAGAAGGTCATTTCCAAGGTAGGCTCGCTTACCTTAACGAATTCAAGCGCCTCGGGAGCGGCAAGGCTCGTGATGGTATCTCCGATAGTAATGTTCTCAGCGCCCGAGAAGCAAACGATGTCGCCCATCTTTGCCTCGGTAACGGGAACACGGACGAGTCCGTCTATTTGATAGAGGGAAACTATTTTCGTTCTCTTGGGCGTGCCACCCGTGTGGTAATTGCAAATGTAAGCATCTTGATTTTGCTTTATAACGCCGCGCTCAATTCTTCCGATACCTATTCGTCCAACGTATTCGTTGTAGTCGATAGATGAGACGAGGAGCTGAAGCTCACCTGACTCATCTCCTTCGGGAGCAGGAATGTAATTGAGTATCTTTTCAAAGAGAGGAATGAGGTCAACGCCCTCAACGGAGGGGTCCTCCGTTGCCGTGCCCGCTCTTCCCGAGCAATAGAGCATGGGGCTATCGAGCTGCTCGTCGGTTGCGTTAAGGTCAAAGAGAAGCTCAAGAATTTCGTCCTCGACGATACCGAGACGCGCGTCGGGCTTGTCTATCTTGTTGATAACGATAATAACTCTGTGGTTAAGCTCAAGCGCTCTTTGGAGAACAAAACGGGTCTGAGGCATGGGACCCTCAGCGGCGTCAACGAGAAGAATAACACCGTTTACCATCTTGAGTATACGCTCAACCTCGCCGCCAAAGTCAGCGTGACCGGGGGTATCGATTATGTTTATCTTAACGTCCTTGTAGTGAACCGCCGTATTCTTTGCGAGAATGGTGATTCCTCTTTCTTTTTCAAGGTCACCCGAGTCCATAACTCTGGTTACCGTCTCCTGATTTTCTCTGTAAATTCCGCCCTGCTTGAGCATTTCATCAACAAGGGTGGTTTTGCCGTGGTCAACGTGAGCAATGATTGCTATATTTCTCAAATCTTCTCTTACCATCGTGTTTTCTCCTCAAAATATTCTTGATTATCTTCCAAATAATTATTATACCACATTTTTCGCAAATAATAAATACTCCAAATGACGATTTTTTTGTTCTGTCAAAAAAACTTGTTGTGCAAATTTTACAGTGGTAGTTGGAATTGTGTTTTGTTGACACTGCAATCAAAGTATATTTTTATAAATAAAGTGCTGTCCTTAAGAACAGCACTTTATCATAATATTAATTTCTTAAGGTTCTATGCGGCTACCTTTATTTTGCTATCTCAAAGTGATACGTTCCACCGCTGACTGCGGTAGTATAGCCGTTGGGGAGAACTATCTGAGCGGTAGTCGTTTTGGGAACGGAAAACTCAAAGCGAATATGCTCGCCCGTATAGTACCAATTACTTTCAAGCTTACCCTGAGGGGTATCGATAGCGCATCTTACAAAGCCAAGTCGCTCGCAGGGCTTTGGCTCAAGCTTTACAGCCGCATATGCGGGCTCGGTTATCTTAACACCCGCAACAACGCCGTACAGCCAATCTCCGACCGCTCCGTAAGCGTAATGGTTAAAGGAGTTCATAGCGGTGCTCCAGAAGCTTCCGTCCTCCTTAATTCCGTTCCAATGCTCCCACATAGTTGTCGCGCCATGGTTTACAGAATACAGCCACGAGGGATTTTCCTCGGCGAACAACAGCTTATAAGCCTCGTCAACTCTTCCGTTATCGGCAAGCGCATGAAGAATATACGGCGTGCCCAAAAATCCCGTGGTCATCTTTCCGCCGAAAGCCTTTATAAGCTCAACGAGCTTTTGCGTAAGCGCAGGTCTCTCCTCCTCGGTGCAAAGTCCGAAATGAAGGATAAGAACGAGCGCCGTCTGCGTCATTCCCTTCCTCGTCGTATCAACGTGCTTTGCTCCTTCGGGCAATACTTCGGTCATCGGGAACTCGTCCTTGGGCATTCCGTTTTCCATAAAATACTCACGGAAAGCCGCAACTATCTTTGAGTGCATATCCTCGTAGTAGCTCATATCCTTGCCGAGAACCTTACCCGCCTTAACCAAAAGCTCAGTGGAGTAAGCAAAGAAAGCAGTTGCCACAAGGTCGTTAGCCGTAGCGCCCACATACGAATCCTCTCCCGCGTCCATCGCGAGCCAATCTCCGTAATGGTAGCCCGAAAGCCACAGATATTCCTCGTCACCCGCTGAGTGCATATATTCGACCCACTTGCGCATCATTTCAAAGTTATCGGCGAGTATTTGCTTGTCGCCGTAAAGCTCGTAAAGCGTCCAAGGCGCGATGGTTACAACGTCACCCCAACCACAAGAAATTCTTGAATGCTTGCGTTTATGCATTCCCTCTATCTCAGGGCAAACTCCCCATATCTCGCCGTTTTCTCCCTGATCTGTGCGAAGGTCTCCAAGCCACTTGCGGAAGAACGCAAGAACGTCGTAGTTGATAGCCGCCGTTCTACAGAACACCTGCGCGTCTCCCGTCCAACCGAGACGCTCGTCACGCTGAGGGCAGTCGGTGGGAACGTCAAGATAATTGGACTTCTGTCCCCAAATAATATTGTGATAAAGCTGATTTATCTTAGAGTCTCCGCAAACAAAATCTCCCGTTCTTTTCATATCAGTGTGAACGGCAACGGCGCGGAAGCCGTCGAGGTCCATATCCATATCGGGATATTCCTCAATGCGAATATATCTGAAGCCTTGGAATGAAAATTCGGGCTTGAAGAAATCCTCCTCACCGCTGAGAATATAGGTCATAAGATTTTTTGCCGTACGGTAATTCTCATTATAGAAGTTGCCGTCCTTGTCAAGCACCTCAGCGCAATCAAAAACGACTCTCTCACCTCGCTTGCCCTTGATTTTCAAGGTTACGTATCCCGTCATATTCTGACCGAAATCTATAACTCTCTCTCCCTTTGGGGTCACTATGTACTCCACGGGAGCGAGTATCTCATGCTCACGAACGGGCGCTCCGTCGTCGGCAACCAGAGGATATTCCTCGTCATCAACGACCGCTTTTCCGATAAGCTGAGGAACGAGAGTCTTGTCTATAGTCTCGCCGTTGTATATCTCGGCAAAGGTCACGGGGTGGGTGTAGGTATCCCAATCGCCGTCAGCCGTGATTATTTCCGTTCTGCCGTCGGTATAGGTCAGCTCTATTTCAAGCGCCACTCTTAAGTGGTCGGCAAAAAGATTTCTTTTGCTCGTATATCCCAAAGCTCCCGTTGCCCAGCCGCTACCGACGGAGATAACGACGTCGTTCAAGTCGCCGAGCATTTCGGTGACATCGTAGGTCTGATACAATACTCTACTCTTATAAGCCGTAAATCCGGGGGCAAGCACACGGTCACCTACCTTTTTGCCGTTGATGCTTACGATATAAACACCAACCGCGGAGGCTCTCATTACCGCGTGACAAACAGGCGCTTTTATCTCTATTTGCTTTGAAAAGGAAACCACCGCGGTATCCATATTCTTGGGCGAGCGTATCCATTTAGCTGATTTCATTTTTTACACCTCTCAAAATATTTTGTTAAGACTATTGTATCATACGTTATTTGTCTTGTTAAGGTCGTTTTTTGCTTTAAAATATGTCTTTTTTTGCCCTCAGCTATGATTTTGAAGTCACTTTTTTCAAACAAAATCGCCAAAGAACTCTTTCAGTAAAATAACGAGAGGTAATATAGCAATTCAAATTATGATTTATCGGAAAGTTGGATATCTATATCTATGTTCGCACTCTCTACGTGTCATTCTGAGCAGATGAAACTTCAGGGGGTGAATTGAATCAACAATGCGAAGAATCTTTGCGACGTAAGGAGCAACTAACGACATAGTTATTGGGAGAGTTCTTAAAGCACAACAAGAGATTATCCATCTAAGTTGGTTGTTGCCGCAAGCGGCAAAGATCCTTCGAATTTAGCTTTAGTGCTCCCAATTTTACGCATACGCTCAGGATGACACAGTAAGTGCGAACATGGTATGCATATCCGTAGACCTCTCAGTCAGTTTACGCTGACAGCTCTCCTACAAGGAGAGCCTTTGCAGATATCCGCACCAACTTTTTCAATAAAAAAGAACCCCGTCAAACGTGTAGCAATGTTCGACGCGGTTTCTTCCTTAGAAAAAATGCCGTACTCCTAATTAAGCACAGCACTATATTCCAACAACTATTATATTATTTGTTTCGAGTCCTTTGGAGTACGGGGGCTTTCTCGAAAGAAAGCCCCCGTAATTTATACTTCAAAAAACTAATTCAATCAGCCTGCAAGACCGATGTCAGAGCTATGACCCTTATAAACGTTGATTATAGAATCATTGCTTGCAAGAATCATTTCCTTGGTAACAGCGGTAGAAGCGTCCTGAAGCTCCTCAACGCCCGTAGAATACCATACGCCCGTATCAGCCATTGCAAATTCAAATATAGACTTGCCCGTAGGATATACTATCTTAGTCTCGATAATGCTACCCGACGCGTCACGGAAGTTAACGACCTTAACTCCGCTTTCTGAAATATCAGCTATTCCGCTGTATCCTGCATAGTAGGACTCGCAGGTTACTTCCTTAGCTTCGGAGCGGTGGATATAAAGCTTGCCGTCTATGTAGTAGGTTACGTATCTGTTTATCATAACCTTACCAGTCTCTTCGTCAATGCTTATGTTGTAGTTACCATCAGGCTCGCCCGTGATTCTGTCGGACTTAACCATATCGTTGCCCTCATAGAGATACCAATCAGCGCCTATGCAAGCAATTACTGCTCCGTCGCCTGCGTCCTCGATATCATCAAAGATATAGTCGAGAACCATCTTTACCTTGCCGCTCTTAGCCTTATACTTATACATAGCGCAAACGCCGTTGTCGTTACTTACGATAACGTATTCGCCACCTTCGCAAACGCGAACGTTAGTATATACGGGAGCAAGTATCTCGTTTCCGTTTACGTCACACAGACCAACGCTTGGATTTGAAATGAGCGAAAGATCATTAACAGTCTTAAAATAAACGTCATCAAGTTTGTCACCGTAGGATACTATCTCCTCAACCAAATAAGGAATAGTAGTAACCTCTTCAAGAGCCATAGCGTCGTTCAGCTTATAAACGTCCGCGGTCTTATTGGTCTTGTTTACTATAAAGTACTTAGTTGCGTTGACAAGCTCATACTGTGCGTTTCCGTAGTCCTTCCAATCGGAAGTTACGATAGCAAATTCAATAGCATTAGAGCCGAGCGCCATAACGGTTGCGGGAGCGGTTATAAAGTCGCCCTCGGTCTGAGCGGTGTTACGGCTTATGGCAATGAGATCGCTGCTCTCAACGTCACCGTTGTCGTCAAGCTTCTGAATAGCGAATGCCGCTACCTCTACTGCGCTTTCTCTGTTGTACTCGTCAGCTACGAGAGTGTACGTTGCAACATGGCTGATAACGGTCTTAGCCATATCAGCGCCTGCTGCTTCTATCTTTCTGATAACGTTGCCTGTCGTGATATCAATAATATCGTATTTGCCGCCTGCGAAGTCAGTAGCTATAGCAATATCCGCTCCGTTTGAGAATACGTCAGCTATCTGAATGCTGTCGTAAGCAGCGGTCTTTGCAGCAGATGCAAAAGGAATATACAGCGCACTCTTAACGATAGAATAATCCGTAGACGTCTTGCTGTCGGTAGACGTTATTTTATATACGGAAAGATCGTCGTTAACAGTTACCTTGGAGAGAACCTCTCCGAAGTTCAGCGTAAGAGCTGTCTCGCTCTTACCGGGTGCAACAAAGTGCAAATAAGCAACGGGAAGATCACCACTCAGTGAGCCTATCTTTTCTGCGTACTCGGAAGCGCTCGCAAAAACACCGTCTGCATACCAATGGAAGTCAGAATACTTGGAACGGAGAAGCTCGTCGCCCGTCTCGTTGTCAAGATAGGTGTACTCGCTGTTATCATCGTTGGGAACTACGACATAGTTACCTTGATTTACAACGCCACTTGTGCACTTGGAGCTCTTGCCCGAAAGCATACTGAAGAGCATAACGTCGTCAGTAACTGTTCCCTCGGACTTCATGGGAACCCAAAGAAGATTTCCCGAAACATTTGCAGCATCAATTGCGTACTCGCTGTTGGAAAGCTTGAATGCGGAGTTTGCGGAGATTATCCAATAAGCTCTCATCTCATCAAGCTCCTCTGCGCTCTTATCGGAGTCGTCGGGAATGGAAAGCGCTACGAGTACGGTATTGCCTATCATATCAACGTCTTCCATAACGTCGGTTGCAACCAATCCGTTCTTAAAGCTATAGAGCTTAGCGTCGTTAGTGCGGAAGTACAGGTCCGCAAAATCACCCTCGGTGGTATAGACAGTGTAATCGTCTGCGCTATCAAGAGGAGATACGAACATTGCGTAGCCCTCTGCGTTGAAGTATGAGTATGCGGGGCTGTCAGTTGCAACGTCGTTGTCAACAGTGACAGCGTAATCGTTCTGAACACCGCCGTCGTTAAGTTTTCCGAAATCTACGTAATCGTAATAGTTAAGAGCTATTTCCTCGCCTGCGTTGTCGGAAAGGTCGGAGTCGAGGTTCTTAAGTGAAAGTATTGCCCATTCTTCCGTAAGTATATCCATGAAAGCAACGTAAGGAAGCTGAGCGCTTAAAAACATGAGGTTATCGCCCTTAATAGCTATTTCATCGCCCTCGCCATTTACAAGGAAGTAGTTGCTGACCTCGGGCTTCTTTACGATAAAGTACTCGTAAAGCTCAAAGTCACCTGCCTCGTTATAAGCAAGCGTGTCAGGCTCGAAATCATCATAGTAGGAGTTTGCGTCTGAAACGAACGTATAACCCGTCTTTGACAGCTTCTTGCCGTCCTTTGTGATATAGAAGAGACCGTCCTTTTCAACTATCTCAACACCGTTATAGGTTTGGGAATTGCTGAAATTGTCGCCCTTCATTCTGTCAAGGTACGCATTGTTGAGGACTACGGCTACTATAATGCCTACCGCAACAAGTACCACTGCTGCGACTATCGCCGCAATAATAAGAACTTTCTTTTTCATAATATTTCCTTTCTGAAAAATATTTTGCTGATACGATAATTATATACCATAAAAGCCATTTTGTCAATAGTTTTTTAAAATTTCTTGACTTTTCGTTTACATTTTCATAAAAATCGTTAACAATTATTCTCGCATACAAGCTTATTGTTAGAAACTTTCGAGAAAGTTTATGACACATGAGGAGAACTTAATATAATGGTGTTGTAATAAAGTGCTGTGCTTAAATTTAGTATGACATTTTTCAAGGCGAAACCCACGTAGTCTGTTTCACATTTGACAAGGTTCTTTTTTATTTATAAAGATAGATAAATATGGATAAATAAATTATGATTTATCGGGGATACGGGGACGCGGGGGGACGCGATTTCCGCTTTTTTGAAAAAAAGCTTGGCAAAAAACTTCCTTGCTGGGTTGTAGCCCGCTTAAACATATATAATTCCAAGAATAGCTTAGTCGGGCTACAACCCGGCAAGAAAGCTTTTGTT
>JAFTXE010000006.1 GCA_017461745.1 Clostridia bacterium | reverse complement strand
TTTAAAAACTCTCCCAATATATACGGTTAATAGTTGCTCCTTACGTCGCAAAGATTCTTCGCACTGTTTCTTTAGCTCTCCACCAAAGTTTCATCTGCTCAGAATGACACGGAGAAAGTGCGTACATATCAAACAATCCTATAGATCATAAATAATTCCAAGAACAATACATAACACCATACCAATTTTGCAAAACGTATTGACAAAAGGAATATTTTGGTGTATAATGTAGGTACAAAAATAAAAGGCAGGCTATCGTACCGCAAATACGACAGCCCTGCACAGAAGTGTACCGAGCACTCCTATACAATCGGATAACCGACGCCCGAGGAATATTATAACACAATTTTCTCCATTTTGCAAGAGGTTTTCGACATATAGGTTTTATTGTTATGGAATTTTCCGTATTCAAGGCACTTCTGAGGGCTTTGAGTACGGATTTTTATATTCTCAAAGCAAAACTACTTGAAGTTCTCCGACGAGGGCAACAAGCCGTGATATACACTCACCGCAAATGTTTGTATATCTTTGGGTGACCGAGCACCCCACGTATTCGTTGCGCTACCGAATTAAAGGCAGATAGCGTAATTGACAGAAATTTGTCGCGCGTGGGGTTCAGAGTATTCTGACTCCCGTGCGGCTTTTGTTTTCGGAGGGCTTACGTCTGCCCCTCTGCGCGCAAGCGCAGAGGTTCGGCGGCAAAGGGCTCTCCGCGGATAACAAATAAATCCGAAAGAGGTACGGCAATGCAAAAAGGCGCATTATCAAGGTATAGGAACGAGGCAAAAGACTTTGAGTTTACCCCTTCCACTTTCTATCAATACAAAAAACAGGATATAGTCTGGAAAAAGCTCTGGCACTTCTTAACTCTTATACCAAGCCTCAGAGCCGACGTCGTCGAGTGCGAAAAGATGATGAATATTCTCAAGCAAATAATACTTTATGCGGACGCTCAAGTGCTTTTCGTCAATATTTACTATGATGACGAAAAAGACAAGCTCAAGGTAACGCTGACAGGGGATATGAGCATACATATTCCGAGCAAACTATTCGAAGCCATACGCTACGCCAATATGACGTTTGACCATGACGATGATAATAATACGCTGTTGCTGTCTTTTCCCACGTTTAAAACAGAATAGATGTGATCAACGGTAATTCAGGATAAATAGCACGCAGTTTCAGAATGCTTTCAAGTCAAAATCTGCTTTTTGATGCTTTTAGGGGCTACCTCAAATACAAATTTGAGGTAGCCCCTAAAAATTTAATTATTATCCGTATTTTCTTGCTTTGCCTTTTTTCTTTCGTCTGCCTTTGCGGTAATAGCGCCTATAAGATAAACCGAAAGAATTATAACGCCGATAACGACGAAGATGCAGAGCATTCCCTGCCACATAAATTTAAGAGAAGCGATAAAATTTTCAATATTAAGCGTCATGATATACTCCTTTCATTAAAGCATAAAGCTGAGTATAAGTCCGCCCGCGATAACGGAGGCGATCTGACCCGATACGTTTACACCGATAGAGTGCATAAGCAGGAAGTTCTGAGGGTCTTCCTTAAGTCCCATCTTATGAACGACACGTCCTGACATGGGGAATGCGGAGATACCCGCAGCACCTATCATGGGGTTGAGCTTTTCCTTGGAGAAGAGGTTGATAACCTTCGCTACGAGGATACCGCCCGCGGTATCGAATATGAACGCGAACAGACCAAGTCCGAGGATAAGAAGCGTATAGGGAGAGAGGAACTTATCTGCCGTCATCTGAGTTGCAACGGTAATTCCGAGGAAGATGGTAACGAGGTTTGCGAGAACCTTCTGAGCCGTATCGGAAAGCGAATTGAGAACGCCGCACTCACGAATGAGGTTACCGAACATAAGGAAGCCGAGAAGGTCAATAGACTCGGGAGCTACGAGACCCGCGATTATCGTGATAATTATCGGGAAAAGTATTCTCGTGGTCTTGGAAACGTTCTTGGGCTTGTAGGGCATGCGGATAAGTCTTTCCTTCTTGGTGGTAAGAAGCTTTATTATAGGAGGCTGGATAACGGGTACGAGCGCCATATAGGAATACGCCGCAACCATAATTGCTCCCGTGATGGTAGAGGAATCGCCAAGCAGCTTTTGCGCAACGACTATTGCCGTAGGTCCGTCAGCCGCGCCGATGATACCGATAGACGCCGCCTCCTCGGGTGTAAAGAAGAGAGACGCAAGCGAGAAGGTAAAGAAGATACCAAACTGCGCCGCCGCGCCGAATATCATAAGCTTAGGGTTTGACAGAACGGGACCGAAGTCTATCATTGCTCCGATACCGATAAATAGAATAAGTGGGAACAGCTCGTTTGAAATACCCGCTTCAAACAAGGTCTTGAGAGCGCCCTCATAAACGCCGGGGATATTTACGATAATAGCGCCGAAGCCCATGGGCAAAAGAAGAGTCGGCTCCATTTCCTTTTTGATCGCGAGGTAGATCAGCAATCCACCGATGAGCCACATTATCACTCTTTTTAATCCAATGATAGTAAATAGCTCAACGACGCCTTCATAGAGAATTTCCATTGATGTTAAATTTCCTTTCTTTTAATTTTCCGAGAGCTTGCTGACACAATAAAAAAAGCTTTTATACGGCAAAGCGCATAAAAGTCTTGTTTTAAACCTTGGTTTACGGTGATCCGGATTAAAAAATCGTTTTGACGAATCAACCACCACGACAGCGCCGTGCAAACTACTCCCTTTTATTACATATTATTATACCCCCAAATGCAGCTTTTGTCAACTGTTTTTTTCTATTTCGACAAATTTTTTTCACAAAACCGTCACTTAATATAAAAATGGCATCTTACCTAAAATATTAAAGAAGCCGCTTTGACAAACAAAGCGGCTTAGCAAATTCATTTTACCACGTTTTTTCGATGCCTACTGTTTTTCAACAGAAACCGACGTATATAATAGGCATCGTTTTCCGTCTGAAATTCTCTTTACATAAGCTAACACGTTGTAATATTGGATTTTTACATTATCTCCAATAGAAAAATCCTGAATCTCATTTTCGGCAATTCTAAAATATCGATTATCATGTAAGCAAATATATCCGTTTGTTATATCCGTGATTTTCCCCTCGCATTTGTAAATTTTATAGTATCCGTGATTATTTTCTTCTTCTGCTTTAAGAAAATCTATGGACAAGTCATCATCTAACAAATGCCTCTCCGCATACCATCTTCCGTCATATTTATAAAAAATATAATCTTCTCCATAGTCAAAATATTCGTCTTCATAGACCCAAAGCTCATCGAAGCATGCAGCCGCATCTTCAATGGTAAATTTTATCACGCCTTCAATTTTGTTTACATCCATACCTATTCTTTCAAAGACAGAGCGCTCTTTTTCAATAAACTCTTGCGTCACCGAAGAATCATTTATATATGCTTGCTTTATAGAATATTGTATTTTTACATTTTCCAACGGTATAACATCAGAAGCCACCTGTGTAATCTTATTCAGCGCTTGTTCCTTGGTCATTCCCTCTTCGGCAAATTCAACGTACACGTAATCAGCAAGAAGCTGCTCGGGAAAAAGAGAAAAATGCAAATCATAATCGAAGCAAAAAAGCGAAACTATCCACTGCCCCAAAAGCTCTGCACAAATATCAGCATCAGAATTGCACTTGCTAAATATTTCGCGCTCTCCGTAATTTATATCCAACACGTATTTCGCCCCTATAACACCCGTTTTTTGCTTTTGAACGTTTAATCCGTCAAATAATATTACCTCCCATCCCAAATCCGAAATATCTCCTACGGTAAATCTTTCATTTTCCGCATCTGTAAATTGCTGCGTTTCAATAAAGTCTGTATTTACCTCTTTTTTGTTCGCTATAATCATACCTATCGGTATTATAGACAAAGCTAAAGCAACACAGGCTACAAAAGCAATTATTCTGAATGCCCTGTTTTTCCCTCTTTTTTGATATGACAAAGTGGATTCTATAAATACCGAATCTACATTTCCAAACGCTTCGTTAATTTTGTTTTTTCCATTATTCATATCAAAATTCCCCTTTCCGTAAGAAATTTCAAAAGACTCTTTTTCATCCTATCAATACGAAGATAAACAGCTGCGTCAGAAAGCTCGGTATTCTTTGCGATATCAGTTACCGAATCCATATACCAATATCTTCGCATAAATATATATAAGTTTTCTCTATTCAATTTTGAAAGCCAAAAATTCAGTGTTTCGGTAATTTCCTTAGCTTCCAATTCCTCAGAAACAGTTCTTTCATCAGGAATAAACTCCGATATTTCTTCAAAATCCGTATGTGCCATTCCTTTCCTTTTTGCCGCATTATTTCGCTTGTACCTTGTAAGAGAAATATTACGCGTTACTCTACAAGCAAAGGCACAAAGAGAATCGGGATTGGTTGGAGGAATGGCATTCCATATTCCAACGTAAGCATCATTAACACATTCTTCTGCATCTTCGTGTTTATTCAGTATATTATAGCTGACGGAATACATAGTGGCACCATATTTTTCAGACAGGCACTTTATTGCTTCTTCCGAACGACAATTAAACATCTCAATAAGCAACTTATCGTCCATAAACACACCTCCTCTCAAATGCTCTCACTTATACAGTAGACTTTTTTTGAAAAATTTATTGTCAAATGTAAAAAATTCCAATAAAACAAAGAGCGTGTCAAAAATCGACACGCCCTGATTGAGATTATATCAAATTACTTAGCAGCGTTAAGTCTTGCTTCGAGAGCTGCAAGCTCGTCGTACATAGCCGCGGGAACTCTGTCGCCAACCTGAGCGTAGAATTCCTTAATGTTCTGTACGTCTTCGAGCCAAGAGTTAACGTCAACGGTAAGAAGATCCTTAATGGTATCAAGAGTTACGCCGTCAAGTCCCTCGATATCAATGTCCTCGGCATTGGGAACGTATCCGATAGGAGTGATGTTAGCGTCAACCTTGCCCTCGCAACGAGCGAGGATCCAAAGAAGAACTCTCATGTTGTCACCGAATCCGGGCCAGATAAAGTTGCCGTTATCGTCGGTACGGAACCAGTTAACGTGGAATATCTTGGGAGCGTTGGGGATAACGGTGCCCATCTTGAGCCAGTGTGCCCAATAGTCACCCATATCGTAGCCAACGAAGGGTCTCATAGCCATGGGGTCGCGGCGAACTACGCCGACAGCACCTGCCGCAGCGGCAGTCGTCTCGGAAGCCATGATAGAACCAACGAATGCGCCGTTCTGCCAGCTCGTTGACTGGTAAACCAGAGGAGCGGTCTTTGCGCGGCGTCCGCCGAATACGATAGCGGAAATAGGAACACCTGCGGGATTATTGAATTCCTTGGAGAGACAAGGACAGTTGGTAGCCATTGCTGTGAAACGGCTGTTGGGGTGAGCGCCACAGGTAGACTTATCAGCCTTATTATACTTGGTGCAATCCCAAACGTTACCCTTCCAGTCAATAGCGTTGTGAGGAGGATTCTTGTCAAGTCCCTCCCACCAAACAGTATTGTTCTCAAGGTTGTGAACAACGTTGGTGAAGATAGTATCCTTCATAGTGGTATGGAGAGCGTTGGGGTTGGAGTTCTCGTTAGTACCGGGAGCAACGCCGAAGAAGCCGTTCTCGGGGTTAACTGCCCAAAGTCTTCCGTCCTCACCGACACGGAGCCAAGCGATATCGTCGCCTACGCACCATACCTTGTAGCCCTTCTTCTTGAGGAATTCGGGCGGAATGAGCATTGCGAGGTTGGTCTTTCCGCAAGCGGAGGGGAATGCGGCGCAGATATACTTGGTATCGCCATCGGGATACTCAACGCCGAGAATGAGCATATGCTCAGCCATCCAGCCTTCCTTACGTCCGAGGTAGGAAGCTATACGAAGCGCAAAGCACTTCTTTCCGAGAAGAACGTTTCCGCCGTAGCCTGAGTTAACGGACCAGATGGTGTTGTCCTCGGGGAAATGGCAGATATAACGGTTCTCTTCGTCGATATCAGCTCTTGCGTGAAGACCCTTAATGAAGTCTCCGCTCTCGCCGAGAGCCTCAAGAACGTTAGTACCAACGCGGGTCATGATAAGCATATTGAGAACGACGTAGATAGAGTCGGTAAGCTCGATACCGTACTTAGCAAAGGGAGAGCCTACTATACTCATGGAGTAAGGAATAACGTACATAGTTCTTCCCTTCATAGAGCCTGTGTAGAGCTTGGAAAGCTTTGCGTAGCACTCCTTGGGGTCCATCCAGTTGTTGATATTACCTGCGTCCTCCTTCTTGGAAGTACAGATAAAGGTTCTGCCCTCTACACGAGCAACGTCGTTAACGGCGGTTCTGTGGAGGTAGCAGTTGGGAAGAAGCTCTTCATTGAGCTTGATCATCTCGCCCGTAGAGCAAGCCTCTGCTCTGAGCGCCTCAGCCTGAGCCTCGGAGCCATCGATCCAGACGATCTTGTCAGGCTGTGTCATAGCAGCCATCTCGTTGATCCAATCAAGAACATACTTGTTGTTGGTCATTTGTGTTTCTCCTCTTTTTATAATAATTTTATTATTGACTTTTATTCTCGGGTTATACGAAATTTAAATCAACACTTCGTACCCCATTATATTTTAATACATTTTATCCCTTTTTTCAATAGATATTTTATAAAGGTTACATTTTGTTAACATTTTCACATTCAAGTCAAATTTCTCAACTAAAGAATTTTATTCCGCAAAATTAATAGACTTATATTTTGTTCGCCTTGCAAGCGTTGTTTTAAGATTATTATTTAAATATAGTACTACACCTTTCTTGACTTTTACCTATCCTTGTGTTATAATATTCATAGGTAAATCAAGGAAGGAAGCACCGATATGCACACTCACAAATCACGAGTTCCAAAAACGCTTGCCTGCGAGCTGCTGATTGCGTCCTGCGTAGACGACGGCGGTATTTATAAATACGAGCTGTATTCCGACGGCGAGCTCGTTCAAGGCAAGAAATTTCCTATGCCCTCTCCAATGTTTATGCAAATAGAGGGAGACAAGCTTTGGGCAACGCTCAGAGCCCCCTTTGCTGACAGCAAAAACAGCGCCGTAGCCGCATACGACAAGGAAAGCGGCAAGCGCATAACCGAATATATCTCAACCTTGGGAGAGGTAGCGTGCCACCTTGCCGTTGACGGTGAAGACGCCTATTGCGCAAACTACGTTACGGGAAATATATTCGCTACCCCCGACATAGTCAGAACACACGAAGGTCACGGTCCAAATCCAGAAAGGCAGGAGCGCGCTCACGTTCACTGCGCGTTTTTCTCACCCGATAAAAAATACGTGCTATGTTGCGACTTGGGAATAGATAAAATTTTCGTTTACGACAGACGTCTCAACAAAATATCGGAGACAAGCGTTCCCGCGGGCGAGGGTCCAAGACATCTTTGCTTCTCCAAGGACGGCAGATACGTCTACTGCCTCACCGAAATGGGAGCAAGCATATGCACTTACGCCTACGACGACGGAAAGCTCAGCTTTATATCTCAGACCGACGTAAAGCCGCAGGGCTTTAACGGTCAGGGCAAGGGCTCTGCCATAGTTCTCTCCGCGGACGGAAAGCGCCTTTACGCCGTCGAGCGCGGCTCTGAGACGGTAGCGCTGTTTGACGTTGACGGCGAAAAGCTTACGCTCGTTTGCCATTGTAACGTCCACGGACGTGAGCCGAGAGACTTTATGCTCGTTGCAGACGAAAGCTTTGCTATTTGCTGCAATCAGTTTTCCGACGACATTGCGGTCTTTAAGGTCGGCGAAAACGGAGTGCTTTCCTATATCAATAATTTCCCCCTCCCCACCCCTATATGCGTCATAAAAAACACTTGATGGAGATAATACATGATTTCTAACGTTATATCATTTATAAACGATGCTCTTTACAGCTATCTTTTGGTAATAATCCTTGTCCTCGGCGGTCTTTTCTTCACCTTCCGCTCAAAGCTCGTGCAGTTCAGACTGTTTGGCGAGCAGATAAGAGTAGTCGGAGAAAAGCCATCATCAGGGAAAAACGTTTCTTCCTTCCAAGCGCTCATGGTATCGACGGCGTCAAGAGTAGGAACGGGAAATATCATAGGCGTGTCCACGGCCCTTTGCCTTGGCGGCTTCGGCTCGGTATTCTGGATGTGGCTGATAGCAATCATCGGCGGAGCTTCCGCTTTCATCGAAAGCACGCTCGCGCAGATATACAAGAAAAAAGGACCTGACGGAAGCTACGGCGGACCTGCTTACTACATCGAAACGGCGCTCAAATGTCGTCCGCTCGCCATAATTTTTTCAATTCTTCTTATTCTCACCTACGGCTTCGGCTTCAATATGCTGGCGTCCTACAATCTGCAATCCACGTTCGCACCCTACGGCTTTTATAATTCCAACGTTACGCCTTGGATAATAGGACTAATTATCGCAGTTGCCGTTGGATATTGTTTGTTCGGCGGTGGTAAACGAGTTCTTAAGGTAACGGGAGTCCTCGTTCCCATTATGGGAATTGCCTATATTCTGGTAGCTCTCATTATAATCTGCATGAACGTCACCACCCTGCCCTCCGTATTTGCGAGAATTTTCACGGAAGCCTTTGACCTCAGAGCTATATTCGGCGGTTTTGGCGGCTCTTGCGTAATGTACGGAATAAAGCGAGGACTTTTCAGTAACGAGGCAGGCGTCGGCTCCGCGCCAAACGCGTCTGCCGCGGCAGACGTAAGCCACCCCGTAAAGCAGGGCTTGGTTCAGATACTGTCGGTATTCATTGATACGATTCTCGTCTGCTCCGCTACGGCGTTTATGTGTATGTGCTCGGGTATAGAGCCGTCAGCAGAGCTTTCGGGCGCACCATATATTCAAGCGGCAATGAAAAGCACAATGGGCGGCTTCGGTCCGATATTCATAACCGTTGCCATGCTGCTGTTCGCCTTCACGACGTTACTTGGAAATCTCTACTACGTCAATCAAGCGCTCAGCCATATCATAGGTCACGTTCCGGGTAAGAAGCTTATGTACTCTTATTACGTCATAGCCTCTCTCGTTATTTTCGTCGGCGCGGGACTCAGCGCAGACCTTCTTTGGAATATCGCCGATCTCACTATGGGCTGTATGGCAATAATTAATATGCCCGTTATAATCTATCTCTCAAAATACGCCTTGCGAGCTCTTAAGGACTATACAAAGCAAAAGAAGACAGGAAAAAATCCCGTGTTCCATGCTAAAGATATCGGTCTTCCCCACGACGTTGATTATTGGGATTAAAATTCGATAAAAAATCGCCATTCTTGAAGAATGGCGATTTTTTATCGATATAGGCGTTAACAGATAAATTATGATTTATCGGGGAGATGTGGGGACGCGGGGGACGCGAGGGACGCGTTGTCGCTTTTCGAGAAAAGCTCCGCAAAAGCTTTCTTGCCGGGTTGTAGCCCGACTAAGCTATTCTTGAAATTATATATATATCTAATCGGGCTACAGCCCAGCAAGGAAGTTTTTTGCCAAGCTTTTTTTCAAAAAAGCGGGAATCGCGTCCCCCGCGTCCCCCTCGCGTCCCCGCATCTCCCGATAAATCATAATTTGTTTATCTATGTTCGCTCTCGATTTTTGGGAAGAATTTCTCATGAGTTGAGTTTTTTCGCAGACTTTCGATACGTTGCCTTACAAGACACGGTCGGAATAATGCGAGTGGCGAAAACGGCGACCGAAAGCGCAACGAGCATTTCGGGGTGAACGGATATTTTTTCCGCTCCCCACGTATATATCAGTGCCACCATTGGCGGAAGCGCAAGTATCGCGTCAATAAAGTATATATCAGTCAAGATCACACCAATCACGGCAAGGCAGCCGAAAACTATAGCAAACGTCAGAAAAAGCTTCATATCCATAGCGTCTGCATGATTGTATATTTCGTAATCAAATCGGCGCATTTCCAAAGCGTTTTCCGTTTCCTCAGAGGTAAGAGCGCTGAAGGTCTGCCATTTTTTATATATATAGAAGCAGAACGCTGACGCAAACGCAGACACCACACTGCCCGCATAGGCGCTACGGTGCTTTCCGTCCCTTTTGTCCATACGGACACATTCGTAAATACCCCCGATAACAGCCAAAGAACTAAGCAACGGATACATCATCGGGTATTCCCTTATATACTCGCTTTTTATCATGTCAAGCGACAGCAAAAGCGGTGGCAGACTAAAAACGAAGGTAAGCTGAGGAAGCTTATTTAATATCACGCTTGCAAGTACGGACACGGCAAGCATTACTGCGAGCATCAGCATAAGATAATGTTCAAGCTCGGTCTGCCTTGAAAAAAACATTTTCAATTTATCTACAAGCCCTATCTCCGCCTCTTCGTCACCAAGCTTATACGTCATATACTGGCGGAACAGGTATATTATTGCCGTAAAGCAAGCAAATCCCGAGCAGAAATCGGTAAATCTCTTAAAATATCGCATTTATTACTCCTTGAGCAAAATCTATTATTATTGTATCATAATATGCAAATTATTTCAAGTACCGACAGAATAAAAAAACACAAAAAATTCATAAAAAATCTATTGCGTAAAAGCATATAAAATGGTATAATGTACTGTGTATATTTATTTTAAAATTAGGGGGATTTTATAATGAACACTTCAATGACAAAAACGCATATTCTTTCGGGAGCGCTCGACAAGACACTCGCCTATATATACGGTGAGGCTGCTCTTACCTATCAGAAGCAAAGATACGCTTCCGCTATTGACGAATTTGTAAAAATATACGGTGACCGCGAGATATCGCTCTTTTCCGTTGCGGGCAGAAGCGAGCTGTCGGGTAACCATACCGACCACAACCACGGTTGCGTTGTCGCCGCTTCCATAGATCTCGATATCATCGCCGTTGCCGCCAAGCGCGACGACTCGGTTATTCGCGTAAAGAGCGAAGGCTTTCCCGAGGACGTAGTTGATACCTCCTCTTATACCGCTCCGATAACCGAAAAGTTCGGCACATCCGAGTCCATTATCGCGGGTATGTGCGCAGGCTTTTTAAAGGACGGCTACGCTATCGGCGGATTTGACGCTTACACGACGTCTAACGTACTCAAGGGCTCGGGACTTTCGTCCTCTGCCGCTTTTGAGGATATGATTGGAAACATTCTAAGCCATATGTACAACGACGGCAAGGTTGATAACGTCGAAATAGCAAAGCTCGCGCAGTATTCCGAAAACGTATTCTTCGGCAAGCCCTGCGGTCTTATGGATCAGGTTGCTTGCGCTGTAGGCGGTATCGTCGCAATAGACTTCGCAGATCCCAAGAATCCCATTATCGACAAGATAGATTTTGACCTTTCCGAAAAGGGCTACAATCTCTGCATAGTAAACACAGGCGGTAACCACGCCGACCTTACCGACGATTACGCCTCCGTTCCTGCCGAGATGAAAGCAGTAGCCGCTCACTTCGGCAAGTCCGTTCTTCGCGAAATAGACAAGGATACTCTTGTCAAGGAAATTCCTGCTCTCAGAGAAAAGGTTGGCGACAGAGCTATTCTCCGCGCGCTTCACTTCCTCGCCGAGAACGAAAGAGTCAAGGCTCAGAAGGTAGCTCTTCTTGATGGTGACCTTGATGCATTCTTCGCGGGCGTTATAGCCTCGGGCAGATCCTCGTTCTGCTATCTCCAGAACGTTTACACGACAAAAAATCTTACTGAGCAGGGTCTTTCTCTGGCTCTTTGCCTTGCTGAAGGATATCTCTCAGACAAAAAGGCAGCATGGCGCGTTCACGGCGGTGGCTTTGCGGGTACTATCCAAAGCTTCGTTCCCATGAATGAGGTTGCGGGCTACAAGGCTCTTATGGATTCAGTATTCGGCAAGGACAAGTGCATAGTTCTTCGTATCCGTCCCGTTGGAGCAGTCAAGGTATTTTAATTAAAATTTAAGGATAAAATTCTGTAATGTCAAATAAAAAACGAAAGAAAAAAGCGGCACCTGCCGCCGAAAAAAAGCCTATTGACAAAAAGCTGATGTACGGCAATATCATAAGACTTCTCGTACTTATTGCCGTCACCATGCTTGTCTTCGGACTTTACAGATTTCTTTTGGGGATGTACTATTTCAAATACGTTCTCTCAGTGTATATGTCGGTGGCTACGGTAGCCATATTCGCTTACGTCATATACAACAGAGGCTTTTCCCGTAAGGGACTCACTCCCGAAATGCTTCCCGACAGTATGAGCGAGGAAGAAAAGCTTGAATTTATTGAGGACGGAAATCGCAGACTGCGTAAATCCCGCCCCCTGCTAATAATAATTTTCGCTTTCGCTTTCACGTTTATATTCGACGCAATAGAGCTTATCGCTATTCCCTTTATCAAGGAGCTTTTCGTGGCATGAGTACACATAGATTGGTAACTCTTTATTCGGGCTCGTCGGGCAATTCCGTGTTCGTATCATCGGGAAGCACCAATATACTTATCGACGCGGGTAAAAGCGCAAAGGCTCTCTGCGCCGCGCTCCGCGAAATAGGCTCGGACATTGGCGAGATAGATGCAATATTTATAACTCACGAGCATTGCGACCACGTCTCTGCCCTTGAAACGCTTTGTAAAAAACAGAGTATACCCGTCCATATTGCTAACGAATCGGCAAAGAAATTCGATAGAACACCCGATTCCTCAGTACATAGCCGTATGGTACGTCACGACCCCGTTTTTTCCGAAGCGGTCGGCAACATGACCGTTACGTCATTCAGAACTCCGCACGACAGCAGCATGAGCGTCGGATACAGAATAGAGTTCTGCAATGAAAGTGGAAAGCACGTTTTTGGCGTGGCTACCGATATTGGATACGTTACTCCAAGCATACGCGAAGGTCTTACAGGCTGTGAGGCGGTCGTGCTTGAATCCAACCATGACCCGCAGATGCTCGACGAAGGTCCTTATCCGTACAACCTTAAGCTCAGAATTCGCTCTAAAAAGGGACATCTTTCAAACGGCGAATGCGCTTGCTTTGCTGCAAGCCTTGCGCAAAGTGGGACAAAAGGCTTTATTCTCGCCCATCTGAGCGCCGAGAATAATATGCCTGAGCTTGCATACGACGAAATTTACAGTGCTATATCGGACGCTTCGGTCAAAATATGCGTGGCAGCGCCAGATTCGCCAACGGAGCTTGCTTTGGATATGGAGGAAGTAAGTATATGATGAGTGTAAAATTGATTACCGTCGGCACTCTTAAGGAGGATTATCTCAGATACGCCGCTGCTGAATATGAAAAACGACTCGGCAGCTTTTGCAAAATAATTCACGTAAATCTCAAGGAGGAAAGACTTCCCGACGACCCGTCAGACAGCGAGATAAAAAGAGCGCTTGCCAAGGAGGGCGAGAGAATAATTGCGGAGCTTCCCAAGAAGGCGTATAAAATAGCGCTGTGCGTTGAAGGAAAGCAGTTATCGTCAGAGGAGCTTGCCCAAAAGATTGACGACGTGGCAACCACGCACGGCGAGCTGTGCCTCATTATAGGAAGCTCACACGGACTTGACGATACGGTAAAGAACGCCTGCGATTATCGTCTTTCCGTCTCAAAGCTTACCTTCCCTCATCAACTCATGAGAATAATTCTGCTTGAAGCAATATACAGAGGCTACAATATATTGAAAGGTACTCGGTATCACAAATAATTTATGTAAATTTTTCCGCATTTTTTGCTTAAAATATATATCTTATTGTGAAAATAGGAAAAATATTAAAACAGCGTATATTTTTTCTTGACAAACGTCAAAAAAAGGTATAAAATATTTCTTGTAAAACGAAATAAATTTAATTTTTCGGAGGGATAAATTATGGATTCTAACAAAAGACCCGATACCATGGAACGTATTGTAACGCCCGAGCTTGCAGAAGCTTTTATCGCAGAGCAAGTAAAGGAGGTTCGCGCTCAGGTTGGAAACAAAAAGGTGCTTCTCGCGCTTTCGGGAGGCGTTGACAGCTCCGTCGTAGCCGCTCTTCTCATTAAGGCTATCGGCAAACAGCTCGTCTGCGTTCACGTAAATCACGGACTTATGCGCAAGGGCGAGAGCGAGCAGGTAATTGAGGTTTTCAGAAATCAGCTTGACGCTAACCTCATCTATATTGACGCCACCGACCGTTTCCTCGATAAACTTGCGGGAGTCGCAGAGCCTGAAAAGAAGCGCAAGATAATCGGAGGAGAATTCGTAAGAGTATTTGAGGAGGAGGCTCGTAAGCTCGAGGGTATTTCCTTCCTCGCTCAAGGTACTATTTATCCCGATATATTAGAGAGTGACGGCGTTAAAGCGCATCACAACGTCGGCGGACTTCCCGACGACATTCATTTTGAAGGACTCGTTGAGCCTGTAAAGCTTCTTTATAAGGACGAGGTCCGCGTGGTAGGTAAGGCTCTTGGTCTCCCTGCCGAAATGGTTGACCGTCAGCCTTTCCCTGGTCCTGGACTTGGAGTTCGTTGCCTTGGCGCTATCACACGCGACAGACTGCACGCACTCCGCGAGGCAGACGCAATTTTGCGCGAGGAGTTTGACAATGTGGGACTTAACAAGACCGTTTGGCAGTACTTTATCGCCGTTCCCGACTTCAAGAGCGTCGGTGTAAGAGACAATAAGAGATACGAGGGTTGGCCCGCAATAATCCGCGCGGTAAATACCACCGACGCTATGAGCGCAACCATCGAGGAGATCCCCTACTCTGTTCTTCATAAAATAACCGATAGAATAACAGCCGAGGTCGAGGGTATCAATAGAGTTCTCTATGATTTGACGCCCAAGCCTATCGGAACGATTGAATGGGAATGATTTTCGCTGTCCAACCCCAATCGATAACAGCTTAAAAAGCCAAAATCGAATATTCTCATCAAGAGAAAAAATAGCCTTGTGAATTAACTTTCACAGGGCTTTTTCTTTTCCTCTCTCACCAAGGACAACACATCATTCCCACTCAATCGTTCCAACAGGCTTAAACCATTATTATTTTAATAATAAAACAGAGCTAATTTGCGACGAAAGCCAAGGGGGATATGTAAATGTATTTCCAAGCAATAAAAATGCTTTTTTTCATTGATTTTATTATTGTTTTAATAATGTTTCCAATAATGAGGTCAAGATGATGTGTTATTGCTTTTGATACTGGTGAGGGAGAGGTAAGAGAGAGGATTAATTATTATATAAATATATATTATATCCTATCTGCTAATAAAGCCTAAAATATTATATTTATTATATCTTTCCTCATACTAAATCTAAACACGGTTGAGGATATTGCTTTTTGTCTTTTGAGGCTGAACCGCTTTGTCTTGTAATATTCGCATAGCGAAAATCAACTATGATCGTTTCGCAGAAACGGTCATATCATAACATTTGGCGAAGCCAAATTCATAACTCTAAACTCATAACTTCTCCTTTCCCAATTTGCGAAACGAGTTATCAGTTATGATACGCTTCGCGCAGTTATGATTGGCTTCGCCAAGTTTGTAGTTGTAGGAGATTATTATGGCAGAGAGTGTATTACGAACAAAATCAAAAAACTTCGCCAAGGATATCGTTTTCCTTTGCAGGAAAACGAAGCAAAACGGTGTCGAAAGTGCTTTGCTCAACCAACTTCTGCGATGCGGAACATCTGTTGGTGCCAATGTTCACGAAGCACAGTATGCTCAAGGAACAAAGGACTTTATTTCAAAGTTTGAAATTGCACTCAAAGAATGTAACGAGAGCTAGTATTGGCTTGAACTTTTATACGAAACAAACAGTATATCGAAGACGGAATTTGACGAATTTCAAAAGAAATGCATTGAAATTCGCCGTATGCTTGTTTCTTCTGTAACTACTTTGAAGGAAAAATCAAAATGAAACATGTGATGAATTTACATAGCGCGCCTTTTGAAATGATACGAAACGGCAGAAAAACTATCGAATTGCGATTATATGATGAAAAACGCAGGTTTATATCTATCGGCAATGAAATTAAATTCGTTTAATTATCTGACTCCACAATATCTTTATGGGAATAATCTATAATAAAAATATTTAAAGCAAGACACCGCGAATATTTGTAATATCCGCGGTGTCTTTTTATCTTTTCATAAATTCCGTAATGTATTTCTTTTTTTGTTTTTATATTGACAAATTTCTGTAAATATGTTATAATGTGTCCGTCACACAATTTCATATATTTATTACCCTTGGGGAAACTATATCTTGGTAAAAGATGTTTCTCTCTTTTTCAGTATGCTCTCTAAGGGTAATGAAATTGTGTGACGACAATGAGAGACGCATTCTTTTCAGTGTGTCTCTTATTGAGGCACACTTTTTTTATTTTATTATTTTTTATTTTCAGAAAGGAAAACATCTCATGAAAAGCACCAAGAAACTCACACGCACGCTCTTATCCGCACTGTTAATCTTAGCAACATTATTCACATTTTTCTCCTGTGACCGAACATCAGAAACAACTGCAACTACAACGGAAACAACCGTTTCTCCCGAAAATTGTACACACGATTGGAAGGCTGCAACATGTGTAGAACCCTCTCAATGTGAAATTTGTAAAACATACAAAGACGATAAACTGGGCGAACACCATTATTTCGATGCAACTTGTATGGAACCTGCTCGTTGTTTATATTGTGATAAGTATAGAGATGATAAACTTGCGTACCATAGATTTAACTCGCAAGGCATCTGTTGGGATTGTAACACTCCAAAAGAAAATTTGCAGTAAAATTAATTAAAACCCCAAAAGGAAAGTTAGTACAATAAATTATGAAATATTTACGCTGTGATACCAAAATAAAATATTATCCATTCAATCAAGACTTAAGGATTTTTGGTTCAGAGCATAAACCTCATCCGTATTCATAGGGTTAATTATTTTTTCATAAAACCAATCTGACATATTTATAATCACCTCTTTTTTCTTTAATTAAATTTATTTAAAATTTCAAAAACGACAAGGAGAATTCATTATGAAATTCTGTACAAAATGTGGCATACAACTTCAAGATGATGCTGTTTTCTGTCATGAATGTGGATGTATAGCATCACAATACACAAAACAACAGAGTAAAAGCAATCGCAAAAAAACATTTAACAATGTAAAATCATCATACCGTAAGTTAACTGGGTTTAACGATGTCGGTGACAGATTAAAAAAAGTAGCAAAAGTAATTTCGTATATATGGATGGTTTTGTTTTCTATAATAGTTATTATAGCTGGTATCGGATGTTTGTTAAATATACTCCGCAGCCTAATCTATTTTGATATAGAATATTTATTAATTAGTTTTATTTCAATATTATTAGGTGCGGTATTGTTGTTTTTATTGTTTTTCATTGTTCATGTGTCACTGTGGAAGCTTTATGCTTATGGTGACATATATAATTCTTTGTGTAAAACTAAAAGCAACGAAGATAACGATACTTTAAACAATTAATTAATTGAATTGAATTGACAGAAAATTCAAAATATGATATAATATCGTTTGCCATAATATTAATTTCCTCTTTATGTTAATTACTTGAAGGTATTTTAGTTCGTCTATTACTTGAAAGTATTTTAGTATTAGGATGTGAAGTCGTATGAGCAAAACCAAAACGAAAGTTTCGGTTAAAGTTGTAGTTACGACTACAATTAAAGTTCATCCACGATAATTATATTGTGACCCTAAGAGAGTGCCACACGCACTCTCTTTTGTATTTTATTTTGAATTTGTCTGTCAAAACGATTTGATGTGTTAGTAAAAATTTACTTTACGGATTGAAGATTCCAAATAAAAAGCTATTGCTTTTTTACAAAATATATGTTATAATTAAATGATTAGCAAATTTGTAGAAACGGAGATAGTTATGGACAATCAAAAAAACTTCAAGCCCTATATCCCCGCTGAAAGAATTACTCCTGAGATTACGGTGACCTCTATAATCATGGGTGTGTTGCTTGCGGTGATATTCGGAGCGGCTAACGCTTATCTCGGGCTGCGCGTAGGTATGACGGTTTCGGCTTCCATTCCCGCCGCGGTTATCGCTATGGGTGTTATTCGTGTTATCATGCGTAAAAACTCTATCCTTGAGAGCAATATCGTACAAACTACAGGCTCGGCGGGTGAATCCGTTGCAGCAGGCGCGATATTTACTCTCCCCGCCCTCTTTCTGTGGGCGTCTGAGGGCGTTATGGACAAGCCCTCTATCATTGAGATAACCGTCATTGCGCTTCTCGGCGGTCTTCTCGGCGTATTTTTCATGGTTCCCCTTCGTAACGCGCTCATCGTAAGAGAGCACGGTACTCTTCCCTATCCCGAGGGCACGGCGTGCGCCGAGGTTCTTCTCGCGGGTGAGGAGGGCGGCTCTAACGCTTCAACCGTTTTTGCGGGCATGGGCTTTGCCGCCGCTTTCAAGTTTATCATCGACGGAATCAAGGCTGTTCCCGGTGAAGTCTCCTTCAGAGTCAAAGGATATGCGGGTGAGATAGGCACGCAGATATATCCCGCGGTAATGAGCGTCGGCTACATCTGCGGTCCGAGAATTTCCTCGTATATGTTCTCGGGCGGTGTACTTAGCTGGCTCGTTTTAATTCCGCTTATAGTTCTTTTCGGCTCGGAAACCGTGCTTTATCCCGCCACCGATACAATCGGCAATCTCTTTGCTTCGGGCGGCGCTTCGGCTATATGGAGCAACTACGTAAGATACATCGGCGCGGGCGCTCTTGCCGCGGGCGGTATTATCAGTCTCGTTAAGACTCTGCCGCTCATAATTCGCACCTTCCGCGACTCCCTTAAGAGTATGAGAGGCGGTCAGGCGCTCGACACCACGCGTACGGCTCAAGACCTCAGCACAAAATTCGTGCTCTTTGCTATTGCCGTTCTGACGCTTCTCGTGTGGCTTGTTCCCGCAGTTCCCGTCAGTCTTATAGGCGCTATAATCGTAGTTATATTCGGCTTCTTCTTCGCTACGGTATCCTCCCGTATGGTTGGTATAGTAGGAAGCAGTAACAACCCCGTATCAGGCATGGCTATCGCAACGCTTCTTATTGCGACGCTTATCCTCAAGGTAACGGGCGACAGCGGCGCTCACGGAATGAGAGGCGCTATTGCTATCGGCTCTATCATATGCATCGTGGCGGCTATTTCGGGCGACACGTCTCAGGACCTTAAGACAGGCTATTTGCTCGGCGCTACTCCCAAGAAGCAGCAGATAGGCGAGGTAATCGGAGTTATTGCCGCAGCTCTTGCTATTGGCGGTACTCTCTATCTTCTTGACAGCGCATGGGGCTTTGGCTCAGAGGAGCTCGCCGCTCCTCAGGCAACTCTCATGAAGATGATAGTTGAGGGCGTTATGAACGGAAATCTACCGTGGGCGCTCGTTTTCACGGGAGTATTTATTGCGGTCGTAGCTGAGATAGTCGGCATACCCGTTCTTCCCTTCGCAATAGGTATCTACCTTCCCGTACAGCTCAACGCCTGCATTATGGTCGGCGGTATAATCCGTCTCATATTCGACAGAATGAAGAAGGAAGAGGGCGAAAAGAAGAAGATAATAAACGACGGTATACTCTTCTGCTCGGGAATGATTGCGGGCGAGGGACTTATAGGCATACTGTTGGCGGTATTCGCTGTATTTGGACTTGACAAGCTCATCGACCTTTCGGGCGTTCTCAATCTTCCCGCACCCGTATCGAATATCGCAAGCCTTGTAGTATTCGGTCTTATCGTTATAAGTCTGCTTAAGTTTACTATCTGGAAGAAACGTAAAAGCAAATGAAAAAGAAAAAGAACGTAATATCCAAGAATTATCTTGACAAGCGTCCCGTACGTGCCTCTCATCTTCGTTGGTCGCAGGACGACGGCGGATTGGTCACGCTTGATATTGACAACAAGGGCTTGTTTAACAAAATAGCGCAAAAGCTATTCAAGAAGCCCGCCGTATCGCATATTCATCTCGACGAGCTCGGCAGCTTCGTATGGCCGCTTATAGACGGAGAGCGGACGATATTCGATATCGGCAAGGATGTTGAGGAGCACTTTGGAGAAAAGGCGCATCCGCTATACGAGCGTCTCGCAAAATATTTTCAGATACTTGACAGTTACCGTTTTATAGAATGGAACGAATAAATCTGTGGGCTGAGTCATCAAAAACGACTCAGCCCTCATTTTTGTTAAATTGAATTTTTTTACAAATATGACTTGATTGAACAGTCGTTATATGCTATACTATAATAAATAATACCTACCCACAAAGGAGATCTGAGAATATGAAAAAAACATTTATCGTTTTAATTTCTTTGATAATTTCCATTACTCTTTTGGTATCCTGCTCGGATAATTCGGATAATAAGGTAGATGATAGCGCTTTGATTGAAGCGTCTGCGGACGAATGTATAGATAAGCTTGAAGAACGCGCCGCCTCGGAATTCGGATTAGAAGGATATGAGCTTATCAGCATAACCGTTGATATTTTAGACGTTCCGAACAGCGAGGATTGCTATATATCCATTAAAGGCGCTTACGACGCTGATAATGAAGAAGCCGTTTCTTCCAAATCCTTTGATATAACAAGACATGATTTTGATTTGCTTTATTCGGTAAATAAAGGCTCTGTTCTTTATAATGCAAAAGCTACGGAGTTACACGATGAAATAATAACCGATATTCCCGCTTGGGCAATAAACGGCGTTTATAATATCATGTTCGAATAATTTTTTACAATGGGGGACCTTATGAAAAAAGCTCTGATTATTTTCTTGCTTATAATTTCAATGTTGCTTTGCGGCTGTAACGGTGGAAATATAGTCGATAACGAAAGCACGGACACACAGACTGCCACCGCTACGGATGATTCGGCAGAGGATAATTTATATCTTGACATTGAAAGATTCAAGCCCGACGGCTACGCCACTTCAAAATTTGCGTTCGATGACGACGAAACTATAATTAATCTCGTATTTCCGAAGGAATGGAAGCTCACTCCCGACACCAAAGGCACGTATTCCGTGGAAAGAGACGGAAAAGCTGTCGGTATGCTTATCCGAGGAGTAATCGACGACGTTGATCAATGGAAAAAGATAGAAACTAAAAAAGAAGAATATGACGGCATAAATGCCGTATACGTTATAGAAAAAAGCGGCAGCGGCGACAGTCTGAAATTCAGACACAGATTTTTTTACACCTACACCGTCGATAACGTTGAGCGCTCCATAACCTTGGTAACGAGCTGCTCGGAGATAAACGATTTCACTCTATCCAAGCTACACCTTTCGGCGTTTCTACAGCACACCTCCCAGGATGCGGGCTTTGGCGTTCTCTCTCATCTCAAAAGCAAGGATTCCATTCTTATCCTCGGCAACAGCTTTATAAATACGTCGGATATAGGATATATTCTTCAGGAAATGCTGAACGTAAACGGTAAGAATTGCATTGTGGAAGCTATTTCAATCGGATACGCTACTGTAGAAACGTATATAAACGATCCTTATATCGTTGAACAGATACTATCCGGCTATTACGATGTCGTATTTATATGCGGATTTTATTCTTCATCGGAAATAGATAACCTTTCGGTTCTTAAAAATTACTGTGATTCTTCAAAGACCGAGCTCGTTATTTTTCCCGCGCACAATGAAAACACGTCTGTTATAAACTCCGCAAAAACGAGATTTCCTTCCCTGCTCTGCCTCAATTGGAAGGAAGAAATAAATCAGTTGATAGCAAGCAGAGCCGCAACGTCAAATGATTTCTGCCGTCAGGACAGTTACGGTCACAGCACCGCGCTTGCGGGATACGTCGGAGCGCATATGATATACAGAGCGATATACGGAAGCGTTCCTCAAAAAAGCATTTCTTATCCCATAGACCAAAGCTACGTTAATTCCAAGCTTGGCGACTACGCTCAAACGGGACTCGCTAAAGTCTTTGACACCTCGGACGTACTGTATTTCAATTAAACCACAAGCAAGGGACTGTATCATTACAGCCCCTTGTTTTATTTATCCCAAAAAACTCCGTTATGCGAGTAACAAAAGCGCCGTATTTTAGGCTCACTTCCTATTCCTATAAAACGAGTGCCGACGGAATGAGCGAATACCAAAGCGTGATATCGCATACCTATCACGACCTCCGCTTTTTTCATAATACCTCTGAGAGCGTCAACGCCCAAAGGATACGCAATAGCGCAGCCGAGCCGCTTGCTCATGGTTTTGCAGATTTCCATATCCTCTTTTGCAAACATTACGGCAAATACGGGGACTATTCCGTCGTTTAAAAGAGCTTTCACCAAAATTTCTGCCCTTTCCGTATACTTTCGCCCGTCGCTACCTCGAAGGACAACGACGGCAATTTTATTTGACCTTGAAATACCCATTTTGCGCAGAATATATTCCGCCCGCTCCGCGTCATACTCGGCGTTGCACATTGCAAGGTCCTTCTCAAGTCTTATATGGAGAAGCTCTCCCCCTCGCTCCTTTGCCAAGTGATAAGCAAGCTTTATAGACTCCTCGTCACGCAAGCCAACGTAATCGCACTCGCAAATTGCTCTTGCAGATGCATTTTTTGCGCATTTTCCCGATATTCTGCCTATTCCGTTTCCCCAAAGCTCCGTGCGTTTACCAAGCCTCTGAGCCAATCTTAAAATAAAAATATAGTACCACAGCGAACGTGAGGACGTAGTATTCTGAAACAACGTCCCGCCGCCAAAGACCACTGTCTCGGCATTCTTTATCTCCTTGATAAGCGTTATGATATTTGAGCGGGACGCGCATCTGACACCGAATTTATCGCTATCTCTTTTACCGTGAGCGGTAAGCGCGCATACGGGCAGACTCGGAAACTTGCAGTGCGCTCTCTGAACGGCGCTCATCAAAAGCGCATCGTCACCCATATTTCCATAGCCGTAATATCCGCACAGCAGAACGCCGCGCTTGCCACTTTTTGCTCTTTTCATTGCGTTTTGATAAAACTCCTCCGTCATCTCTCGCATTACGCCAACGGAATGACGCTCTGCCGCATAGCGCCTTAGAGCCTCACCTTGCTCGCGTCTTTCAGCTTGCGTCAATGACAGAATTGAAACCAAAGAAGCAAAAAGCTTTTCCTCATTGACCCTCTCACAGCCTCTGGCGCAGAAATTCGTTTGCTCTGCGGCGGCAAGATTGTTCTCATCAAGCGCTCCTATATATCCCTCGTTGCCGCCAATTATTACGGGTAGCGCGCAACACATAGCCTCAAGAGCCGCGCGCGACACACCTACAAAAACAGACGCCCCTTGCAAGATCTCTGCCATATTTTCAACGTTACCAAGAGTAAATATTACTTTCCTTCCAAGCTCGGCGTTGACTTCTTGCGCAAGTCTTTTGAGCGTCAGATATTCCGAGCCGCCTCCGCATATAACTATCTGAACGTCTTCAAATCGGCAAAGAAGTCTTTTGGCTACCGAGCAAAGTAAATATGCGACCTCGGAGCAGTCTGCATCAAGTCTGCTGGCAAATACGACCCTTTTTACCACGCTACTGTTTTTCAAAGGAAAAAACTTGTCGGTATCAATTCCGTTTGGTATTACGCGAATATTCCGAGCAAGAACTCGGTCGCTATGAGTCAGAAGGTAATCCTTCAGATCCTCACTCACGGCAATACTCGCGCAGCCCCAACGAGAAAGCTTATCAAATAAAAAATTGCTTTTGAAATGAGCATGAACGGTCGTTACGAACGCGCATTTTTTATTTTTACAAGCCAAGTGGCATACCATGGCGGCTATTCTCGTATGCGCGTGGACTATTTGATAATTATTGCTTTTTATAAGTCTTTTCACTTTTTTTACGGAAAACGCAAGTGAAAAAGGTGATTTGCTATTGAGAGGAAGACGTATATTTTTTACTCCCATAGTACCAAGCTCTCTCGCAAGCCGTCCACCCACCGACGCAAGCGTCACCGTGTGTCCAGCGTTACAGAGACTTCGAGCAAGCTCATAAACGTGAGTTTCAGCGCCACCGCTGTTCATTTCGCCCGTAACTAATAATATCCTCATACGCCCTCCGTTTTTACATATTATTTCCAAAGCGGAGAAACGTATTCCACAGATTTTGAATATCGACAAAAAATAAAAAAATCCTCTTGAAATAAGACAAATATTGTGGTACAATAATTATATACTCATTTCAGGAGAACAGAATGGCAGCCTTTTACGAAAACAAGCGTATTAACATCTACTTGCGCAATTCCAACGTGACTAAGAAGACCTTGGGATATACCTCTCATCTGCATTATCACATTGAGCTTGCCCTCGTTACGAGCGGAAAAACGAAAGTTACGATAGACGATACTGTATACGACGTCGAGTCAGGAGACGTGATAATAGTATTTCCCAATCAAGTACATCGCTTTGACACCATAGAGCGTGAAAATTACATACTGCTGATAGTCAATCCCGACATTATCTCAGAGCTCACGAAAACGTTTACCGCATGTTTGCCCGAGTCAAATCTCATCAAGGGAGGCGCTGTCGGAGAACTTTGGCAATTGGCGTCTAAAATATCCGAGACGTATTACGGCGAGGAAAGCTTCAGGGACGAGATACTTCACGGCTATCTGCTTGCTTTTTTCGGGCGTATTCTGCAAAAAATGTCGCTCAGGGATATTGAGTCAAAGGAGTCAAACGTGCTCGGGCTCATTCTAAATTACTGTATAAACAATTACGATAAGCCCTTATCTCTCGACATGCTGGAGCGTGAGCTTCATATAAGCAAATATTATATTTCCCATATAATGAGCAACAGACTTCATATGGGCTTTAACGATTATATCAATTCCATTCGCGTTTCAAACGCCTGCAAGTATCTCAAAAAAACCGATAAATCCGTAACGGAAATAAGTGACCTCGTAGGCTTTAACACCATGAGGACCTTCAACAGAGCCTTCAAAAAGCAAATGGGTATAACACCAAGTGAATATCGAGTAAAAAAGTAAAATAATAAATAGATAAAATTCAGGTGGCTTTCCTTCATAGAAAGCCACCTTTAAATATCTATTCATAAGCTAAATTTTCATATTGCCTTAGCGAAAAATTCCTCGTCGGCAATCGCAAGAGTCTCATCCGTGCCTTTAACGTCATGAACTTTAATATCTCCATCACAGCCGTAAGAACGCACCGTGCTTCCGTTTACGTTTTTAATATTTACGTTTTTAAGCTCTATCAGCTTATATCCGAAAGCTCTTACAAAGCTACTCTGCTCCTCCGCAAAGGAAATATCGCAATCTGTCATTTTAAGCGTCAACGGATATTCCTCACTTCCGTAGGCGCACAGAGACATTCCAACTCCAGCCGCCTTTACGTTTTCAAAGGTTACGCTATCAAGAGGTCTGTTTTTCTGCCATGGCTCGTTACCCGAAAAATTGTAGTGCAACAATCTTGACGTTCCCTCAAACGAGCAGTTCCTTATCACTATATTCCCTGGGGCATGACGAACGTTGAGCGTAAAATCCGAGTAATACGTAAACGCGGACAGCGTCGTCTTTCTTCCCGTTTCCGATGGAGCTCCCGCTTGTTTTTCTTCGGGTGTCATAGAGCCGCGGAAGCTGTACTTAACGGGAACAACGTTACGGCAATTCTCTATCAATATATCGGTTCCGCCGATTCGGAAGGAGCTACACGCAGTACTCACTATGCAATTTCTGACCGTCATACGATACAGATCGAAGCCCGCAATAGCGTCATCTCCCGTATACATTTCGCAATCCGATATCTCAATATTATCAGAAGCTGCCACATGAATACCGTCGTGCCCCGCAAGAACGGTAATATTCCTAAAGCTCATGTTCTTACAAAAATATACACAATGCGCCCAATTGCCCGTATCCTTGATAGTATACCCTTCAAATTCAAGATTCTCAGAAAAGTATGCGCTGATTCCGTGAACACCGCGATACCGTTCTTCTCCAAGGGGATCGTAGCTGTTACAGCCGTCTATCAAAGCGCCTTTCTCTGCTATTATCTTTACGTTGCTTGCGTCAACTATTCTGATAATTGCGTCAGTCCACTTGCTCCCCGGTAGCAGAATATAGCTGTTATCTCTGTCGGGACGAGCCTTTGACCACAGCGCGTCGGTCTTATATTTATCGGGAATAGGCTCAACGGTATCTCTTCTTATAATATCGTATTTGCTTATATCTCTCGTAGCTATCAGCTTTACTCCGCTTTTGAGATAAAGGGTGATATTACTGCGCACGCGAATTCCGCCGAGGTGGTATTCGCCGTCCTCAAGAGTTACCGTACCGCCCCCCGCCAAAAAGCATTCGTCAATAGCATTTTGAATAAGCTGCGTGCAATCCTCACCGCAAGGCATTATACTAACGTTCATTTTTATTCTCCTGTTCTGAACATATAATTAATTTAATTATATCATGGAGAATAAAAAAAGTCAACCGTCAGAAAACATTTGCAACTTACGATTAAGCTTTCTCAACTACAATTATACCAACACGAGATTATAGCATTCAAACCACATAGCCGTCTGGCAAAGCATTCCCTTTCTGTGTATCCTTCTTTGAACGCTTTTATCATCGTATATTTCATCTAAAAGCTCGTCGCTCACAAGGCTTTCCGAAACGCCGTACGGGCTTTGCAGATATTCGGACAATACCGTGTCTATCTGTTTCTCCATTGCCTTTAGCTCTCTTGCGCTGACGCAAGCGTCAGCCGTTGCAGATACGCGCACGTCAACACCGTAAAGACTCCCTATTCTCTCCGCCCTCTCCAATGAATAATCTGCGTAATTATCCGCAAGCGAGTCTAATATATCGACCTCTGTCCTTCCGTCAGCCGCAGCCGCCTTGACGTATGGCAAAAGTGACGGCATAAAGCAATCAAATTGCGGATAATCAAAGGCAAACAGAGAGTCCGTAAGAATTCTGCGCATATCCGTCTTTTTTGAATATTCGGGCATTACGAAGCTATCCATATCACTTTGTCTTTCCTTAATCCCCACTCCAACAGGCGCAGGCACTTCGGTATGACCGAAGCGAGAGCATACGAGTCTGCGAGATGGTCTGATGGGGCGTATATCGCAAAAGAGCTCCTCGGGAATAGTCGAATACTCACCCGATATATGTGACACAAGTACCTTCTTATTGACACGCACACAGCCACCGTACAGCCGAAAGAGCGGTCGCAAGGAGGTCGCAAAATACATCGTTCCGTCACGGAAGGTATAAAATAGTGGCTTATCACCCTTTTCCCCCTTGGCAAGCAACAGCTCTCCGCATCTTGAATCGTACAGTGCCAATGCATAAGGAAATTCGAGGCGTCGGATATACTCCTCCCCCTCCTCAAAATACCCCTCAAGCACTCCTTGCGCCGTACTTCCTTCCATTCCCCGCATTCGTTCGGGAGCAACTATAGCGGCGGTATACAGAGCGTTATTATAGCGAACGGTCACGGGTTGAAGCGAGCATTCATCAAAATTACCCTCTCCACCGCACATAATCCCAAACTCACGGTTTATATAAGCGCACCCCGCGCCGTGAAGACCGTACATTCTTTTCAGCATTGAAAAGCTTATCCGTTCCTCTTCAAAATTCAATGCACCGCAAAAGCCCATCATAAATCAACACCTCGTTTCAAGAAAGTATATGAGGGCAAGCTCTCCGATATTTCAGATAAAATAAAAAAGCTCCGTCACAAACGGAGATATTCGGTCATATAATTTAAGCAGAGGGATAATATTTTTGGAGGAAAATAAAATGTGCCGTACGAATTTGCGAATTTTTATAGGTAGCTGTATCGTATGCTTTGGAGCGGGAATTTTGCTTTCCTTCCTGCTCCCCGGATATTTTCTTGCTTTTATCGAAGCCGCCGTAGTAATTGCCGCAGGCGTGCTTTTGCTTGGAAAGCGAAACTGAGCAAAGGAGTGTGCTTTTTATGAAAATAGTTCTCGTTCACCCACCAACCTTCCTCGCGCCTATACTTAAAAAGTTTTTTGGAATAAAGAAAAATAAGCAATAAACAAAAATATGGGGCTATCTTATCAAAGACAGCCCCTGTTTTTAATTAATAATAATGATCGTCTACTACAATAACGTTTTTTTCTATGGGTGTCGCCCCCCTTGTATTAGATTTTGCTTTATTGCGAACACCGTTTTTTGTTATGGGTGTCTTCCCCTGCTCGCAAAATTATTATATCATGAGAAGAATTTTTTGTCAATAATTATTTTATAAACATCGCATCTACGATGCTGATGCTATATAAGATTTTACCGATTGGTAAGATTGCACAAACCAATCGGTAAACCTCAAAATAAGTCGCTATGCGTACCGGTTCGAGCCAGAAACAATATCAACCTGTCTCCGTCTATTTGATATACGAGCAACCAATCCGGTTGAATATGACATTCTCGATAACCACCGTAATCACCTGTAAGTAAATGGTCACGATATTTTCCTTCAAGAGTTTCGCCGTTCGCAAGTGTAGCAATCACCTTCTTGATTTTTTCAAGGTCATAGCCGCGCTTTTGTGCAAGCTTCAAGTCTTTCTTAAATTGATTTGAAGGAACAATTTCATACTTCACCTAAAATGTCCTCCATCATACTGTCCACGCTGTCATATTTCTTATATTTTTCAGGGTAACGTAACATTTCCTGCGCTTCTTTCATTGCTTCAAGAGTAACTTTGTTAGGAACTTCTCTGGTGATAGAAAACGGAATTCCACCTTCATAAAGCATTTGACGAAGAAAAATGTTTACAGCAGTGGAGAGATCCATTCCAAGATCAGCAAGCATTACCTGCGCCTTGGCTTTGGTTTCAGCATCAATACTAATGTTCGTAGATACTTTAGACATAATATCAACTCCTTTCGATAACAGTATATCATATTATATCCAATTTGTCAACATATTATGTTGCATTTTTCGCAAACATCATTTAATTATGCGCATATTATATCCAATTTTCAACATATAAACATCGCATCTCCAAAAGAGAAAAATCTATACCTCTCATTTACCGCCGTCTCGTAGGCTTTCATTATATGCTCCTTATCGTAAAGCGCGGACACAAGCATCAGCAGGGTGCTTTCAGGCAGGTGGAAGTTGGTTATCAATGCGTCAACCGCCTTGAATTTGTAGCCGGGATAAATAAATATCCCCGTGTCTCCCGACATGGTGGGAATATGACCGTCCTCCTCGGCGACGCTTTCTATAGTTCGACAAGAGGTAGTTCCAACGCAGATAAGGCGTCCCCCCTTAGCCTTTCTTTCATTGATTATTCTCGCGCTCTCCTCTGAAACGCTGAAAAACTCGGTATGCATAACGTGCTCCTCGATATTCTCAGCCTTTACGGGACGAAAAGTTCCAAGTCCGACGTGGAGCATTACGGGGGCGATAGCCACACCTTTTTCTCTTATTTTATCAAGCAATTCGGGAGTAAAGTGAAGCCCCGCCGTAGGAGCTGCCGCCGAGCCTTCCTCACGGGCGTAAACCGTCTGATATCTATCGTTTTCCTTAAGCTGCTCCGTTATGTAGGGCGGCAGTGGCATAAGACCTATCACGTTGAGTATTTCGTAGATATTTGCATACTTTTCTCTATCGTAATCAAACTTTATTATTCTGTTTCCTTCCTCAACTATATCAACGACCTCAGCCGTAAGTATACCGCCGCCAAAAACTGATTTTGAGCCTATTTTCGCTCTTTTACCGGGTTTTACAAGGGTTTCCCAAGTATCAAGCTCGCGCTGACGGAGCAAAAGCAGCTCAAGCATGGCTTCCTCTCTGCCCTCGGTATGACCGTAAAGGCGCGCAGGAATTACCTTTGAATCGTTGATAACCAACACGTCATCGGGATTAAGATAATCTATAATATCCTTGAATTGCTTATGCGTAATACTTCCGTCCGCTCTGTTGAGCACCATGAGTCTTGACTCGTCCCTGACGGCGCATGGGTGCTGAGCTATAAGCTCCTCGGGCAGGTCGTAGTAAAAATCAGAGGTCTTGAGGTCTGTATGAGTTCTTTCGTTTTTAATCATTTATATTTTCCTTTCGAGTTTTTTTAATAGCTTCAAATTATGATTTATCGGGGGATGCGAGGGGACGCGGGGGATGCGTTGTCGCTTTTCGAGAAAAGCTCCGCAAAAGCTTTCTTGCTGGGCTGTAGCCCGATTAAGCTATTCTTGGAATTATATATATCTAATCGGGCTACAGCCCAGCAAGGAAGTTTTTTGCCAAGCTTTTTTTCAAAAAAGCGGAAATCGCGTCCTCCGCGTCCCCCGCGTCCCCGATAAATCATAACTTATCAACATATATTAATTCCAAAATCAGTGATACCGTTAACAACATCTTATAAATTATAAAAAATAAAATTATTTTCAATAAAGTTCTTGACAGATGCGCAAAGATATGATATCATTATAGCATAAACGCATATAATTTGGTAGAGGCGCGTTGCACTACCGCCCTTCGACAGTGGTTCGCCGTAGAACCGTTCAAGTCGGAATGCGCGAGGGTGCGATGCCGAAGCTATACCGCGCGGCAGCGGTATCGGCTGGTCCCGTCCGATTAATAGTCGGCGGACTGTCATCAATATTTTGATGGAGAGCTATCTGTTATTGTACTATGAGTTGCTATGCTTATATTATATTACAATTTCAGCTGGTTTTCAACCGGTTTTTTTGTTTTTATGCGAAATATTTTATATTTTTTAAAATCCGCGATAAATTGCGGTTGAAAGGAAACTATCATGAGTAAACTCAAACCCTCTATTTTCACAGGCGCAGCTACGGCTATTATAACTCCCTTCAAAAACGGAGCTATCGACTATGATTCATTTGGAAAAATTATTGACGACCAGATTGCAAAAGGCATAGATTCTATCGTCGTAACGGGAACTACGGGTGAGGCGGCAACGCTTACCCACGAGGAGCACTGCGAATGTATAAAGTATGCAGTTGAAAAGATTGCGGGCAGAGTTCCCGTTATCGCAGGAACAGGCTCAAACGATACCGCTTACGGAATAGAGCTTTCAAAATACGCCTGCGAGGTAGGAGCTGACGCTCTTCTTCTCGTTACGCCCTACTACAACAAGGCAACGCCCAAGGGTCTCATCAAAAACTTTATTGAAACCGCTGAGGCTACCAACAAGCCCATAATTCTTTACAACGTTCCTTCCCGTACCGGCTGCAACATTTCCCTGCCCGTTTACCGTGAGCTTGCTAAGCACGAGAGAATAGTCGCTGTCAAAGAAGCTTCGGGCAATATAAGTGCTATTGCCGAGCTTATCGCAGAGTGCGGCGACAGCTACGATATCTATTCGGGTAACGACGATCAGATCGTTCCCATCATGTCACTCGGCGGCAAGGGTGTTATTTCCGTTCTCTCCAACGTGCTTCCAAAAGAAACACACGACATAACGGAGCTTTGTCTAAATAATAATTACACCGATGCGGCTGCTCTCCAGCTCAAATACTTAAAGCTTATAAATGCTCTGTTCTGCGAAGTCAATCCCGTTCCCGTCAAGACCGCTATGGCTGAGATGGGCTGGTGCGACATAGAAATGAGACTTCCTCTTTGCGAGATGGAAGACGCAAACAAGGCAAAATTGATTGCCGCTATGAAGGAGCATGGACTACTTTAATAACTTGTAAGGAAAGAAAAGGATATGACAAATATAATTCTCTGCGGTTGCGGCGGAAGAATGGGCGAGGCTGTTTCAAAGCTCGTGTCCGAACGTAACGACACAAAAATAGTTGCGGGTATCGACATAAATCCCAACTCAGTTTCGGGCTTTCCCGTTTATCAGTCTATAAAAGAATTCCCCGACAAAGCGGATGTTATCGTGGATTTCTCACATCACTCCTCGCTTTCATCTTTGCTCGATTACGCCGTTTCAACATCAACACCCATCGTGGTATGTACTACAGGACACACCGACGAGGAACTTGAGCTGATGAAAAAAGCGTCCGAAAAGATAGCGGTATTTTTCTCAGGTAATATGTCTATCGGTATAAATCTTTTGATGGAGCTTTGCAAAAAGGCATCCGAGACGCTCGGAATTGCTTTTGACGTTGAGATAATTGAAAAGCACCATAACAAGAAGCTTGACGCGCCCAGCGGTACGGCTCTTATGCTTGCAAATGCCGTAGCAGAAACGCGTGAGGAAAGCGAATACGTTTACGACAGACATTCTGTACGCCGTCAAAGAAGCACATCCGAGATAGGTATTCACTCCGTAAGAGGCGGAACTATCGTCGGCGAGCATGAGGTAATATTTGCGGGTAACAATGAAATGATAACTCTTTCACACTCCGCAATGTCCCGTGAGATATTTGCCGCGGGAGCCGTAAGAGCCGCAATCTACATAGCGGATAAAACCGCGGGTACGTACAACATGTCGGATTTAATAAACGGAAGATAAAATATTAAAAGGGCTGAATTAATTCAGCCCTTTATTAATTGTCCGAGCCGAGCATCAGCTTGGCTTTCTTTTATTATTAAAAAAAGTAAGTATAAATAATTAAAGAGCGGCAACTGCCACTCTCAATTATTTGAGTTATGCTCACAGAAAACCGAATAAGAGATGAAAGTAATCGACGAAACTCAAGTATTTCAATTGTAAACTGCTGAACTTAAGAAGTTCAAGCCCTCGGTCTATTAGTATCGGTCAGCTAAACACATTACTGTGCGTACACCTCCGACCTATCAAACTTGTAGTCTGCAAGTGACCTTACCAACTCGAAGTTGGAGGGATATCTAATCTTGAAGCACGTTTCACGCTTAGATGCCTTCAGCGTTTATCGCAACCGTACGCGGCTACCCAGCTATGCACTTGGCAGTACAACTGGTGCACCGGAGGTACGTCCGACCCGGTCCTCTCGTACTAAGGTCAGCCCTTCTCAAATATCCTAC
>JAFTXE010000109.1 GCA_017461745.1 Clostridia bacterium | reverse complement strand
TTATGTTCTCCCACCAAGGTCGCGCCGGCGCATAGGAAAAGCGCCACTCCGCTACGCTTCGTGACGCTTTTCCTATGCGATTCCTTAATTCTTTATCTTTTCGTCAGATTTTTTTCACCCCAACTATTGACAAAGAGCCATTATTTTACAAAGGTTGCGGCTTGTTGCGGCAACCTTTGTTTAATTGATATATCTTTATAATTGTATGATTAGATCAGATAAGGAGTAACTGAAATGACCAAAATCGATATAGTATCGGGATTTTTGGGCGCGGGAAAAACCACGCTGATAAATAGATTGATAAGCGAAGCGTATAAGGGTGAGAAGCTTGTGCTTATTGAAAACGAATTCGGGGAAATAGGTATAGACGGAGGATTTTTACAAGAATCGGGAATTCAGATAGCAGAGATGAACTCAGGCTGTATTTGTTGCTCGCTTGTGGGAGATTTCAGCGAAGCATTAAAAAAAGTCGTTCTTGACTATGCGCCCGATAGAATTCTCATTGAGCCTTCGGGAGTCGGTAAGCTCAGCGATGTTACTAAAGCAGTAGTTGCCGCAGAATTGGATAATGCGGTTATTAACAGCGCAGTAGTAGTCGTTGACGTAAATAAATGCAAAATGTATATGAAGAACTTCGGCGAGTTTTTCAACGATCAAATTGAGCACGCAAGTTGCATTTATTTCAGCCATACGGATAAAACAACCGATACCAAGCTAAGCGAAGCTGTACAGCTTGTAAGAGCCCATAACGCTTCTGCTGAACTGATAACAACTCCCGCAGACAAGCTCAGCATTGAAGCGTTGAAAGATGCATTTGAGAAAAGATCTACACTCGAAGAACAGCTCAAAAAGCTTGCCGAGGAAGAGCTTTGTCCCGTATGCGGTCATCATCACGAGCATGAACATCACCATGACCATACGGAAGGTGAGTGTCACGAACACCACCATCATCATGAGCACCATCATCACGAGAAATGTGATTGTCACGAACACGAACACGAGCATCACAACCATGAACATCATCATGACCATGAGCACCATCATCACCATCATGCAGACGAGGTGTTCACAAGTTGGGGCAAGGAAACGGTTAAAAAATATAGCGTTGACAAAATAGCCTCAATCCTCAAAGCTCTTGAAAATAGCGAAAAGTTCGGATTTATAATCAGAGCGAAGGGGATAGTTGAAGGAGAGAACGGTCAATGGATTCACTTTGATTACGTTCCCGAGGAAGCGGACGTAAGAAACGGTTGCTCGTCTACTATCGGTAAAATATGCGTTATCGGGTCTAAAATAAAAGAGCACGAAATATCAGAACTGTTTGAGGTATAATTGCGATATGAATAAAATACCCGTATATATTTTCACAGGATTTCTTGAGGGCGGAAAGACATCAATAATTCAGGAATCTCTTAACGACGAGAAATTCAATAGCGGAGAAAAAACTCTCGTGCTTCTGTGCGAAGAGGGAGAAATTGAACTTGATTCCTCTCAATTTTGGGGTAAAAACGTTACGATTTACAACGTAGAAGATAAGGAATGGCTGACCAAAGATAATCTCGAAACGCTTATAAAAGGCAAAAAAATTGACCGTGTTATAATCGAGTACAACGGTATGTGGGATATGCAGACATTGTATAACAGCCTCCCGACAAATTGGGGGATCTATCAGAACATGATGTTTGCCGATGCAAAGACATTTGTCAATTATAATAACAACATGCGGCAGCTTACAGTCGATAAAATACGAGATTGTGAAATGGTCGTTCTCAACAGAACTCCCGATAATATTGATAAGTACGAGATCCACAAGATTATCAGAGGAATAACAAGACGCGCGGCAATCGTATACGATTATCCCGACGGTCACGTAGAATATGATGAAATTGAAGACCCACTTCCGTTTGATATCAATGCTCCCATAATAGAAATTGCTGATGAGGATTATGCTCTTTGGTATAGAGACCTTTCAGAAAACATGAACGAATATAACGGAAAAACGGTAAAATTCAAAGGACTTGTCGCTACAGATGACAGACTCCCGCCTAACTCAATAGTAATAGGAAGACCTATTATGACCTGCTGCGTAGACGATATTCAATACGGCGGACTGATAAGCGTTTTTAAAACCAACAATCTTCCTAAAAATGAAAGCTGGGTAACAGTGAAGGGAACTATCAAAATTGAAAAGCATAAACTATATCGTTCTCAAGGTCCCGTTCTTTATGTTGATGCTACGGAATTCGCCGTAGCGCCCAAGCAAGTTGTTGCTACCTTTTACTAAAAGCTTTACGGCTATTGCAAAATTTGCAATAGCCGTATTTTTATTTTTTCCAATCGAAAAGCTTAAACGCTCCCATTGACATTACATAGAAATTTCCATTTACACACCCCGTTCTTGCAGAATGAACAATGCCATTATCAAGACCTGTTATGTTTCCCGGAGTACCTGTAATAAGCAATATTGTAACTTTATCTTTTTTTATTTGAGCAGGATGGAATATGCATATCGTCTCTCTTGCCGGACTGATTCCCGAAGAATATAATTGCTCTAAAAAAACACTGCCGTTAGGCTCGCAATGAATGAGCGAACGCTTATTTGTCGCTTTTTTCAGTTCCTTGACAGAGAAGGGAACACCCATGTAGTCAAATTCGATTGTTTTACAAGTATCATTCTCAATGGTCATTTTGCCTGAATTGCAATATGCTTGATATATTGACTCAGCTTCTGTACTGCTTTTGATTTCCGCAATATCTGAAATATCACAAGTCAGCGCAACACAAATATGCAGAAGTGTATCCGTGGTAACGGATTGATTTTTTGACAGCTTAGCCATAGTGCGACTGCTGATTCCTGTAAGATTACACAAATCAGTTTTTGAAAGTTTTTTACTTGCAAGCAATTGCCAAAGTTTATCATAACAAATATACATAGAATACCCCTTTCTATAATTAAGATATTGTTCCCATGATTATTATAGCATAAACATTTATATTTGTCAATAATAAATTTACATATGTAAACTTTATTTATAAAAATATAAAAACACCTTAAATAATATTAAAATCATTTAAGGTGTTAATTCATTTATTCAAGCTCGCCGCTTATGTCTGCATTAAGCTTAACTATTTCTTTTTCTACAAGCTTTGGAGCAGATTTACCATTTACACAATCAGCATCAATTATAACCGTTGAAGCCTTTTCATTTGATGGAATATCATACATAATAGGCATCATGAGATTCTCCATAATTGAGCGCAAGCCTCTTGCTCCTGTATTTCTTTCAATAGCTAACGAAGCAATTGCTTCAAGCGCATCTGTATCAAATTCAAGCTGAACGCCATCCATCTCAAGTAGCTTTTTATATTGCTTTATAAGAGAATTTTTTGGTTCGCTGAGAATTCTTACTAACGCATCTCTATCAAGATCATCAAGGGGAACAGCAACGGGAATTCTTCCGACAAGCTCGGGAATGAGTCCAAACTTTACTATATCGTGCGGTGTTACGTCTTTATAAATACCTATCTTAGTTCTTTCGGCCTTTTTCTTTATATCGCTGGCAAAACCGATAGTCTGGTTACCTTGACGTTTTTCGATAATTTTATCAAGGCCTTCAAAAGCGCCGCCGCAGATAAATAGAATATTTTCTGTATTTATCTGTATAAATTCTTGATTCGGATGCTTACGACCACCCTGCGGGGGAACGTTGGCAACAGTACCTTCAAGTATCTTTAACAGAGCTTGCTGAACGCCTTCGCCCGAAACATCACGGGTAATTGAACGGTTCTCACTTTTTCTTGCTATCTTGTCTATCTCATCAATATAGATAATACCTTTTTCCGCTTTCTCAATATCGTAATCGGCAGCTTGTATAAGTCGGAGAAGAATATTTTCAACATCCTCTCCTACGTATCCTGCTTCAGTAAGCGTTGTAGCATCGGCAATAGCAAAAGGAACTTTAAGGGAACGCGCAAGTGTCTGAGCAAGATATGTCTTTCCAACACCGGTATTTCCAATCAAAAGAACATTACTTTTTTGGAGATCTACTTCATTATTTGCATCATCGTTTTTCGCCTTAGGATTACTTTTATCCTTGTTGTAAAGTATTCTCTTATAGTGATTATATACGGCAACAGACAAAACCTTTTTAGCCTCGTCCTGACCTATTACATATTCATCAAGAATACTCTTTATACGGGAAGGTTTAGGCAACGTTTCAAATGACAGATCATCACCCAACGCATTAGCAACTACGGAATTTTCATAAATCAATTCCTGACAAGCATCTACGCAGAAATCACAAATATAAACGCCCGTAGGTGAGGGAATAAGAAAATTAACTTGATTTTCTGTTCTCCCGCAAAAAGAGCAATATCGAACGTTAGAAAGATTACCGCCTTTGTTATTTGTATTATTTGAAGCCATTTGGACTATCCTTTCAGGAATTTTTTAAGCTCTTCTTTCAAAAATCTTATCAATAAGACCGTATTCGAGAGCTTGCTTTGCCGTCATGAAATTATCACGCTCAGTATCGCGCGCTATTTCTTCTATCGTTCTTCCTGTATTTTCCGCAAGAATCCTATTAAGATTATCTCTTGTACGGAGAATAAGGTCTGCCTGAATCTTAATATCAGTTGCCTGACCTCTTGCACCGCCGAGAGGCTGATGAATCATGATCTCACTATTTGGAAGGGCGATACGCTTACCTTTAGCACCCGCAGAAAGAAGAAATGCGCCCATACTTGCAGCCATACCAATACAAATCGTAGATACGTCGCATTTAACGTAATTCATCGTATCGTATATAGCCATACCCGCAGTAACAGAGCCTCCCGGGCTATTTATATAAAAGCTTATATCCTTATCGGGATCCTGTGCTTCAAGAAACAATAATTGCGCTACGACCAAGGAGGCAGTAGTATCGTTTACTTCATCGGACAGAAATATAATTCTATCATTCAGTAAACGCGAGAAAATATCGTAAGAACGCTCACCTTTTCCGGTTTGCTCTACTACCATAGGAACAAGAGCGTTAAACATTTTATTATCCATATCAAACATAACTACCTCCAAAATCGTTGCGAAATAAAATTATTACTTGGTTTTAATAACCGCTTTTTCCTTTACAAGATCCATTGCCTTCTTAACCTTCATATCAGCGGCAATAGCCTCGGAATCAATGCTTGCCTTAACCTGCTCAAGCTCTACGCCATAAGCGTTGGCAATATTCTGATACTCCTCGTTGATGTCGTCCTCAGTAGCGGTGATATTTTCAAGAGCGGCAATCTTTTCAAGAGCAAGTCTTGCCTTAACCTGACGCTCTGCTTGAGGTCTCATCTGCTCACGAAGAGCGTCGAGTGTAAGACCTGTATACTTGAAGTATGTATTAAGGTCAAGTCCCTGAGCGCGAAGTCTGTTATCATAGTCGCGTACAAAATTCTCAGTCTCCTCAACAAACATAGGCTCAGGTATATCAGCCTCAAGCTTTTCGATAAGCGCTTCAACGAGCTTTTCTTCAACTGCATTGTCTGCGGCACTTTCGTGTCTCTTTTCAATTTTAGCCTTCAAATCAGCTTTATATTCATCAAACGTATCAAATTCAGAAACGTCCTTAGCGAAATCGTCGTCAAGCTCAGGAAGCTCAACCTTGGTAATAGCGTGAATCTTTACTTTAAATACAGCCTCTTTGCCTGCAAGATCTGCCGCATGATATTCGGTGGGGAAGGTAACGTTAACGTCAAATTCCTCGTCTATATTCTTACCTGCAACCTGTTCCTCAAAACCGGGGATAAAAGATCCCGATCCAAGCTTAAGCGCATAATCCGTACCCTTACCGCCTTCAAACGCAACGCCGTCGCAGAAGCCTTCAAAATCAATAACGGCAGTATCGCCCATTTCAGCAGCTCTGTCGGTTACTTCAATTTCTCTGGAGTTTCTTTCTCTGACGGTCTCTATTTCCTTATTAACATCCTCATCGGTTACAGCAACGACTTCCTTCTCAACCTCAATACCTGCGTAGTCCTTTATCTCAACCTCAGGCTTTACGTAAACCTTTGCAGAGAGTACAAGACCGTTCTCGTCAATTGAAACGATATCCAGCTCAGGCTGACCTACAACATCAAGCTTAGACTCTTCGAGTGCAGCAGGGTATACGGTAGGAATAAGGTCGTTGATAGCATCCTCGTAGAATACACCTGCGCCATACATCTTTTCGATGATAGACTTAGGAGCTTTACCTTTTCTGAAGCCGGGAACGGTGATAGATTTTACCTGCTTACGGTAAACCTTATCAACAGCCGCGTCAAAGGTTGCTTTATCTACCGAGAACTGCAACTCGTATTTGTTTTTTTCGATTAATTCAGATTTTGTTAAACTCATTTGGTTTAAACCTCCGGTGTAAAAAATATTTTTTTGCATATATTATATATTGTACTTTTTTTAGAGCCATTTGTCAATAGATTTTCAAAAAAATTCATATAATCTTTGGAATAAAATTCAGAAAATCCGCAGATATCATGAAGAAATCAATAGAATCGTATTGAAATCGGTCAGGTTGCGAATAATTTCCGTGTATATGTCCGAAATAACATCTGCTAATATTATATTCTTTCAGTAGCGCAATTATCGGTTCGCACACAAAATCGCTCCAAACAGGAGGGAAGTGGAGAAAGACGACTATCTCTTTATTTGTTGACTCTTTGAGCTTTACAGCAGAATCCAATGACATTTTAAGACGAATAGTTTCACGGTTTATAATTTTTCCGTAATCAACGTTTCCGTCCACATTTTGCATCGTTTTATCCGTAAACCATCCCCGAGAACCTGCGATAATATAGTTTTCAGCTTCCAACGCATTGTTATTTAAAATATCAATTGAACTGATGTTGTGCTTTTCAAAAAACGCATTCAATTTAGATACGGTGGACCACCAAAAATCATGATTGCCCTTCATAATTATTTTTCTTCCCGGGAGCTCCTCGAGCCACAGAAGGTCTTCCAAAGCATCCTCGGTTGCAAGCCCCCAAGAAATGTCGCCCGGAATAACGACCGTATCTTCAGGTGTAACCACAGCTTGCCAATTGGTACGTATTTTTTGAATATAGTTTTTCCACCTATTTCCGAATACTTCCATAGATTTATCGGAATCGGCAGTTGCCAAATGGAGATCGGCAATAACAAATACAGACATTTTTATTTATATCTCCGTGTATAAAAGAATTTGTTTTGAGAACAATAATAGTATTCTTATCAAGGAGGGTTTGAAAGAATGTATAACAACGAAAAATGCAATACCAAGAACGAATGTGCTACTGGCAAGGAGCATATCAAAGGAATTAAATGTGATGTCAAGAACTGCGTATATCACGATTGTGACACACATTGCACCGCAAATATGATCGCCGTTGGTAACAACAATAAGACGGAAGCTGCTTGCGATACTTTCAAAGAGAGAAAGTAATCCATCTTTTTAATTTATGCGATTGGGGCTGTCGCTTATGCGACAACCCCTTGGAGTATTTACATAAACTTGTAGACCTCGTTAAGCATATCCGCGCTTTCAATTACCGTATTGAAATTAACTTTTCTATCGGCAAGATTTCTCAAAGGATAAGATATCTCAGTATTAGTCAGAGCTGCCAGATCGTCAAGCGCACCCGTATCCGCAGATGCAGGCTTATGAGCAATTGCCTCATATACATCAGCCGCAAACTTATACGGGCTTGCCGTTGAAGCGACGATAATCTTTTTGGTATCGTTGGTCTTAGCAATATATTGCTCTGCGCAGTCAAGAGCAACGGAGGTATGAGTATCTGCAAGATAACCGTACTCTTTATAAAAACGCTCAAGTGTTTTACGCGTGCTGTCCTCGTTGGCAAAATATCCTTCAAAATTCTCTGATATGAGTGCCTTGATGTCATCACTTATTGTATATTGACCGTTTTTATTGAGCTGTTGCATATAATCAGCGGTTTTCTCAGAACCTGCGGTAAAGTACAAAAGTCTTTCAAGATTGCTCGAAATAAGAATATCCATCGAAGGAGAAATCGTAGTATGGAACTTACGATTTCTGTTATAAGTACCCGTAGAAAGAAATTCTGTAAGAACGTTATTGTCGTTAGATGCACATATAAGCTTAGCTATAGGAAGTCCCATAAGCTTAGCAAGATATGCGGCAAAAATGTTTCCGAAGTTACCGGTAGGTACACAAACGTTTACTGTCTCACCGTATTCTATATCTCCACTATTAAGCATATCACAATATGCGGAAACGTAATAGACTATCTGAGGCGCAAGACGTCCCCAATTTATAGAATTTGCACTCGAAAGAATGTACGAGTTCTCAAGCAACTTCTGCTTAGCCTCATTATCGGAGAATATCTTTTTTACCCCGTTCTGCGCATCGTCAAAATTTCCTTTTATAGCGCAAACGTTGACGTTATTACCCGTTTGAGTTGCCATCTGAAGCTTTTGAACCTTACTTACACCGTCAACGGGATAGAAGACTATAATTTTTATGCCTTCTATATCCTTATATCCTTCAAGTGCTGCCTTACCTGTGTCTCCCGAGGTAGCAACGAGTATAAGAGCCGTGTTCTTTTCGCCCGTTTTAACGAGCGCACGCGACAAAAGGCGCGGCATTATCTGAAGCGCCATATCTTTAAATGCCGCCGTAGGACCATGCCAAAGCTCGAGAGAATAAATAGTATCGTTGATTTTATTTAATTGAGCCGCTCCATCGGGGAAAGATGCTTCACAATATGCATTTTTACAATCTTCAAGGAGCTCTTCGTATGTGTAATCCGTAAGGAACTTAGAAAGAACCGTAGCAGCTCTTTCGGGATAACTCATGCCGCACAGCTTTTCAATTTCTTCACGTGAAATTGAGGGAAGGGAATCGGGGACGAAAAGACCACCGTCGGCGGCAAGACCTTTTTTGATTACAACGGCAGAATCAAAGCTATTCTTTTCCGTGTCTCTTGTGCTAAAATACTTCATTTCTTATATGTAATCCTTTCTTTGATTTACTATTTTATTTTCAAGCACCAAATGCATTGATTATATGGTTTATTTTCAAGATATTATGGGTATCCTTATGAAGATAGACTTCGATAACGTCAAATCTTGGTTGAAGCTTAGAATATTTTGACGTACTCAGGTATCCGCGAGCCGCGCTGACGGTTCTTTTTTGTTTGCCTTGGGTTACTGCCGAAGCGGGAGTACCAAAATCCGTTTGCAATAATTCATCCGTACTTCTCGTTTTTATTTCAACGAAAACAATAAATTCCTTGTTTTTAGCAATTACATCTATTTCGTTATGAGAAATATGTACGTTTTTAGCTAATATCTTATAGCCGTTTTTCTTTAGAAATTTCGCGGCAAGTTTTTCACCAAGAGCGCCTATTTCAACAGTCTTCATTTTTATCCTCATTTAGAAATCTTATGAATTTAGTTCTGTGAATAGGAGTGGGACCGTATTTTCGAAGAGCATCCATATGCTCTTTAGTTCCATAACCCTTGTGCTTAGCTATTCCATACATGGGATATTCCGCATCAAGATCTATGCATAATCTATCACGAGTAACCTTGGCAAGTATCGAAGCCGCCGCGATTGACGGCGAAATAGCATCACCGTGTACCACGGGGGTTGCGGAAACTGAAAATCCTCTCGCAATATTTCCGTCAATTAGTGCGTGCGTAGGCTTTAAGGATAGCGTATCCACAGCTCTATGCATAGCGTCAAGCGTAGCTTCAAGTATATTGGTCTCATTTATTTGTTCAACAGTTCCGTAAGCGATAGAATAAGCGACGGCATTTTCACATATCAAATCAAATAACTTGTCTCGTTTTTTGGGAGTAAGCTTTTTTGAATCGTTTAGTCCGTCAATTTCAAGTCCGCAAGGAAGTATAACGGCCGCCGCAACCACCGGACCGCAAAGCGGACCTCTACCCGCTTCATCTACTCCGCAAATGATAGGTGAGCCACCTATTATTAAATTTCTTTCAAGAGTATAATCAAGCATAATTATTTCTCTCCAAAGTCCAATGAAATTCTACCTATCTTGGCGGCTCTGAATTCATCTATGAGCATATTTGCGGTACGCTCCGTATCTACCTCGCCGCCCGAAATCAAGTACCCGCGTTTTTTACCAATCAAGGTCAGCAGATCGTAATCATTAACGATCTCTTCTGATGGTATTTCGTTAAGCTTATACCTTTGCATCAAAAGCTCGGGATATATCCTTCTTAACCTTCCGCATAGCGCTGAAGCGACAGTTTCGATATCAAGCACGTCATCCTTTATAGCGCCTGTTATTGCAAGATTTTCACCGATAATACGCTCATCAAACTTGGGCCAAAGCACACCGGGCATATCCAAAAGCTGAATACCTATATTCGTGCTTACCCATTGCTTATCAAGCGTAACTCCAGGACGGTTCTCGACCTTGGCTTTTTTTGTCCCGCAAAGCTTGTTTATCAACGAGGATTTTCCTACGTTAGGAATACCGACTACCATAGCCTTGATAGGTCTACCGCTCATTCCTTTTTGTTCATAACGCGCAAGCTTTTCTTCGCAAAGCTGACGCAAAGCAGGTGCAATTTTTTGTATACCGTATCCGCTGATACAGTCAGTTTCTATACATAAAGTAGTTTCATTGGTGTATTTTTGAGTCCAAAAGGCAGTGATTTTGGGATCGGCAAGGGAAGACTTATTAAGCAAAATAACAGAAGGTTTTCCCGCGCACAAACGTATTATCTCGGGATTTCTTGAGCTATATGGAATTCTTGCGTCAAGAATTTCTATTACCGCATCTGCATATTTTAAATTTTCTGTTATAAGTCGCCTGGTTTTCGCCATGTGACCCGGAAACCATTGAATAGCTTGAGACGGCATAGCAACCTCCTTTTCCGCTTATATATTTATCAATCTACAGTTCCGAATTTAGATATAGGAGATACTCTTAAAACAACCTTACCGAGAACTCGTCTTTGGTCAACAAAGCCTACTTCTGAATATCGGCTATCAAGAGATTCATTTCTATTATCGCCAAGCACGAAAAGAGAACCTTCGGGAACGACGTATTCTCTTGTTCCGCTGAATATGCTTCCTCTCTGTGACAAATAAATATAATCTTCATCCAAAACCGTAGTTTTGCCGTTTTTGTCAGTAACGGTTACAGTCCACGTATCATAGTCGATTTTGACGGTATCACCGCCAACGCCTATAACTCGTTTAACAAGCGGTTTATTACGGTTTAAATTGTTAGTATTATCGGTTTGATGAAAAACAATTATATCATATCTTTTAGGTGAATAAAACATATCCGATACTATGATAACTTCTTGATCTAACATCGTATTATTCATAGAATTTCCATCAACCGTACAAGTTCTGAACGCCAAAGAAAATATTCCTATGACAAGGCAAACCGCAATTACTATAAGTTCAACGTAATCAACTATGTTGGATAAAAACTTTTTTTGTGTATTTGGGGTATTCATTCGTACAACCTCATAAAAAACAACTATTATTTTTGAGTAAGAATATCCATGAGAGTATATCCGTTTTCAACGTAGTAATTCATCTTTTCCGTTGTAAACTCATCGAAGGTATCGCAGCCAACCTTGTCAGCCTCAGACGAATAGATGAAGAAGGGAACAGCATCCATAGTATGCGTTCTCTTGCATATAGGTGTAGGATGATCGGGAAGAACCATTATCTTAAAAGGCTCTCCACAATTTTTCAGATACTCATATACAGGAGCAAGTATCTTAGAGTCGATAAGCTCTATTGATTTAACCTTATTTTCAATTTCGGCTCTGTGTCCGCATTCATCAGGACCTTCAACATGAACGTATACAAGTTCTTTACCGGCCTTGAAAGCCTCGATAGCGGCATTAGCTTTACCAGTGTAATTGGTATGAACGTTACCCGTTGCGCCTTCAACGTCGATAGACTGCATTTCAGCACAAAGACCGATACCCTTAATCAAATCAACCGCTGAAATAACAGCTGCGTCAAGTCCCCATTTTTGCTTGAATGAGGGAAGCTGAGGCTTCTTTCCGGGGCTCCACAGCCATGCTGAGTTAGCAGGCTTTAAGCCCCTTGCTTTTCTCGCAAGATTTACGGGATGATCCTTGAGTATATCATAAGATTTTTTCATAAGCTCGAGAAATTCCGAACCGCCATCTTCAACACGAGGAAGATATTCGCCAATTCTTTTACCAAGAATATCATGAGGACGCATAAAATTATATTTATCATCGCTGTTTTTCCAAATAAGACAGTGACGATAGCTTACACCCGTATAAAACTTTCTCATATCATTGCCAAGCTCAGCTTCAAGCGTTTTTATAAGCTGATCAGCTTCTTCGGTAGATATCTCATCGGCGCTATGGTCAACTATGATTCTATCCTCGTAACGCTCCTGCTCCTCAGTAAGTGTAACTACATTACATCTATACGCAGTTTCATCGGGCTTCATCTCAATTCCCATACTGACAGCTTCAAGAGGCGAACGCCCTTTGGAATACACCTTAGGGTCAAAGGAAAGAATTGCCATATTAGCAGTATCACTTTCGGGAACCATTCCTTCGGGAACGTTAGACACCTTACCAACAAGTGATTTTGACGCCAAAGCGTCCATCATAGGCTTATTGGCTTTCTGCATAGGAGTAAGATTTCCCAACTCCTCAACGGGATAATCAGCCATACCGTCAGGTATGAGAATAAGATATTTCATAGGTAGTACCTCTTTATGTAAAAATATATTTTATTATAGCACACAATCATTTATTTTACAATGAATTTTTCAATTATTTAATAAAAATTTAAATAAATATAACCTTATTAGCTTGAAAAATCATGATTATTATGATAATATATATTATACTGATTTTATTTTCATAAAATATGGAGATTTCTCAATGAATGATATAAATAACAACGCCGTTAAATCAAATAAAAAAGCCAAGAAAAAGCTTTTGATTATTATAATTTGCATTTTGACGGTTATGATTTTGCTCGTTATTGCATCTTTGATAATTGATTTAATCGAAAATAATAAAAATAAAGAATATGAGATAGATTACAATTTTTATCCCGCAGATTATGAGGAAAATATTTTTGAAGACGAGAAATATATATTGCTAACCAAGGACGGCTTTATCAGCTACTGTGATTCAAGTACAAATATCACCCTTGGAATAGATAAAGAAATCGCTAAGAATTATGGTGAAGAAGTAGATTTTCTCGTAGATATGATTTATGATATAATCAATGGTGATCATGAGTCGTATAACGAAAAATTCAGTGATTCGTACTATAAGAACAACTCTCCAAAGAATAGCTTTACAATGCAAAAAGTATACGACGTAAAAATCACGTCCATATCTGACGAAGAGGTGGCAGAAGAAGCTGGCAATTATACAAAATCCGTATATTGTGTCGAGTATAAGATATACCACAATAACGGTACCTTCAGGCGTGATATCGGAGACGGTTCTAAAAAGCAATATATAACGCTTACCAATGCTTCGGGCGAGCTTCTTATTGATTCTATTTCCACGGTTATTATAAGCAAAAAATAAATAAGAAAACCGCCGAGACGGCGGTTTTCAAAGAAATATTTATTTTACTGAATGCTATCAACGATATCATGCGTCCATTTAAGAATGTCGGCTTTTTCGTCATCCGAAAGCTTGCCGCCAATGAAAGGCAGACCGCCAATCTTTATGTACTTGATATTGTCGATGAAATTAGTACCCGTTTGCTTGATAACATCCGCAAGCTTAGTTGCAAGCTTTTCATCGCCGTCAACGAGCATGGCTACGTTCTGAGCCTTCTTCTTGTTAAGCTCCGAGCAGAAGCGACGAAGGATATCATCGGGCTCACCCTTACCGGAAACGGCTAAAATTACGAGACGCTCGTTTTCGCATGAATATGCGGGCGGAATAATATCGATTGCATTTGCGTTTTGTGAAAGCTCGTACTCAGCCTTTACAGCCTCCGCGATGCTTTTCATTTTTCCTTTGCCTGAGTAATACAGAAATCTCATTTTAAGTGCCATAGTTGATTTTCCTCCAAATAAACTTTTAAGTAAATCTATTATAGCACAGATTTAAGGAAAAAGTAATAAACATTTTGTAAATCTTTGCATTTGAACACAAAATATTTTTTAGATAGAGTAAATAAGCGAACAAATCAACTTTTAAGAACCATACTTTAATCAACCCCTAAAAATACTATCAAAATCAAATACTATAAATTTCTTTTTGTAAATCATCTTCCCTCAATTATACAAAATTTGCATTTTGTATAATTGCTTTTCTCGGTTAATTCCTCTCGCGATTTGAGTACGGTATTTCCCCTTTGAAGTTTTAAAACGTCTTTATTATACTCCCTCGGGTTAACTTTAAATATATTTATTCTTGGAGTTTTTATGCCTCTGCTTGATTTTGATTCCTTGGTTGTCTGCAACGGTCGCCGTGACATTGCTGCATTGAAAAAGACATTGGAATTTTTCCGAAATATTGGTATACGGAAATTTATCGTAACTCTTGATGTCGATCCATTATCTTTTTCTCAATACGAGCTTATGAACGATTATAGACGTTTTAAAGAAGCCGTATTTGAATACGCAAAACCGCGCGGCGCTATCATACGGGTTGCACCTTGTATCGAATTAAAAAAAGGTATTGCGTACGAGCCTTTTATCAAGCGTTTGCGTCTGTCAAGGACAAACAAAATATTTATACGCTCGCCTTTATGTCACGATAGCTCATGGACAGCCCACGAGCTTAATTATTTACTTTATAAACAAAAGCTTAAACCGATTTTCGTAAATTTCGAATACAACTTACTTTCATCTGACCGTGAGTACAGCGAACAATTATACAGAATTGAGCAAGCCGCATATTGCCTTGATATAAATCATATGACTAAAAAATATTGTGAAAGCGCAATACGCAAAGCTATTAAAAATAATATTATTATAATACCCGCTATCTCCCATCAATTGTATGCGTACAACAGACCGCCACAATGCGACGCAATTGAAAATTTTAAAATGCTCAAATCGCGTCTTGGAAGCGCTACTTATTTGAAGCTTTGTAAGCATATCAATGAATCAAGCAAACAAATTTTTACATTTCTTTCTTAGCTTGCCTTTGCTTTTTGCTTTGATATTTCAAGCGTGTAGCTTCCCCGCCTCTTATATGACGTTCTTGCTTATTTATAGCAAGAACCTCTTGGGCTTTATTATATAACGGCCTATTTACACGTTTTAATGTTTGTGTGATATCCTTATGTACCGTACTTTTGCTTATCCCGAAATGAGCCGCTGCCGCTCTGACGGTAGTGTTGTTTTCAACGAGATACGATGCTAAAATAACGCATCTCTCTTTTCCAGGTGAGATGTACATCATAATAAATCAATTCTCCATTCATTAATTCTATACATATATATGAATGGATAAATGGTTTTATTAACTATAAATTGAGGAAAAAGCAATGATTAAAGAACAATCAAAATTTTTTAATTCAAATATATTCGAAGGTATGTCGTCTATTTCCGCAATAATAAAATCAATAGAAATGGAAATTAGTGACAGAAAAATAATATCTGTATTGATTGACGAAGAAAAAAGAAAATCAAAAGCTAAGGAAATAGCATTCTTAAGAGCGAAATCGCAATTATTAAGCTTTGAGCTTAAATTCGTTGACGGTTCAGTAATTGACGAAATATCTGTTGGAAACACCCATGGTGGCATCGTTGCTGAGTGTAGTGAACGGACATTGATGCCGCTTGAAACAAATTGCATTATTCAAAACGGAGTTTACTATTTGCTTGAGGGTATAGAAGATCCTTATAATTTCGGTAATGCCGTACGATCGTTATATGCTTCAGGTGCTGACGGCTTGATTTTAGGTGAGCGCAATTGGATGGGTGTTGCGGGAACGGTTTCAAGAGCATCCGCCGGTACATCTGAATTACTTCCCACGTATATCAGCGAAACCGTAGCTGCGGTCCGCTTATTCAAATCACTCGGTTATAAGGTTATTTGCGCAGGAATCAGAGATTCGGAATCTTTGTTTGAATGTGACCTTTCCAAGCCTCTTTTGGTTATTTTGGGCGGCGAAAAGCGCGGTATTTCAAGAGCTGTTCTTGAGCTTGCAGATAAAATAGTTCGAATAGATTACGGGACAGATTTTCGCGGATCTTTGTCAAGCTCCGCATCTGCGGCAGTTTTTGCATTTGAAATTTTCAGATATAACAAAAAATAATAAAATAAAGCATAAGTTGTTATTGTTTGTTAAAAATTCTTTGATATAATATTATAAATACACTTTCGGAGACGTTTTATGAATTATAGATTAGCCGTTATAGGCGTTGGCAATATGGCGAAAGCCGTAATTTCAGGTATACAAAAATCCGACGTATGTGTTTCTGAAATTTTTCTGTTTGATAAAAACGAATCTCAGTACGAAGATCTCTGCGAAGGCAGATGTTCTTACGTGCGTTGTAATTCTATTTATTCCGCTGTGGAAAGCTCGGATTGCGTACTTTTATCTGTTAAACCACAGAACTACGCTGATGTACTCAAAGAAATTTCAGCGGTAAACGGACATGATACTAAGCTATATATAACTATCGGCGCAGGTATTGCGGTAAAGACAGTTTCAGATGCTCTGAATACTGCGGATGTAGTCAGAGTTCTTCCTAATATCCCTATGACTATAGAGAAAGGGGTTTCTGTTATTTGCAGAAATAATAACGTTTCTTCTGATGATTTTAATTTTGTGTGTTCCCTTTTCAACGCCGCAGGAAGTACTCTTTTGATTGACGAGAATGAAATGAACAGAATTATCGGTGTCACTTCATCGTCTCCCGCATACGTTTTTAAATTCATAGACTCAATATATAAGGGTGCTCTTATGCAAGGACTTTCAAGTGAAGGCTTGATGGATGCTATATGTGACGTATTTATAGGCTCGGCATTACTCTTAAAGAACTCTACTGAAACCGCGGAAGAACTTATAGCACGAGTAGCTTCTAAGGGGGGGACTACCGAGCAAGCACTCAAAAAGCTTGATGAATCTAATGTTTGCGGTATAATAGCTAAAGCAATGATTGCTTGTACACAACGCGCAGAGGAGCTCGGACAAACTAAGTAATATATTTTTCCATTTTAGCATATCATTAATTGATACTGATATGTGGAGGAATATGTTTTGAAATCAACGGGATACCATTCTGCTCAATACGAGCGAAAAATGGAAAAATACAAGATCATATTTCAGTTTGCTTTAATGAGCCTTGCATCCGTTATCGCAGGAATTTGCTTGGCACATCTTTTAAACGAATCCGCTTTGGAAAAAACTCTTCAAAAAATAATATTACACTTTAAAGATAGTCGTGGATCGTCTTTTTCGGAAAGTGCGTTAAAATATGCGTATATATGTCTGCCTGACATTTTTTCCATAGCGTTAATATTTATATTTTCATTCTCATTTATAAACTACGTAATATCAGATTTCGTTCTCGTTTTTGTTGGAATAAAATTCGGAATAAACGCATCATTGATAAAGCTTATGGGCTTTGAGGAAATAGGCATAATCAATTCCCTTTCATATTGGCTGATACGTTTCGTTTTGCTTATAGCCTTGACGGCATACAGCTGTGGAATGGCGTTTTATTCTATGGAAATAAAGAAATTTACACAGGCGGGGAGAATAATATTAAATAAAAAAACAACATTATTATCCATTTTATTAACGCTTACTTTTATAGGCCTTATATTTATGCTTAACGGAATTTATTTTCTGATTATAGACAGTTAAAACTAAAATACGAAAAGGAAGTTAAAAATTGAAAAACACAGAACAAACTAAAAAGAAATTCAAGCTTTTTGACATGAATAGAGACGGTAAAGGAGTATACGAGCAAGAAACACGAAAACCAACTTTAGGATTTTTCTTTAAGCTTTTATTTAGAAAATTCACTCAGCTTCTTCAATTGAATTTGCTAATGTTGTTTATGGTCATACCGATACTTGTAGTTGTATTTGTTTACTTTCTTGGAGATAAATCTCCTACTGTTACAAATCTGCTGTATGCGCCTATGTACGGCATTAACACCGTAACCGCATCTCCCGATATTGCAAACATACTTGATTTATCCGCTATTCAAATGGAAGTTCCCGTATTTAGCTTTCCTACGTTGCTGCTGATAATTTCTATGGTAGTGCTCTTAGCAGTAACTTGGGGCTGGCAAAATGTTGGTGCAACATACGTTCTCAGAGGCTTATTCAGAGGCGATGCCGTTTTTGTATTTTCTGATTATATATACGCAATCAAAAGGAACTTTAAGCAAGCATTTTTCCTCGGTCTTATCGACTTCATCTGTTGTATAGTTCTTATTGTTGATTTTATGTATTTTTATAATCTCACAGGATCTTTTGGATTTGACTTTATGTATTTCTCGATATTTGCGTTAGTGCTTATTTGGGTTGCAATGAAATTCTATATATATAATCTTCTTGTGACTTTTGACCTTAAGAATTTCAAAATACTCAAAAATGCTCTCATATTCGCAATATTGGGTATTAAGAGAAATATTATGGGTATATTGGGTATAGTTTTACTCATAGCAATACATATTATGCTTATCGTTTTGCTTATTCCCTACGGCATCTCAATTCCTATAGTACTTCCCTTCGTTTACGCATTGGCAGTTATAGGCTTTATAGGAACATACGCCGCATTCCCTGTAATTCAGAAATATATGATTGACCCATATCAGTCGGAACAGAATACCATCGAGGACGCCGAACCTGAACTTTAAAAAATGTGCTGTCAATTTAACGCAGAACAAAAACACACTAATAAATAAAGAATAAAAAAATCCGCTTTTGCTATCAAAAACGATAGTGAAAGCGGATTTTTTATGGAAATTTTCAAGTTAAACTCTTAAATTTCATTTCTATATGTGTTTTGTTCTGCGCTAAATGCGACAGCACATATATATTTTAGATAACTCTTACTCTTGCAACACCTTCGATTGCATCAAGCTTTGCAATGGTTACATCGGAAACATCGCCCGTTACGTCGATAACCGTATATGCGTTATCACCCTTGGACTTATTCATCATGTTTTCAATATTAGCACCTGTTTCGCCAAGAGCCGTGGTAATCTGAGAAACTACATTGGGGATATTTGCGTGAAGAACGCAAATTCTCTTATCAGCGCTCATAGGCATAGATACGTTGGGGAAGTTTACGCTGTTTTTGATATTACCGTAACGGAGGAATTCGTCAAGCTCAATTGCAGCCATAACAGCACAATTATCCTCGGACTCAGCCGTAGACGCACCAAGGTGAGGAATAGCAACAATTCCCTTTACACCAACGGTCTCTTCCGTTGGGAAGTCGGTAACGTAAGCCGCTACCTTACCGCTTTCAAGAGCAGCCTTGATATCAGAAGCGTTAACGAGGTCAGCGCGAGCAAGGTTGATAATTCTTACACCATCCTTCATTACTGCCAAGGACTTCTCGCTTACCATTCCCTTTGTATCTTTGGTTGCGGGAACGTGGAGCGTTACGTAATCTGCTACTTTGAATACATCCTCAAAGGTTGCAACCTTTTCTACTCTGCTATCGATATTCCAAGCGGCGTCAACGCTAAGGAAGGGGTCACATCCGACTACCTTCATTCCGAGCTGTACCGCCGCGTTAGCAACCAAACCGCCGATAGCGCCAAGACCGATAACTCCGAGTGTCTTACCCATTATTTCAACGCCTGCGAACTGAGACTTGCCCTTTTCTACAGCCTTAGCTACATCAGCAGTTCCCGCAAGGGTCTCTGCCCACTTGATACCACCAACAACGTCACGGGAAGCGAGCATAAGAGCGCATATAGCAAGCTCCTTAACTCCGTTTGCGTTAGCACCGGGAGTGTTGAATACTACAATACCTTCAGCAGAGCAACGGTCAACGGGAATATTGTTTACACCCGCACCGGCTCTTGCGATAGCAAGCATATTTTTATCAAAGGTCATATCGTGCATAGCCGCAGAACGAACCATAATAGCATCGGGGTTTGCAACCTCAGTGCCTACGTTATACATAGCAGGATCGAGCTTATCCGTGCCGATCTTAGCAATTTTATTGAGACAAAGAATATTTTTCATTTTATTTAATCCTCTTAACTATTTTTTACGCTTTGGGATTAGCGTCAGCAAACGCCTTCATGAACTCAACGAGCTTCTCAACGCCTTCCTTGGGCATCGCATTATATATGGAAGCTCTCATACCACCAACGGAGCGATGACCCTTAAGGTTCTTAAGACCTGCCTTTGCAGCTTCAGATGCAAACTTCTTATCAAGGTCTGCGTCACCGGTAACGAAAGTAACGTTCATCATAGAACGGCTATCCGCCTTTACGGGAGCGATATAGTAGCTCTGGCTATCAAGATAGTTATAAAGAACCGCTGCCTTAGCCACATTTCTCTTCTGCATCTCTTCAAGTCCGCCGATGGAAAGTATCCATTCGTAAACGAGCTTTGCCATGTAGATGGTGTAGCAAGGAGGAGTATTATACATAGAGCCGTTCTCTGCCATGGTCTTCCATTCAAGCATAGTAGGCATCTTAGGATCTGCGTAATCAAGAAGATCCTCTCTTACAATAACGAGAGTAAGTCCTGCGGGAGCCATGTTCTTCTGAGCGCCTGCATAGATAACGCCAAACTTGGATACGTCAACAGGCTCGGAGATAATGCAAGAGGACATATCTGCTACCAACGGAACGTCACCCGTGTCGGGTATGTAGCTGTACTTAGTTCCATAGATAGTATTGTTAAAGCAAACGTGAACGTAGGAAGCGTCGGGGCGAACCATATCCTTGGTTACGGTAGGAATGTGGTCGAAGTTATCTTCCTTGGTGGTGGCAATGCACTTTACGTCGTAGCCCATCTTCTGAGCTTCCTTGAATGCCTTACCAGAGAACTGACCAGATACAACGTAGTCTGCCTTACCCGTTCTGCCAATAAGGTTGAGGGGGACTGCCGCAAACTGCGTGGAAGCACCGCCCTGAAGGAAGAGCACCTTATAGTTGTCGGGAATATTCATAAGCTTGCGAAGCATAGCTTCAGCGTCGTTTATAATAGCTTCATAATCCGGAGATCTGTGGGACATCTCCATTACCGACATACCGCTGTCACCGTAGCAAACCAGCTCCGATGCTGCTTTTTCAAGTACTTCTAAAGGAAGCATGGAAGGGCCCGCTGAAAAATTGTAAACTCTGTTCATTTCTATGAACCTCCGTAATAAAAAACTTATACTCCAACGTATTTGACCGTTAGATATATACTATATATTATATATTTTTTAAATCCATTCGTCAAGAGTTTAACGAAAAAATATTTTCTCTTGGCAAATTTCTACATTATCATCACAAAAGCAACATTATTTTTTGCTCTTTTGTGCATTTTTACATTTATATCAATCCTTTACGAGTATAAGCTCGGACGCATACGGCAATGATTTTATCCAATCACAATACGTATGCCATTCGGCAAGCTTATGCGTTCTTCTCGCGTAATACATATTGATGAGATTTTCGTAATTCATGGTCACAGTTCTCATCTGATTATAGCTTGAAGGAAGAAGCTGAATTATATTATGCCAGCTTTGTCTATCTTCCTTATTTGCACAGAATTTCTTCCTTTCCGCTTCAAGATATTCGATAAGAGCATCAAGAGCCTTGAGACCACCTTCATCAAGTCTGTCGCAGGAGAAGTCCTCTCTTTCGATAGGCTTTGCGTGTATTTTGTGCATAGTCGAGCAGGAGTTTGCAACAGTTCCTACCTTATAGGTATCAAATTCCTTCCACCAATACAACGGAGCGGTTATATCGACCGATACGAATATCTGTCTAATAAATTTACGATGATCTACTCCAGAGTGACAAAGTCGGCTTCCAAAATCACGGTCTATCTCACCGAGAATGAACTCCCCTTCTTCATTATAGTAGCTGTCGCTCTTTTCCCAGCTGTTCATGGGATTACGGGCGCCTCTTATGGCGTTCTCAAGATTCATAACAGAAGTTCTTTCAATTTTTATCATTTTTCTGCTCCTTTCTTATATTTCACAGTCAAGCACGACGCGAGTTTCCGTCACCTTGCGAACATATTCCGCAACCTTAAGATGCTCGGGGTGTACGGCGTAGGTCTTCATATCCTCAATGCTATCAAATTCAGTAAGGAGCATGAGGTCCATCGAAGCGTCGCTATGAGTTACGTCCATGCCTATCTCCATTTTCTTTATCTCCGAAATAATCGGTTTTAAGGCGTAAAGACTATCCTTTACTATTTCCATATTTTCAATCTTGTCCTTACATTCGGCGCTGTCCTTAAACTTCCACATTACGACGTGACGAATCATTTATTTATCTCCTTTTTATAAAAATACGCTTATATATTAAATGATATCACATTTTCCTTCAAAAGTCAATTGACTTTTTTGTATTTTTGTGATATGATATATAATATGGTGATTTTTTCTTAAAATCGGAGTATTTTTATGGAATATAATTTTTCAAGAAAGCTTGCCGAGCTTAAGCCCTCGGCGATTCGTGAGATATTCAAAAGTCTCACCGATCCTGAGATAATCTCTTTTGCTGCGGGAAATCCCGCGCCCGAGTCATTCCCTGTTGATGAATTGGCAAAAATATCAGCTGATATTTTTGCGAATAACTCTACCGCCGCTTTGCAATACAGCATTACCGAGGGATACGGTCCACTTCGAGAGGCTGTGGCGGTCAGGCAAAAGGCAAAATTCAACATTGGAACGGCTGGCGACTCTACACTTATCGTCTCGGGCGGTCAACAAGGTATTGAGCTTGCCTGCAAGGTCTTCTGCAACGAGGGTGACACGATAATCTGTGAAAACCCAAGCTTTATCGGCTCTCTCAACTCGTTTCGTTCAAACGGAATAAACGTTGTCGGAGTTGAGCTTGAGGCAGACGGAATAAATATCCGAGAGCTTGATGAAACGTTAAAGCAAAATCCAAGAACAAAGCTTTTATACGTAATTCCCACCTTCCAAAATCCTGCGGGAATTACTACGTCTATAGAAAAGCGTCGAGAAATTCTGAGACTTGCCAAAAAATATAACGTCGTCATTCTTGAGGATAATCCATACGGCGAGCTTCGTTTTCGCGGAGAGGATGTTCCCACGCTGAAAAGTATGGACACCGAAGGACGAGTTATATACTGCTCTTCCTTCTCAAAAATTCTGTCGGCGGGAATGAGAGTCGGTTTCGTTATCGCAAACGAACAGATAATTTCCAAAATGGCTGTAGGAAAACAAGGCGAGGATGTTCACACTAATATATTCTTTCAGATGCTTTGTCACAGGTATATGACCGAATGTGATATTGACGCTCACATTGAGGACATCAGAAGTATTTACCGCCACAAGTGCGATTTGATGCTTGACTGCATTGAAAGGTACGTTCCCCGTGACATAGTTACCTTTACCCGTCCCGAAGGCGGTCTGTTTATATGGGGTACTGTAAAGGATTGCGATGACGTCACTCCTATTGTTCAACGGCTTATTGCAAAGAAGGTTGCCGTTGTTCCCGGCTCTGCGTTTAATTGCGACACATCAAAAAAATCAAGTAGCTTCCGCTTGAATTATTCCACTCCGTCAGACGAGCAAATAATCGAGGGCGTCAAGCGCTTAGGTTCTGTTTTTCAAGAATTAAAATAAATGACAAAAATCAGGAGATACATATTATGCTTAACGAACAGCTCGTTTCCTATTCAGGCGTTCAGCCCAGCGGAAACCTTACTATTGGAAATTACCTTGGAGCTATAAAGAATTTTTCTCTTTACTCCGAAAAATACAAAACCTTTTACTGCGTCGTTGACGAACACGCTATAACCGTTCGTCAAGTTCCCGCGGATCTTCGCAGACGCACCTACGAGACATTGGCACTTTATATTGCTTGCGGTCTCGACCCCGAGAAAAACACTCTTTACGTTCAGTCTCACGTTCACGAGCATGCCGAGCTTGCGTGGATACTAAACTGCTTCACGGGCTTTGGTGAGCTTTCAAGAATGACACAGTTCAAGGACAAGAGCGCAAAGCACGCCGACAATATTAATGCGGGACTTTTCACCTATCCCACACTTATGGCGGCTGATATTCTGCTTTATCAGACGGACGTCGTTCCCGTTGGTATCGACCAAAAGCAGCACGTTGAGCTTTGCCGAGACATTGCTGAACGCTTCAATCAGCATTATCCCAATACTTTTACAATTCCCGAGCCAATAATCAGCAAATCGGGCATGAAGATAATGTCACTCGCTGAGCCTACAAAGAAAATGTCCAAGTCAGACGAGAACACCAATGCGGTTGTTTATATTCTTGACGACAAGGATACTATTATCCGTAAGTTCAAGAGAGCCGTTACCGATTCCGATACTTGCGTTTGCTTTGCCGAGGGTAAGGACGGAATCAACAACCTCATGACTATTTACTCCTGCTTCACGGGTAAGACCATGGAGGAGATAGAGCGTGAGTTCGAGGGAAAAGGCTACGGCGACTTTAAGATGGCAGTTGGCGAGGCTTGCGCAGATGCGCTTGCTCCCGTTCAGCAGAAGTTCAATGAGCTGCTCTCCGACAAAGCTTATCTTGAAGCTCTTATGAAAAAGGGCGCTGAGGAAGCATCCTACTACGCTCGTCGTACACTCGGAAAGGTACAGAAAAAACTCGGTTTTGTGAAAATCTGAGACAAAAAGTCGTTTGCTTATTGACTTATAGCGCAAAATATTATATAATAGTATATATTGTTCATATTGACAAAAGAAAGGTTGGTTCATTCAATGGAACAGGCAAAACTTAATTCGCTGAAAAAAACCGCCGCTCAGATTCGTCTCGATATTCTCGAGGAAGTCCACGCGGCAAGTTCAGGTCACCCAGGCGGTTCTCTTTCTATCGCGGAGATCATCACTTACCTCTATTTTGAGGAAATGAACGTTGACCCCGCTAATCCCAAGTGGGCAGACAGAGACAGATTCGTTCTCTCCAAGGGACACACCGCTCCCGCTCTTTATGCGGCTCTTGCCGAAAAGGGATTCTTCTCCAAGGACGAGCTTTGCAAGCTCCGTCACGTCGACTCCTTCCTTCAGGGTCACCCCGATATGAAGGGTACGGCAGGCATTGATATGTCTACAGGCTCTCTCGGTCTTGGCTTCTCCACCGCTTGTGGAATGGCTCTTGCGGCTAAGATAGACGGCAAGGACTATCGTACTTATACTATCGTAGGTGACGGCGAGAGTGAAGAAGGTCAGGTTTGGGAGGCTGCTATGTTTGCGGCTCACTACAAGCTGGATAACCTCTGCGTTATCCTCGACTGGAACGGATTGCAGATCGACGGTCCTGTTACCGAAGTTATGAACCCAACCCCTCACGATAAAAAGTTTGAGGCGTTTGGCTTCCACGTTATTTCCATTGACGGTCACGATTTCGATGCTATTGAAGCGGCTTTTGCCGAGGCAAAGTCTGTTAAGGGCAAGCCTACCGTAATCATCGCAAAGACCGTTAAAGGTAAGGGTGTTTCCTATATGGAAAATCAAGTTGGCTGGCATGGCTCTGCTCCCAACGACGAGCAGTATGCACAGGGTGTAGCCGAAATCAAGGCAACGATGTAAGGAGGAGCAGATTTATGGCAGATAAGATTGCAACAAGAGAAGCCTACGGTAACGCTCTTGCCGAATTTGGCGATAAGTATGATTTTGTAGTTCTTGACGCAGACCTTGCGGCTGCTACCAAGACGGGTATTTTTAAGAAGAAGTTCCCCGAGAGATTTTTCGATTGCGGAATTGCCGAGGGCAACATGATGAGTGTTGCGGCAGGACTTGCGGCGGCGGGAAAGGTTGTATTTGCTTCTTCCTTCGCTATGTTTGCCGCAGGAAGAGCCTACGAGCAGGTAAGAAACTGCATCGGCTACCCTCACCTCAACGTAAAGATTGGCGCTACTCACGCGGGTATTACCGTTGGAGAGGATGGCGCTACTCACCAGTGTATTGAAGATTTCGCTCTTATGAGAGCTATTCCCGGTATGGTAGTTATCAACCCCGCTGACGCTACCGAGGCAAGAGCGGCTGTTGAGGCGGCTATTAACTACGTTGGACCTGTTTACATCAGATTTGGAAGATATGCAGTTCCCGTTATATACGATAAAGATACCTACAACTTTGAGATTGGCAAGGGTGTAAATATGCTCGACGGCAAGGACGTTACCATCGTTGCTACGGGTATGATGGTCAGCATGGCACTTGACGCCGCAAAAATACTCGCAAACGAAGGTATCAGCGCGCGCGTTGTAAACATTGCAACCATTAAGCCTATTGACAAGGATATCATTCTTGACGCGGCTCGCTACACGGGCGCTATCGTTACCGCTGAGGAGCACAGCATCATAGGCGGACTTGGCTCTGCCGTTGCAGAGGTTGTTTGCGAGGGTTGCCCCGTACCCGTCGTTCGTATGGGTGTTGAAGACAAGTTCGGTCATTCCGGTAAGGTCCCTCCCCTGCTTGAGATGTACGGTCTTACCGTAGAAAATCTTGTGGCAAAGGCAAAGGCGGCTGTGGCTCTCAAGTCACATTAAAACATTAAAATAGTAACAAATAATAAGCGGATGTTCTTTACCGAAAGGTAGTGAGCATCCGCTTACTTTATTATATAATTAAATTTAGAAAGATTGTCAATTTGAGCTAATATCTGTTATAAACTTTATTTTTGCTACCAATTTCATATCTGTATCAAAAAGTTCGCAACTATCATACTACCTCGATAATCTTATTTTATATTTACATTATATCATATTTGGATTTTCTTGTCAATAATTATATAACTTAGCCGCTCAAAAAAAGCGGATGTTCTTTACCCAAAGGTATTGATCACAAATAATTAGCATTAAACAACGAGTAAACCATAAAACCATGAGAGTAAAATCAAGCGGTTTTACAAGAACCGTATCAAATGTCTTATTATGATATTTAATACTGCCCTTTTATTTCCATTTGCCAAGTTCTTCTTTTGATTGTTGTATTTTTAATTCGTTCTCTTCGGAATGTATTCTGTTATTTAGCTTGTCTTTATTTTTTATGCGAAAAACTAATGCCCCTGAATACCCAAGTAAGTATATTATAAGACAAATAAATTTAATCCCACTTGAGAAAAATAATATAAACGGCAATAACAAAGGTACACAAATTAACATCGAATTAGCATTGTAATAGAACAAAGTATTTTCTTCCGTTTGGTTTAATTCCGAACGCACAGAATATGTAGTGTTAAATTCATTTTCTTTACTATTGTAAAACAAAAAAGCTTGAAACAACATAAGTATTAAAATAAAAATTGGTACTATTGATATAGCTGTAATATTGATGTATTCAAAAAATATTACTGTCGCAAGTATATTCAATATTATCATCGTTATGTAATATATAGCCCACTTCATATGTTTTCCCCTTTATTTCTTGTTGGACAAAAGCCCTTATATCCGCATTTTTTACATTTTACAAGACGTTTATTTCCGTAATGAAGCCATGCTGAAATTTCATACCAACGAGGCTTGAAAAAATTATTACACTTTGGACATTTATATTTACGTGTAATAATCCATATATGAGAAACCAACAATATTACTAAAACGGGAATAAAAATAACTAACCAATGAACAGTGTAACTTGCGCCAAACCAATTAATTTTACAAGATGTAAGCGAAAATAGAGAAATTAGTAGCAATAAAGAAAAGTATATTTTTTTCATAATGTTTATTACTCCTTATAATTTATAATATTCGAACCACAATCCATGAATGATATCGCCATAAAAAATATATTTAACTTTAAGTCCAAGCTTTTCATACTTTATATATTGATAAATAATGTTTGCGTGTTTTTTATCATATTCTAAATTTTCAACAGATATAAATTTTCCAAGAGGCAATAAAGTATCTTTTCTGACGCTTTCAAAGACGTTTGGCGGCATAAATGCTTTCATTTTTTCGCTTAAAAATTTATATAATACTTCACTATCACCGGTAATAATAGAATGATTACACTCTCTTATTATCGCCTCTCTTGTTATATCATTACCTCTAAAAACAGTGTTAAAATCCTGTGCGAAAATATTTTCATTCTCATCTATAAATGCAATTGCCTGATTAATAAGGTTAACTTCACCTTCCTTAGTATCAATTAACGACCATATCTCCGCTCTTTTTAAAAGCAGTGCATTTCGCAAATCTGTATTTTTTTGTTGAAGCTCCGATATTGCTTTTACCGATAATCCCAATTTTCTCAATACAAGCACATTTTTTATGTTATCTATTTGCTCTTTGGTATATTTGCGCCTTGTTGAAAATGGTATAATTGTGCTTTTAATTATTCCTTTTTTCTCGTAAAACCGTAAAGTTCTGGAAGTGGTATCAAGCATCCTACAAACATCAGAAATATCGTAAAGAAGATTTTTATCCATGTTTTCACCCCTCTATATTATATCATACCACTTGACGCTACGTCAATGTCAATACTAAAAATAAAAAAATATAAAATGCGGTAAGGAAAACTCCTTACCGCAAGAATTTATTTGTTTTTCAGTTACCGCAACCGCACTTTCCGTGCTTATCGTTATGAGGTGGGGTAAAGTCGGGGGGACAAAACTCTGATGTCGGGAATGCCATGGAGCGAAATACTGCGCAAGGATTATCGTCCTCTGCGGAAATACATATCTTATCGGGAACACAGTATTCCGTTGCGTTAATAATATACTGCGCAGGTCTGACTATTCTTACAACTGAGAATATACCGAGAGATACCGTAAGATATCTTCCGTTACTATCACTGAGATTGTCACCGAAACCACATACTATTCCCTCTGGAATATCTCCGCAGCAGCAACAGCAGCAACAGCAAGGGTCTTCTGCTTCTCTTACCTTGGCGTTAAGTATAATTGGCTCAACAACTTCTACAACAGCCATCGGAACATTTTTACTGCTATGGCAAGGCTCGGGAGTCGAACAGAAATCGGAGCAGTCTCCGCTACTCTTAAAAATGCTTACGTTGCTTTCGCTTCCGTAAAGTATAACTCTCTTTTCAAGTACGGCTATACCTTCAAATTCCTGAGTTCTGCCACCGCAAAGGCATGCTTCAAAGCAAAGCTTGACGTAAAATTTGATATTTACAGAATAAAATCCGCGGTTAAACTTAATGGGGTCAATACAAATCTGCGTCCACGCAATATGCGCGCTTTTTGCTCTGATATTCGTCGTGTGTTCCAAGATATCGTTACCAAAGTTGGTAAGCAAAACCTTCACATCCTCGAAGCAGTCTCTGTCACGACAGGAATCCAACACACGATTTGTATCTATGCAGACAGTCTCGTTTTTTCCTCTGTCCTGCGATGAACACGGAAATCTGTTTTCAGACATATCGTTTCCTCCTGAAATAATAGTTTGAGCAATAGCTCTTCCCTAACATCTTATGCGGAAATCCTTTTTTTGACATTAGCAAAAGCCATATTTTAGGGAGAATTTTTTAAATAATTTTAAATAATAAAAATATTTGTATTTACCACTTGAAAAAAATCGGAAAATGTATTAAAATATAAGAGTAGTATTTTTTTCTTTGAGAGGTTTCTGATGAACGGTATTGGTTTTGATAATAACAAATATATAGAGCTTCAATCTCAAAAAATCCTTGAGAGAATATCAAGCTTTGGCGGGAAGCTGTATCTTGAGTTTGGTGGAAAGCTTTTTGATGATTTCCACGCCGCAAGAGTTTTGCCCGGATTCTGCCCTGACAGTAAAATAAGAATGCTTCTCAGCATGAAGGAAAATGCTGAAATGATAATAGTCGTTTCCGCAACCTCCATTGAGCAAAACAAAATTCGCGGTGACCTTGGTATAACTTACGATATGGATACGCTCCGTCTTATTGACGCCTTTACTGAGGCGGGTATGTACGTTGGTGGAGTTGTTATAACGCAATATTCCAATCAGCCTGCCGCAGACGCATTTATTAAGCGTCTGAATAATCTCGGCGTCAAGGTATACCGTCATTATACAATAGAAGGATATCCCACAAACGTCAAAAAAATCGTAAGTGACGAGGGATACGGCAAAAATGAATATATTCAGACTACAAAGCCTCTCGTCGTAGTTACCGCCCCAGGTCCGGGAAGCGGAAAAATGGCAACGTGTCTGTCTCAGCTATATCATGACCACAAACGCGGAATTAAGGCTGGATATGCGAAATTCGAGACCTTCCCTATTTGGAATCTTCCTCTCAAGCATCCCGTTAACATGGCGTATGAGGCGGCAACTGTTGACCTTAACGACGTAAACATGATAGACCCCTACCATCTTGAAGCAACGGGAACTACAGCGGTAAACTACAATCGAGACATTGAAATATTCCCCGTTCTTCAAGCTATATTCAAGCAAATCTACGGAGAATGCACGTATAAATCTCCTACAGATATGGGTGTTAATATGGCAGGCTTCTGCATTATAGACGATGAAGAGGTTTGCCGAGCTTCAAAGATGGAGATAGTCAGAAGATACTACGACGTTCTTTGTCAAAAGCGCAATGGCTCTGCCGATGCTGATGAGATATATAAGAGCGAGCTTATAATGAGCAAAGTCGGCGTTGACACATCCTTTAGACGTGTTGTAAAGGCTTCTTTGGATAAAGCCGCAGAAACGGGCGAGCCTGCCGCGGCAATTGAACTTAACGACGGAAAGATAGTTACAGGTAAAACGTCTAAGTTAATGGGAGCGTCTGCCGCAGCCTTGTTGAACGCACTTAAATATCTCGGCGGAATTGACGATTCTATGCTCTTGCTCCCCGCGGTCCTTATGGAGCCACTACAGAAGCTCAAGGTTGAAAACTTAGGAAACAACAATCCTCGCTTGCATTCGGATGAAGTATTGATTGCACTTGCGATTTCAGCGACAACAAGCCCTATCGCCGAATTAGCTATGGATCAGTTACCCAAGCTCAAGGGTTGTCAAGCACACGTAACCGTCATGCTTTCAAACGTTGACAAAAACATTTATAAAAAGCTTGGCATTGACCTTACAAGCGAGCCTGTATACGCTACCAAAAAGCTTTATCATAAGCAATAATTGAAAAAATGAGCACTTGGAAATTCCAAGTGCTCATTTGTATTAATAGCTTGATTCTGTTTCAGTATTTTTAAGAATTGAAACAAGTCTGCTCGTACCAAGCCTCGATGCACCGAGTTCAATGAACCTTTCGGCATCGTCAAAGCTTTTTATACCGCCTGCGGCTTTAATTTTAACGTTGTCGCCAACATACTTTGCGAATAAAGCAATATCCTCAAAAGTAGCCCCACCGCCAGCGAAGCCCGTAGAGGTCTTTATATAATCAGCACGCGCTTCGGTAACTACTTCACACATACGTATCTTCTCTTCGTCGGAAAGCAGGCAGGTCTCAATAATAACCTTAAGAATCTTATCCTTGCAGATTTCTTTTAATTGCTTTATCTCGTCAAGGACAAGGTCAAAGCGTCCGTTTTTTACGTCCGTGATATTGATGACCATATCTATTTCGTCAGCACCGTCCGCAATAGCCGTTTCTGTCTCTGCGCGTTTTACCACAGTTGAGTTATATCCGTTCGGAAAGCCAATTACCGTACAAACCGCAATTTTTCCATTGAGATATTCACTTGCAAATTTTACATAACAAGGCGGTATGCATACAGATGCTGTCCCGTATTTGAGCGCATCGTCACAAATTTCTTTTATCTGAGCTTCCGTAGCGGTTTGAACAAGTAACGTATGATCCACCTTGGACATTATTTCTTTTATATCCATAGTAATCCTCTTTACGTTGCAGATTCTTCGACAAACTCAGTCCAAGATACAAGCTTCTTTATTTTATCGTTACCGTCAGTATCGGCGTACTCTATATTAATCTTGTCACCAACCTTCAAAAGCATAAGAGTCTCATCCTCGGAAAGCGCTTGCTTGTAAAGATTTCCGTCGTTTCCGTTGATATACATAACAGTTTCACCGTCGACCGTAGCCATTCTTATATTATCTACCGTAATCGTAGCGTTCTCGGTGTTATCGGGAACGGTGGGGGTTTCAGGCAAATCTTCCTTCTCAATAATTCCCTCGTTTTCGAGGAGCTCTATATACTTTTGCTTTGCTTCAGCTTGCGTCGTACCCGTAGCAACTATACTGTAGTTTTCAACGTTAACGAGAGCATAAAGCTTCACAAGACCCGCATTATCCTTAAGAACCATGATATATGTCGCTTCACCCGCAGCATTAATAAGCGATGGGAAGGATGCAACGTATCCCTTTTCCTGTACTTCACCTTCCGCCGCACTCATAGCTGAATATTCCTCAGCTCCGATTACGGGATAGAATTTATATTCGCCCGTTCTTGCGTTGCTTATAATAAATCCAATGTTACTTTCATCACTGCTTACAGAAGTAACTCCTGTGAAAAACCATACGTCGTCGCCAATAACAATATATCCGAAATCATCGGTCGTGACCTTACAGTCCTTATTTCCTATGATGCTGTTCCAAAATCCATTTTTGAGCGTGCCGTACCAATCATACTTCTGCGAAGCCAAAGTACCCGTGAATACGTTATCTATCCACGATGGAGCGTCTTCTAAAGCATACAGCTCATGACTACCGTCGCAAGGGTCAAAAACGACTACCTCCACAACGTCCATTGCGCCAAAAAGACCAATTCGAGGAGCCATGCAGGAAACTATATAATAGGGGTTTCCTTCCTCGTCGAGTTCAAATGAATAATTGCCAAATATCTTAGTCGGATAGGTAAATCTCAGTTTTCTGTGCAAATCTTCCTCAAAATATGCGCTATCAACATACTTCATAGGCGTTTCAAGCTCAATATACTCAGCAGAGCTGTTTACGGGGTCAACCATAACAAGTCCCGGAACTCCGCTGTCTTTGTTATTAAACCATTTGAAAAAGTCAACATATTCAAGGTTAGTTACCTTCTGCGGCGTGCCTTTATAGTTTATCTGATAATAGTTATTTCCAACCTGATATTGTGAAACAACCTCAGAAAGAGCGCCAAGCGTCCTATCACCTATTCTCGCGGCAGAATCACTGTCCATAAGCGCTATATTGGTAACAAGTCCCGTCTCAGGCATATCTTCCTCAAAAACTGCCTCTTCAACCTCAATAATATTTGCATACTTTTCGGCATTCAAAAACGTCGAAGAAATGATATTACCGACTATTAAAACTACTATCGGAACTGCAACGGCAATGATAACTATTTTAAGTGATTTAAAGCCTGAAAAAGCCTTTTTCACATTGCCGCTTTCCTTTGCACCAAGAAGCAAATAAGCCACGCTGAAAATAAGCGCAACAACCGCCAATACTATCCAAAATTCCTGACTGTAAATATTGAGTGCGGGAAGATATACGTAATATCCAATTGCCGCGACCACGAGCGTTATCAACGCCGATATAAGAATCCTTATACTTTTTTTCATAAAATCCTCCTTAAATTTAAGAATTATATTTTAATTTTGACGAGGAGCATCGTCAAAATCAAATACACATTTTCCATCGGAAAGCTTCATATACGCATCAAACGGCTTACCCGATTTTGAAATAAAGCCACGTATTTTAGAGGTTCTTCCCGTATCAAGCAAAAGCTTTGCGTTGGATACGGAAATTGCTCGTCCACAAGTCCATGCCCAAATTATAAAATTGCAGCCGTTCTTGTATCCCATACAGCCATATCCGTATTTTCCTCGCTTTACTTGTTCATGGCATAGCGGACATTCACCTATGATGTCCCCAAAAAAACCCGTGTCGGTATCGTCTTCAACAGCAACTTCGGTAGTCGTAAAATACTGCTTTATCTCTTCTTTAGCGAGATCTACACTGTCACTAACCGCTATTTCTTTTCTAAAAACCTTTTTTAAGGCTTTACCCATTTCCGAGGTTTTATATTTATCCATATTTATGTTAAGTCGCTGAAGTGACTCTATCATATATATGCCATCGGGAAGTATAGTGTATACATCTTTTTTCAACTGAATATAGTTGCTTTTTCGCGCGTTATCAATGATTCCCGTTCGCGTGGCCTCAGTTCCAAGCTCTATGCCATCAAACATTGCTTTATATTCTTCCGCATCGTCTGCGCCAACGGAATCATCAACTGCCGCTTTTTCCTCCCTGAAGGGATTTTTCAGATAATTATTAAGCGTTTCTATGGTATAATGCTTTGGCGGTGTAGTTTCCTTTTGTATCGGCTTGAAATCGATATTAACAACATCGCCTTTTTTTAAATCGGGTAAAAGCTTGTCCTTTTGAGAGGCATCGTCGTACTTCATCCAGCCTTTTTCTTTTATCGTAAGTCCTTTGAGAACAAAATCCTCCAAGTCGCCAACACTGACAGTCATTTCAACCTTTTCAACTACGCAATCTTCGGCACAAAATACCGCGATAAAACGCCTGAATACCGTAGAATATACCTGACGTTCAATTTCTGAAAGCCTGTTTTTGTCAGGGATCTTATAGGTAGGAGTAATTGCGGAGTGCGACTCTATTTTACTGTCGTCAAAAATAGTTTTCTTGTCCTTAAATATAACGGGATAACCGAGCTTGGTGCAATTTTCAAGTATCTTTTTAACCTTTGCCTTCTCTGCGGTAGCAAGATATTCAGAATTGGTACGCGGATAGGTTAAATATCCTTCCTCGTATAGCTTTTGCACTATCTCAAGGCTTTGAGACATGGACATTTTATAACGCTTGCTGAGAACGTTTTGAAGCTTTGAGAGCGAATATAGCTTTCCACATGACAGCGAATCTTTTTTCCGTTTTAAAGACGTAACCGTTGCGGTACAAGCATTATACTGTCGACACTTATTCTCTGCCTCGGAAAATTTTGTTCCATCAAATTTAAGCTTGCTGTTAAGCTCGACCACCTGTTCATTAGTCAGCTCTTTGCTTGATATAGAATAATATTTTTCGGGAACAAAATTTTTAATAGCCATATCTCTATCGTAAATAGCTTTTACTATCGGGACTATTACTCTTCCGACGCGAAGCAAAGTTCCCGTACGCAATGTCGCATATCTTGTTAGATTTACACCGTAAAGCCAATCTATATAGGTGCGAGCGTATCCCTCATTAGCAAGATTATCATAATCTGCGTCTTCCTTCATATCACTAAAGGAAGCAAAAACGGTTTGCGGTGTCTGGTCAGGAAGCCATAGACGCTTTATAGTTTTAGGAGTGCGAAGCGCATTGTTAATGCAGTTTCTCACAATAATTTCCCCTTCTCTATCGGCGTCTCCCGCATTTACTATAACGTCAACATCATCTCTGTTGCATAATGTTTCAATAGTTTTAAACTGCTTAAGTATACCACTATCGGTCTGTTTGTCTTTGTCCTTACGCAATTCATATTTGAAGTCTGTTGGCAAGCACGGCAGATTATCCATCGACCATCTTGTGTTACCATTTGGCAGAGGACTATAAGCCTCGATGTCAACCAAAGAAAACAAATGACCGAATGCCCAAGTAATAAGGCAATCCTTTCCCTCCAAATATCCGTCTCTACGCTTAAAATCACCTAAACCAGCGGCAATATTTCTGCCAAGACTCGGTTTCTCGGCGATTATCAGTATCATTTTTCCTCCGATTTCAATAAAGCCTTCGGTATGTAACCGAAGGCTTTACGAACATGTATACGTTTTGATTAAAGATATTTCTTAACAGTCTCGCTCGCTTCCTCAGCGGGAATAGAAGACGTCATAGTTACCTTTACGTTAAGCTTTGCAACAAGCTCATTAACCTCATCAACAAACTTATCAAAAGCAGCAACGTCGTTATTGCATATCTTAAGGGCAGAATCTACAAACAAATCGGTTACATCGTGATTGCTTGCAAGGATACCTGCGATAAAGCCATAAAGAGACTGCGCGTCTGCAACAAAATATTCGGTAACATCAATAAGTCTTGCCTTGTACTTTACGTCATAGCGAAGCTTTGTACCCTTTTCGATACAAACGACGTCGCCCTGAGAATTTTCAACCGCAGTGTTTACCAGGTTGATAAGATTTTTAGTTTTACCCGTGCCTTTTACACCGATAATCAATTTTAACATTTCGGACCTCCGATAAATTTATTGCAGATTTTCTGCTTATATATATTATAACTCAAATCGGAAAATTTTGCAATAGATTTTTATAAAAATATACAATTATTTTAATCTTTCTTCAAGTTCCTTCTTCTGAGCCTCATATCCGGGCTTTCCAAGAAGCGCAAACATGTTCTTTTTGTACGCCTCTACACCTGGTTGGTTAAAGGGATTTATACCGAGAACATATCCCGAAACGCCACAAGCAAACTCAAAGAAATAAATAAGATGACCAAGAGAATACTCGTCTCTTTTTGCAAGCTCAATAAGAATATTGGGAGCACCACCGTCAACGTGAGCAAGGATAGTTCCCTTCATTGCCATCTTGTTTATATCGTTCATGTCAACGCCTGCAAGGAAGTTGAGTGTGTCAATATTTGCCTCATCATAAGGAACAGCCAGCTTTTCATTTTCATCAACGACGGAAACGATAGTCTCAAACATACTGCGACTGCCTTCTTGAATAAACTGACCAAGAGAATGAAGGTCGGTTGAGAAAATTACGGATGCGGGGAAAAGTCCCTTACCGTCCTTGCCCTCGCTCTCACCGTAAAGCTGCTTCCACCACTCGTTGAACATAGTAGCATAGGGCTCATAGCTTACGAGAATTTCCATTGCCTTATTATGACGGTACATTATATTTCTGAGAGCAACATATTTCATGCAGTCGTTCTTGGTAATATCTGCTGTGGCTGTATACGCCTTAGCGGCATCGGATGCCCCCTTCATAAGCATATCAATATCAATTCCCGCAACGGCAATAGGAAGAAGTCCAACAGCGGTAAGTACTGAGAAGCGTCCTCCAACGTTATCGGGAACTACGAACGTCTCATATCCGGTCTCATCAGCAAACTTCTTAAGAGTTCCCTTTGCCTTATCTGTAGTAACGAAAATTCTTTCCTTAGCACCCTCTTTACCGTACTTCTTTTCAAGAAGCTCTCGGAATACACGGAAAGCAATTGCAGGCTCGGTAGTAGTTCCTGACTTGGAAATAACGTTTATGCAAACGTCCTTACCCTCGCAAATAGCCAAGAGCTCATTCATCGCCTGAGCGCTTATATTACAGCCCGAAAAATAAACGTCGGGCGTATCCTTCTTTATATTATTATACATCGGAGATTTAAGGAATTCGATAACAGCTCTTGAACCGAGATAAGAGCCACCGATACCAATAGCGATAAATACGTCGCAGGATTTCTGAATCTTAGAAGCCGCTTTTTTTATTCTCGCAAATTCTTCCTTATCATAGTCGTCAGGCAGTGTTATCCAGCCGAGAAAATCCTTACCCTCGCCATTTTTGGCAAGAAGGCTTGCGTGAGCGGCGTTGATCTCAGATTGGAGCTGTTCAAGCTCGCTGTCCTCAACGAACGGTTTGATGTACTTGTCATTCAGTTTCAATGTCATTTTTTTGTCCCCCAAACAAATAAAAAATATAGGATTATATTATATAATATATTTTGCGTTTTTGTAATAATAATTTGTGATATTTTTGTAACAATTTGATTTCCTAAAATCGTTGATTGATTATAACACTATTTTAAAGTCATTTTAGCAAGAATTCTTACGCATATATCAGTGAAACCAATATTTTCAACGGCTTCAGCGGTAACTATTTTTGTAGTCCCGATAACATTTCCGTTCAAAGAATACGTAACCGTTCCTATTTGCTGCCCTATTTTTATGGGTGCTACTACCGTATCCTCTATTTCAACCGTCTTTTCTATTTTATCTACGTGCTTTTTATCAATCACCGCATAGAAATCTGTTTCTTGTACACGGCAAATATCACTCTTTCCTTTAATCACATTTATCTGTTCGCAGGAGTCGGCGGTATTTTCATATAAAGTAAAGTTTGAAAATCCGTAGTTAAGCAAGGCAACTGCGGCGCTGTTTCTTGCGTCTCTGCTCGGTGACGCCATAACAACCGCAATAAGAGTCATCCCATCACGCTCGGCAGTTGCTGTTATACAAAAACCTGCCTTTGAGGTTGAGCCTGTTTTCAATCCCGTTGCTCCCTTATAAAATCGTACAAGCCTATTGGTATTCGTAAGTCCGAATTCTCCGTTTCTTATGGTATCCATCCATATACGGCTGTACTCGGTAATTTTCTCATGCTTTATAAGCTCTCTTGACATTATCGCAATATCCTTTGCGGACGTAACGTGATTTTCCGTAGTATCGTCAAGTCCGTTGGTGTTTTCAAACACCGTGTTTTCCATCCCAAGCTCACGCGCTTTTGCATTCATCATTTCAACGAAGCTATCCTCTGTTCCCGCAACGTATTCCGCAAGCGTTACCGCCGCATCATTTGCCGAAGCTATTACAACGCTTTTTAGTAGGTCCTCAACAGACATCTGTTCCCCGGGTTCAAGATAAATTTGAGAGCCCCCCATAGAGCAAGCGTGCTCACTCGCACTGACCATATCAGTTAAAGAAATTTGCTTTTCATCAATTGCTTCCATAACAAGCAAAAGCGTCATTACCTTTGTAACGGAGGCAGGAGGCAACGCCTCGTTTTCGTTGTTAGCATAAAGTATTTTACCCGTCTGCGCTTCCATAAGTATTGCCGACCTGCAATCAAGATTCAGATTCGGATAGCTTGCCTCCTCGGAACTTGCGTGAAAAGCTCCTAAATTTATCAACACTAACACAACTAAAAGTATTGAATAAATTTTCTTAACTTTCTTTTGAATATTTTCCATCATAATACCTCCGTATTCCTTTTAAGAAAATATATGCAAAAGATAAAATAATAATTCAAATATTATTCAATCTCTCAAGAACCCACAAAAATCTCGTGCTTGTGTTATTTTAGTTTTTCTTTTTTCAGTTTACCTTTCCGATGCGCTCGATCAAGCTCCTTATAAAACTTGACATGTCTTGCAGCAAGTTTTGAATAATACCACGTTTCGTCCATTATTACTCTTTGGTCAAAATTATAAATAACGGCGTTCTTTATTCCTAACAACACGGGAGAATTGGTGGTAATAACAAACTGATTTCCCGAATATTTTGCGCAATCATCAAGCAATGAGGCAAGCTCTTTGCTCTCCTGCAAGGACATTGAGTTTTCGGGCTCTTCAATAAAATAAAGCTTCTTTGGAGTTATTCGCGTTTCGTAAAATTCCGGCAGACTTTTAGGTAGTCTTATACCTATTTCCGCATACTGCTTCTTTATAAAATCCAAGCTTTGCTCCTTTGTAATAAGCTCAAAAGGAATTTTTTTATGTGAGTTATTTGGCGTCATTATAATACACATATCCAAATAGTCTGAAAGACATCTATCACTTACCCCTTCAGGCAAAAGCTTAAAGCCAAGCTTTGCGCAAATAATTCTCATAAGTAGCTGCTTTTCCGAGTTACTGCTCCCCGCAAGCAAGGTTATTTCACCGAAATTTATTTTTTCTATTTGTCGTTTGGGAAATATACCGAACGGAACGTTACCGTCGTATCTCGTCGGCATTCCTATGGTATTTTTACCCGATATCAAATAATCTTTTTCTTCCCACGCCGAAGGCAATATAAATTTTTCAATAAACATTTTTCACCTAAAATTACGAATGTGAGCAAAAATTAAAAATTTCTGCTCACATTAAAATTTAATTTATTTTACCGAAAATCTATATTCGGTCGTGTAATCGTATTTTTCGCCCGGGCGCAATACACAGTTTGTGAAATTAGCATGATTTATGCTATCGGGCATATGCTGTGTTTCAAGGCACATAAGTGTCTGAGGACACTGACGGTAGCCACCCTTGAAGGGATATTTTGCGTTTTTAAGGAAGTTACCCGAATAGAACTGAACGCAGGGCTGATTTGTATAAACACTCATTACTCTGCCCGTTCCGGCGTCATACAGCTCGCATCTCTTTATAGGCTCTACCGTCTCTCCGCCTATGAAGTTGAAGCAATGGTCGTAGCCACCCGCAAGCTTAAGGTCTATATAATCAGCACCGATGTCGCAGCCAACCTTCTTGGGCGTACGGAAATCAAAAGGAGTTCCTTCAACACTCTTTAATTCTCCCGTAGGAATAAGTCTTTCATCGGTAGGAAGATACGTATCCGCGTCAATCATGAGCTCCATATCGTATATTTTTCCCGATGCGTATCCGCCGAGATTGAAGTAACAGTGATTTGTAAGGTTTATAGGAGTAGCCTTATCGGTTGTTGCTTCATATCTGATAGACAAGCCGTTCATATTGGAAAGCTTATAAGTAACGGTCAAATCAAGATTCCCGGGATACCCTTCGTCACCGTCGGGCGAAATGATATGAAGCTTGAGCACGGGCTCGTCCGAGGCTATCGCCTCAACGTCCCATATCTTACTATTATATCCAAATTGACCGCCGTGAAGATGATTATCGTTATTATTGATAAAGAGGCTGTAATCAACACCGTCAAGCGTGAATTTGCCCTTATTTATTCTGTTACCAAAGCGTCCGATAAGTGCGCCCTGATATCCGTCTGCGCCAACGTAAGATGCAAGACAATCGTAACCGCCCACAACATCGGTAAAGCAACCGTTTCTATCGGGGACTCTTATCTCAGCAATAGCTCCGCCGTAGCTGAGTATCTTTGCGGACATACCGTTAGCGTTTTTCAAGGTATAAGCATATACTTCTCTGCCGTCAGAAAGCGTTCCGAAAAGCTTTTTTTCTATCATAGTATCACCTCACGCGTCGTATCCGTTAGGATTCTTCAACTGCCAATTGTAAGAGTCTCTACACATATCCTCAATATTATTTTCAGCCTTCCAGCCGAGAACCTCATACGCCTTCTTGGGATTAGCATAGCATTCGTCAATGTCACCTGGGCGGCGGTCAACTATCTTGTAGTTGATCTTAATACCCGTTGCCTTCTCATAAGCGTGAACTATTTCAAGAACGGAATATCCAACTCCCGTGCCGATATTGAAATGCTCTACGCCATTTACCTTCTCAGCGCGTTCAATAGCCTTAAGGTGCGCTTTAGCGAGGTCAACTACGTGAATATAGTCACGAACACCTGTTCCGTCGGGAGTATTATAGTCATTACCGAAAACGGACAGACATTCTCTCTTACCAGATGCTACCTGAGTAACGTAAGGAAGAAGATTGTTCGGAATTCCCTGAGGGTCTTCACCGATAAGTCCGCTCTTATGTGCGCCTATGGGATTGAAGTAACGGAGAATAGATATACTCCATTCGTTATCAGATGCGTAAAGGTCAGAGAGGATTCTCTCTATCATTAACTTGGTCTCACCGTAAGGATTGGTAGTGGAAAGCGGAAAATCCTCAGTTATCGGAACGCTTGCAGGTTTACCGTAAACGGTTGCGGATGAGCTGAAAACAATTCGCTTAGCTCCGTGCTTCTGCATTATTTCGCAGAGATTAAGCGTTCCCGTGATATTATTGTGGTAATAAAGCAAAGGCTTTGCGCAGGATTCGCCAACAGCCTTAAGTCCTGCGAAGTGAATACAACTGTCGATATCGTTTTCACAGAAAACCTTATCGAGAGCATCGTAGTCAAGAAGATCAACTTCATAGAATTTGAAATCCTTACCCGTTATCTTCTTAACTCTTTCAAGAGCCTCGGGCTTACTGTTCATGTAGTTATCAACGACTACAAGCTCTCTTCCAGCCTCTAAAAGCTCCACCATAGTATGAGAACCGATATATCCGGCTCCACCCGTAATAAGAATAGCCATAAAAATTCCCCCTTAAATTTATGTTATTTTAAAGATTTTCGTTTAACTTTTGAGGATATACTCCGTCTGTCTTAAGCTTTGCCAGACTATTTACAACCGAGTCTCTATCCTCTCTGTAAGTAACGCCGTACCATGAATCGCGCGACGAATAAACGCTTACGGAACATTCCTTGCGCTCCATTATTTCCTTTACGGCAAATGGCAGATAATATTCTCTCTTGATATCGCCGTTATCAGCAGCAAGGAACTTTGCAAAGCCGTCCTGTACCTTTTCGAATATATCAGGAGTAAAGCCCCAGCAGTTCATTGAAACTATAGCGTCAAGCGGTATCTTTATCTCTTCTTCGCCATCGCTGTAAACCGCAACGTCACCCGCACGGCTTATCTTAGTTCTCTCAATTACGTCAACGAGCTTTCCGTCATTCACCTCGCATACACCTCTGGAGACCGTTCCGTTTTCTGTAAGAGTCTTTTCAAGAACGTAACCAACCATGCAATACTGAGCAACATCAGAGCTTACATCAACATTTCCAAGGTGCTTGGCAAGAGACTCATACGCGCTTCTACCGTAGAAATCGTCTGCGTTAATTACCGCAAAAGGCTCTTTTACTATATTACGAGCCGCAAGCATTGCCTGCGCCGTACCCCAAGGCTTAACTCTGCCCTCGGGAACGCTGAAGCCTTCGGGAAGATCATCAAGCTTCTGAAATGCGTATTCGACTTTAACCTTATCCTCAAATCGCTTTCCTATGGTATCGCGGAAATCCTCGAGGTTTTCTTCCTTGATAACGAAAACTATCTTATCAAATCCACTTTTTACAGCATCATACACCGAAAAGTCGATTATAAATTCTCCGTTTTCCGTTATGGGATCAAGTTGCTTAAGTCCACCGTAACGCGAGCCCATTCCCGCAGCCAAAATCAAAAGTGTCATTGCTATCTCCTTTTATGTAAATTTAATCTCTTGAGTACTCATTATACCATTTTATAATAACTAATAAAATAGTTTTTTGATTATTTAACATTTAATTTACATTTTTTATTTTTTTGGTATTGACAGGTACACAAAAACATGGTATAATAAATTGTCTCATATGAGACACAAGTCATTGGAGGCGAAATATGGTTGATAAAAGCATACGCTCGTTTATATCGGATAACGGTATACTAAGTCAAGCCGACGCTAAAAATATTGAAAAATATCTTCCAAATAGCTCTTTGTCACTACAGTTTTTTCATTCGGGCGATATTATATATTCACCGCAATGTGATAAAAAATGCATAGGAATTTTAATACAAGGACGTGCAGTTGCCGCACCGATATCCGCAGGTGAGAACGCAGTGCTTAAAATTATCGCTGAAAAGGATATTTTCGGAATTGCAAATCTTTATTCGGATACCGAGCTATTTCCAAGCGTAATTACCGCAAAATGCAGTTGTCGCGCCCTATTCATTGACAGCAAAGCTTTCAAAGCACTTTTAGAGAATGATGCACAAGCAATGCGGGCTTATCTTGAATTTTTAAGCAACAAGATAGTATATCTCAATAAAAAGATATCAACTCTTACCGCGGGCAGTGCTGAAAAAAAGCTCGCCTTCTTCCTTTGCGAGCACGAGGATAACGGAGTTTTTTCGTCATCGGCTTCAATGTCCGCAATTGCAGATATGTTAAATCTCGGAAGAGCCTCGCTCTACAGAGCGATTGACGCACTGACTGAGCAAGGACTTATTTGCCGTGAAGGCAAAAAAATAATTATTATAGATAAAAATGCTCTTTTGAATTTTAATTGATAAGGAGATTTTTATATACAGTTTTTATAACTTAAAGAAAGGAAAAAATCATGAAAAAAACACTAACTAAAATTTTGGCGCTTATGATAGCGCTTCTTATGCTCTTCTCTTTTGTGGCTTGCTCCGACAGCAAGGAAACCGTAACCGACACCGATACAGATGCAGAACAGACAGACGCAAAGCCCGATTCCGAGCTTGAAATGAAAATATACGCTCTCAACGGTACTACCGCTCTCGGTATGGCACAGATGATCGACAATGTAAAAAATGATAAAGCGGAAATGAATTATAATATTTCTCTTCATACCTCCGCAGACGCTATCACGGGTGCTATCATCAGCGGTGAGTGCGCTATTGCGGCTCTTCCCACTAACGTTGCGGTTAAGCTTTTCAACAAATCCGAGGGTAAGCTCCAGCTTCTTGCACTCAACACTCTTGGAGTTCTTTATCTTCTCCAGAACGGTGAAAATATTACCTCTCTCGATGACCTCGAGGGTAAGACTGTTTACGTTCCAGGTGCGGGCGCTAACCCCGAGTATATCACAGCAGCTCTTCTTGAGGGCGCAGGACTTAAGGTCGGTGAGGACGTAACTATAGACGCTAAGACTTATCCAAGCCCCGATGCGCTTCAGACCGCAATCGCAGCAAATCAGATTTCTCTTGCAGTATTACCCGAGCCTAAGGTTACCGCAACTACACTTTCAAACGAAAACGTAAAGGTTGCTATCAACATGACTGAGGAATGGGAAAAGCTCAACGGAGAGAATACACTCGTTCAGGGCTGTCTCGTTGTTAATACCGCATTCGCAAAGGAACATCCCGCAGAGATTGCAAAGTTCCTTGAGGACTACAAGGCATCCGTTGAATTTATCAAGACGGGCAGTGACGATGCTATCAACATGATAGTAAACGCAGGAATTCTTCCCAAGGCAGCAATGGCTAAAAAAGCTCTTCCTAACTGCAACATCTGCTTTATTGCAGGCGAGGATATGAAGTCTGTTATGAATACCTTCTGCGAGAAAATATTCAACTATGACAAGACCTCTATCGGAGGCGCACTCCCCTCTGACGATTTCTATTACGTCGCAAAGTAAATAAATATCAAAAGAAAGGAAACTGAGCATGAAAATCAAACGGCTTCTTCTATCTCTATTTAAGGTCTTAGGAATAATAGCGTTTTGGTTGGCGATATGGGCTTTAGTTTCCTTTCGCGTTAATAGCGAGCTTCTCTTCCCCTCGCCGCTATCGGTGTTAAAGGCGTTAGGCACACTTGCGATTACCTCGGAATTTTGGCTTACCTCTCTGTATTCGCTTGTGAGAGTTATACTTGGAATACTCGTCTCACTTTTGCTTGGTGCAGCTCTTGCTGTAATCACGGAAAAATCACGAATTCTAAACTCGCTTTTATCTCCCATGCTTAACGTTATAAAGGCAACTCCCGTGGCGTCGTTTATAATTCTTGCGCTTCTCTGGCTTAATAGAGATACCTTGCCATTATTTATTACAGCGTTGATAGTAGTTCCAATAGTTTGGTCAAACGTCTCGGAAGGTATTCGTTCGGTTGACCATAATCTTGTCGAGGTGGCTAAGATATACAAATTCTCAGCAAAAAGTAAGCTGACCAAGCTCTATGTTCCTTCTGTCGCTCCGTTTTTTATGGCGGCTTGCAGATCTTCACTCGGAATGGCTTGGAAAGCGGGAATTTCAGCAGAGGTTCTGTCTACGCCCAATAACGCAATTGGTACGGAGCTTTATTTTGCAAAAACTTATCTTGAGACACCTTCTCTGTTTGCGTGGACGGCAGTAGTCATTATTTTGAGCGTTATAATCGAAAAGCTGTTTGTGTTTGTTCTTGAAAAAGTTGGAGATAAGCTTCATATTATACCGAGAGGAGTCAATAATGATAAAAATTGATAAGCTTTCAGTAAAATTTCAAAATCAAGTTATTATTGATGATCTAAGTTTTACCTTTGAGCAAGGGATTTTTTACGGTCTTACGGGAGCGTCGGGAATAGGAAAAACAACTCTATTGGGCGCTATTGCAGGTCTTGTGCCAACAAGTCACGGCGCTATAAGCTCCGACTTTCAAAAGCTCGGATATATTTTTCAGGACGCAAGGCTATTTCCTTGGATGACCGCTCTCGAAAACGTTGAATGCGTTTGTCATGACATAAAAAAGGCAGAATATTATCTGAACAAGCTTTTACCAAATGCCGCTAACAAATTTCCGCATGAGCTATCGGGTGGAATGAAGCAACGCGTATCTATTGCGAGAGCGCTTTCCTATGACGCTCCGCTACTACTTTTAGACGAGCCTTTTAAGGGATTGGACGAAGAAACTAAGCAGTTTACAGTTGATGCTGTAATGGAATTTATCAAAGGAAGAACGGCAATTTTAGTATCGCACGATTACGGAGAATTAGCTCTCTGCGATAAAATTCTCAAAATGGAGCGTTCTCCCGTCAGTAGTCTTACTGAGGTAAAAAGTGGAAGCACTTCTTTTGAATAATTGAACAATGAAAAAGCCAATACTCCCGATATAAGCGTACAAACGCAAGATATTTCGGGAGTATTTTTTAATGTACTATAACAAGGTTGAAATATGCGGTGTCAACACATCGGAATTAAAGGTTCTTAACGATGAAGAAAAAAGAGAGCTGCTTGAAAAGACAAAGCAAGGAGACGAACAAGCAAGACGTGAGCTGATAAACGGAAATCTACGCCTTGTTCTCAGTGTAGTTCAGCGCTTTACGGGCAGACGCGAAAACTTAGACGATTTATTTCAAGTAGGCTGTATAGGTCTTGTAAAGGCAGTAGACAATTTTAATATAGACCTCGATGTTAAATTTTCCACTTATGCAGTCCCTATGATAATCGGAGAGATAAGAAGATATTTACGTGATAACAATTCAATAAGAATAAGTCGCTCCGTCCGAGACCTTGCCTACCGAGCACTACAAGCCAAGGAAGAGTTGATACGCACCAAGGAATGTGAGCCTACTGTGGACGATATTGCGAAGCATCTTGGGGAAAGCAAGGAGTCAATAGTAAGAGCAATGGAAGCAATTATTGAGCCGATTTCCCTTTACGAGCCCGTTTACAACGAGGGTGGAGATTCAATATACGTTATGGACCAGATAAGTGACACAAACAGCTCGGACGAGATATGGCTTGAAAATATTGCGCTGAAGCAAGCTATGAACGGACTTAACGAACGAGAAAGGACTATAATAAATCTTCGGTACTACAAAAACAAAACGCAAATGGAGATAGCTGAGGAAATAGGAATTTCACAGGCACAGGTGTCAAGACTTGAAAAAGGCGCGTTGGAGCATATGAGAAAGCAAATATAAAATTCGAAGGCTAACGAGAAATAATCAGACTTCTCATTAGCCTTCTTTAACTTATTCTATTCGTCGCTTTCCTGTTTTTCTTTCCATTCAAAGTAATTGAAATGCGTTCTGCACGCTCTGTTGAATTGAGTGTCCGCACGGCTTATACCGCTATACGTGTCTTTAGGAAAAAGATTATTATAAAACGGCAAAGATGCAGACGTTTCTGGTAAAATTTCCTTGCTAAGCTCTCTCCACGTATACTGCGCGTCGGTCACGTATATCTGCACGGGAAAGCTTCGTTCCACGTATATAAGTCCAACCTTGGTAACGTTTTCCATGGGACAGCTTCCTATAATTACTCCGCCCGATACGATATCATAGTTTACCGCTACGTGTCTGTCACAAGGTACAGCAGGCTCTGTCCCTTTTACAAAATACCCCTTCTCCGTTCTGCTACCTCGCGCATCAAGCAGACATGCGTTTGTTATAAGCTTTCCTGAATCAACGCAATATTCGCACTCCACTATATTATCACTTATCTCAAATTCTGCCACCTCACCGTTTTTTATATATTTTTCATGCAACAAGGTCATAACCTCGTCCCATATTTCTATACATTTATTTCCCTGAAAGTCAGTAAGTGCCTTGGGATATTCGTATCCAAACCATACGCCTCCTATAAAATACGGAGTATAACCGATATACCAAGTATCGTATTTATTTTGTGTTGTTCCCGTTTTCCCCGCGCACTGTACTGATTTTTGCAGAGCTATTTCCTCGGCAGTTCCGTTCTTAACAACGTTTTGAAGCATCAGAGTCATAATATCTGCATTTTCCTCGCTTATTACGACCTCTCCATGATATTTATCGTCAAGTATGACTTCTCCATTCGAGTCAGTAACCTTATAATATGAGCGATATTCATTATATATACCGTCGTTTGCAAATATTGAATATGCCGCTGTTATTTCTCTGACAGTAACGCCGTAATTGAATTGTCCGAGTGCCAATGCGGCGTAATCCTTATCCGTTATAACGCTCCCATCCTCAAGCGTTCTGCTCGCTATCAGGCTTTTCATTTTGAGCTTATTATACAAAAAGTCAAAGGACTCCTCAAGTCCAAGATCTTCAAGAACCTTAACGGTAACTGTATTAACGGAATGCTCTATAGCGTAATTAATATTAGTCAAGCCTCTATATATGCCGTTTGCGTTCTTGGGCCATGCCACAGGCTCTACTATTTTTCCTTTATTTTTATCTAAATTATAATTTCCAAAATTCACGGGAGTGTCGTCATAAACACTCGACCAGTTTATTATTCCCGCCTCAAGAGCGGGAGCATAGGTTGACAGCGGCTTTATAACCGAGCCAGCGGGACGCACGGTATAGGTAGCATAATTCTGTATTCTGTTGGCGTTCTTTTCTCCGACCGCTCCCGCTACACCGAGTATATCACCCGTATAATTATCAATTATTATCATTGACGATTGAGGAACTTCGCCTTGTTCGTATTGGTAGAAGTTTTTGGTGTTCTCGTAATATTCTTCAAGCTTTGACTGTATCTCTCTGTCCATGACGGTATATATTTTAAGACCGCCCGTATAAACTATAAGGCTTGCCATACTTCTGCTGTATCCGTATTCGGACATGAGGTCATTCATAACGTCCTCAACAACCATATCTACATACCAGGAATTTATACCGTCTCCCTGCTCTCCATCGCTTATATTTAGAATTATCTCGTCCTCACATGCCTCCGTATATTCCTCCTCGGAAATATATTCAAGCTCGTACATTTGTCTTAGAATAAGCAAACGTCTTCTGTTATTATTATCCGGGTTTCTGAGGGGATCATAATAAGTGGGGCTGTTGGTTATAGCCGCAATGCAAGCGCATTCGGACAGAGTAAGCTCCGATACGTTTTTGGAAAAATAGTATTCCGAAGCGGCGCCCACTCCATAGCAGCCTTGAGAGAGATTAATGATATTAAGGTATAAGCAAAGTATCTCCTTCTTATCCATTTTGGTTTCAAGATCAAGCGCCCAGAATATCTCCTGTATTTTTCGCTGAAATGAATAATCGTCCTCGTCGGTTACGTTTTTGATAAGCTGTTGGGTAATCGTTGAGCCGCCGAAGCTATCACTGAATTTAAGATAATAATTTATTCCAGCGGATATGGTTCTGTACCAATCAACTCCATTATGCGTTTCAAACCGCTTATCCTCTATGCTGATAAAGGCATTTTTAAGATTTTCGGGTATTTGCTCATAGCTTACGTATTTACAACGATAACCGCCGTATATTTCCTCCTCGGTAAGCTCTACCGCTTCACCCGTTCTGTTGGTTCTGTCCTCGTATTCATAATAATACACCTTGGTTTCGAAATCCGATCCTACTACGTAAAACAGCTCCTCATCTATACTTTTTTCAACGTATCTGTCAACGTAAATTGCCAAGGCTATTCCTACAACGATACAAGTTAACACCACCACTATTCCCAAAATCAAAAATATCTTAAAGGTCTTTAATGCTATTCTTTTAAGCATAGTACATCTCCCATCAAATTTATCCTTGCTTATTATTGCACAAAACGGAATATTTTATCAAAGAAAAGTAAATAATAAGCTTAAAATCAGGTGTTTTCGGAGGATTACTTATGAAAGCGAATAAGCGTTGTGTTGACAAGAATTATAAAATACGGTTACTAAGACTTATGGCTATTTACGCTATTATTATGCTTATCATACTGATTTTTTCCGTAACCGTATTTAATCCGTTGGAAAAATCAATATTATATTCGCACTCTGAGGTTACGGAGACACTTTTAGAAAAGGAATACGTTTACGTTCATGCGGATTCTTCTGAAATTGACGTAGATACATCGGTATCGGCTGAAGCCGAGGTATTTACCGTTAAGGAATACATGGGCAAAATAGGAGTTTTTTCTACTGACGGAGTTCTTATTCAAGTAATCGAGGTATACGTAAAAACCCTCCCCGAAGCAGACAAACGTCTGCTTGGAGAGGGTATTGAGATTATTGGAAAAGGCGCGTTAAACTCTATAATTGAGGATTATAGCAGTTGATTATTTCGGCACTACGTTTTCGTCGCCGAGAATTGAGCGCAGCTCGGCGATGATATATGCCGTAGCGGTTATGCCCCTATTATAGCTTGAATATTGTGCGTTCTCGCTATTATAAAATATAATTTTCGTACTTCCCTCAAAAATATCAACGATATTTTTGGCTTTGAGATATTCGATACATTCAAAGTTTCGAACTCTTAAATATATTTTTGTTATTTGCTTTGAAGTATTAACGGGTTGAGCTTTAGGCGCGGTAGTTTGAGTTTGGGCAGGAGAGATATTTCTCTTCTTTATTTTTTCGTATGCCGCGTTATCCACAAGCTCGTCAAGCACGTTGACAAGTATCTTGGGGTCTTCGTCCTCACGCAAGGTTATGCTTCCCTCAATATACAGCGGAGCATCTATGCGTATCAAATGATAATTTGCCGAATATATTTTAGGAAATATCAGACACTCTATCTCTCCATAGCGGTCTTCAACAGTAATAAACGCCATTTTCTCGTTCTTGCGAGTCATTTTTACCGTTACTGAGGACACGATGCCGCATATCTTTACCAATTGCTTTTCTTTTACCGAATCGCTATCAAGCACCTCGGAAATTCCCCTTACATCCAAGCTATTTACCTGCTCAGAATAGCTATCAATAAGATGTCCCGAAAAATACATTCCCGAGCTTTCCTTTTCAAGCATAAGCTTTTCCTTAAGAGAAAAATCAGGGACGTTGGGATATTCAAATTTCAGCGAGCTTGAAGCTACTTCACTACCGCCAAAGGCAGATGAAAACATATCAAGCTGTCCCGACACGTTACTTTTATTCTTTTCTGCTCTTATATCGATAAGTCGTTCATAAGACGAAAGAAGACGGCTTCTATAAACGCCAAGATTATCAAATGCGCCAGCTTTTATAATTCCCTCGACCATTCGCTTATTAATATCATATTCCGTCATTCTCTGGACGAAATCCTCAAAATCCGAAAAGCTTCCGTGCTCACGTTCTCTTATTATATTCTCCACGAATTGCTTACCGACGTTTTTGAGTGCCAAAAGTCCGAAAACGATATCGTTTCCCTTGGGGTGAAAATACATTCTACTCTCATTTATATCGGGAGGAAGAACCTTAATTCCGAATTTTGCACATTCGCCGATATACTCAGCAAGCTTCGTAAGATTGCCAAGCACAGACGTCATAAGAGCCGCCATATATTCGCACGGATAATGTGCCTTAAGATAAGCCGTTCTATACGATATTACAGCATATGCCGCCGCATGACTTTTATTGAAGGCGTAATTGGCAAAGGATGATATATCGTCAAACAGCTTTCCCGCCACGTCCTCGGATATTCCCTTTTGTTTTGTACCGAGAAGAAAGCTTTCTCTCTCAGCGTTAAGCACATCCGCCTTCTTTTTTGACATTGCGCGTCTTACAATATCGGCGTGACCGTAGGTATATCCGGCCATTTCTCTGAAAATACTCATTACCTGCTCCTGATACACGATACAGCCATAGGTAGAGCGAAGTATCGGCTCAAGCAGAGGATGGGCGAAGCTAATCTTTTGCGGATTATGTCGCGCCTCAATGTACTGAGGTATATAGTCCATAGGACCCGGGCGATACAATGCGATTGCCGCAATAATATCGTCAAGACTATCTGGGCGAAGCTCGGATAGCATTTGTCGCATTCCTGCCGACTCAAGCTGAAATACACCGAGTGTTGCTCCCGAGGAAATAAGCTCATACGTCTTTTTATCATCAAAAGGAACTGCACTTATATCAAAATCCGGGATACGTTCGCAAACGTAATTGCAAGCATCCTTCATTATGGTAAGGTAACGAAGAGCAAGGAAGTCAAATTTAAGAAGTCCAAGCTTAGCTATGGTATCCATGTCAAACTGAGTAACTATAGCGCTGTTACTCACTGCCAATGGCACGTACTTTGCAACAGGTCTGTCCGTCACAACTATGCCTGCCGCATGAACTGTGATATTTCGTGGCATTCCTTCAATCTCCATAGCCATATCGACAAGGCGCTTAACAGACTCGGAACTATTGTACTGAGTCTTCAAATCGGGGAGTGCCAGCGCATCCTTCAAGGTCATTCCCAATTCATGTGGGACAGCACGCGCTATCGGGTCAACCTCTGCATATGACATTCCGAGAGCTCTGCCAACGTCTCTTATAGCTGCTCGTGCGGCAAGAGTACCGAAGGCAATTATTTGCGAAACGTGATCATCTCCGTATTTGTCATACATGTACTGAATTACTTCGTCACGGCGATTATAGCAGAAATCGATATCAATATCGGGCATACTTACTCTTTCGGGATTTAAAAATCGCTCGAAGAGTAAATCAAATTTTATTGAATCAACGTCGGTAATTCCAACGAGAAACGCAACGAGACTTCCCGCACCTGAGCCACGCCCGGGTCCTACGGGGATATCGCGGGATTTCGCAAAATTGACATAATCCTGAACTATCAGAAAATAGTCGTCATATCCCATGCTCGATATTACGGACAATTCATACTCTATTCTATCAAGATAGACTTGACGTCCCTGAGGCTCAAATTTGAGCGAACCGTCGGACAGACGTCTTTCAAGACCTTCAAAAGTAAGCTTTCTTAGATATTCCGTGGAATTCATGCTATCGGGAGTTTTAAAAGTAGGGAGCTTGGGATCGTCGAAGGAAAACTCAAAGCTACACATATCCGCGATCTTGACAGTATTTTCAATAGCGCCTTGATACTTTCCGAAAAGCATCTTCATTTCCGCGGTATTTTTATAATAAAATTCATCTGTTTCAAAGCCTACGGGTCTACCGTCCGTAATTACAGTATTGGTTTGAATACACATGAGCACAGCCTGTGTTTGCGCATTTTCTCGGCGCAGATAGTGACAGTCGTTAGTTGCCACAAGTGGAAGCGAGCATTCCTCGGCAAGCTTGACGAGCTGAGGTAATATCTGTATCTGCTCTGTCATTCCGTGGTTCTGAAGCTCTATATAAAAATTATCCTTACCGAAAATCTCCGACATCGTTTTGGCGTACTCTACAGCCGCTGTATACTCGCCCGCAGAAAGCAAAGTCGGTATTTTACCTGCAAGGCACGCAGAAAGAGCGATGAGCCCTTCAGAATGCGCTCGTAAAAGCTCCATGTCTATTCTCGGCTTTGAATAAAAGCCCTCGGTAAATGACTTGGATACCATATAAATCAGATTTCTGTAGCCTACGTCATTCTTACAAAGCAGAACGAGGTGATTATATTTTCCCTTACCGTCGGCGTATACGGTCTTATCAAAGCGAGAGCCTGAAGCAACGTAAACCTCACAACCGATGATTGGCTTTATTCCTTCTGCAATACACGCGCTATAAAAGGACACAGCCCCATACATTACACCGTGGTCGGTCAAGGCTACCGCCGTATGACCGCATTCCTTGGCTCTTTTGGGAATCTCGGAAATGCGGCAAGCGCCGTCAAGCAAACTATATTCGCTATGCAAATGTAAATGTACAAATTCAGACACCGTCGCTCACCGCCTTTCTAAAAAATCACTCTTCTTCCTCGACATCATCGTCACGTCTGAAAACTATCATCAATCCGACCGCAACCGCCGCAGCCGCAAATACTATACCAACTACAGTAATTATAAATGCGTAATCAAAGCCGCTGTCCTCAACGTCTTCATTCCGTATCTGCAATCTTCTTGCTTCAATAAGTGATTCAAGCTCTTCGCTATCGTATTCATCACTGTATCCTTTAATTTCGTGTAGCCATAAGGAAAATCCTTCGGTATCATCTGTAAGGCACCTTGCACTTACCTTTATATAGTTTGACATTGATATTTCCGAGAAATCCGAAATATCAAAGAACAACTCGGCGTTTTCACCGTTTCTTAGTATTCCTGTTGCCACCACTCTTGATTTATCCATTCCGAGAGTAAGTGTTATCTCATAAAGCGCATCAGCTCTTGCTTTTTTATCCGCAATAGCAACATTTAAAGAAACGTACGGCGTATATATGTAATCTTCAGGATATTCAAAACGGCAGATGCTTTCAGCCGCATCTCCGACCTTCATTGCTGCCACTCCCATATTCAGAGCGCGTGTTCCTACTGAATTATATTCGGAACGAATGTAGTCACAATTCTGTCCGACAGTCATACAGTTAAATACAGATGAGGACGCAAAGTCTACATATTGAAATTCACCAAGAATATCATACGGAGACTCTACGGAAAAGCTCTCCGTAATAAACGTTTGCAAAACGGGATTATCATACGTATCCTCCATAATTTCGCTCCACGTATTCATACCGAAATATTTTGCTAACGGAGCGATCGTATCCTCGGCGGATTGAGAGTCAATAAGCTGTAATACCCTTTTTAAGCTACGGAAATTCTTATATGCTTCTTGTCCAAAGCTTACAATAAATGAGGAAACGTCCTTATTTGAAACTAATTTTAAGTAATCGTACACATATGCACAGCAAAGCGCATTTCCACTCAAGGACTTATCTACGTTCCACATATAGATAATATTTGACGGAATACAATCGTACTTCTTGGAAAGCTTATTTAAGTAAGTGCTGAATACGCTTATATTATCAGAGTTTATATGCAAGCTGTCGTGCTCATAATCAACGTCAATACCCTTAGAAATCATATTATTATTTATGCCCAACGGAGCTATATCCGCTTCTATCATAACTGAACAGCTAAAACTACCTGAAACGTTTTCGTCAAGTCTGTACATTATTTTTTCAAAAAGCTCAGATGCTCTTATCGTCTTATCGGCATAGTAATCAGACGAATAGTCGTTTATATTTGAAAGAGGAATAACGATATCGATTTCGGTATTTATTGAACGCACCGCATTGCCTACGACAACAAGATACAACGTATACATATCGGCGTATTGCTCTGAGGTCATATTGCCTATAGAATTTGTATTTTCTACGTCGTCAATTTTTATTCCGGGAATAACGCCGTGTATTTTTCCGTAAGCACTGTCATATCTCTCAGCAAGAAATGCAGAGATTGTAAAAATATAATCGAGCACTGACTCGGAATGAAGGTTTGGAATGCTATATTTCCCCGCCTCCTCGGAATATGCGACAGCATACGTTCTATCGGAAGCAGCGAGCAGAAGTCTCATATATACCTTCGCGCCGGTAAGAGCCGCGGATTGAGCCTTTTTATCTATTGAGGTTATATACGATTTACTAATATGTATATACGTATCTTTCATTGGAAAAAGTATACTGTCAGCGGCATTTCCCACGGTTTTGGTTATATCGACGTCAATAACTACAGTTCCCGCCCCCGAATCTCCTATTTCCAAGGAGCTATCTACAAGTACACCTTTAAAGCCGCTTCTGTCTCCGCGTTGATATTCAAAATCTGAGGATATAGAAGGCAGCATGGGCTCGGCAGCGAGATAATCCGTTCCGTCAGAGGATGAAAATACTATTGCATACTTTGAGTAACGCTCAAGAGTAGCGCTTACGTCAATATAAAACGTAAACTTTACCGACATGGCGGACTCCGCCAAGGGCTCTGTATTCTCGTTGTTTATAACTGAAATAATGTCCTTACCGGGAAGTATCGAAAATACTTTTATTGTATAATCTCCATGACTTATCATAAAGTCATGCTTAACAGTTCCTTCAATGACAACTCTGCTGTTTTTTACATCATGAATACATGTATACGTAACGGCATTTAAAAGTATATTGTCATTCTGCGCAGTATCTGCCTCGGAAGCATATACCGAGGGTAAAACCCAAGCAGCTGTCATCAAAATACTTAAAATAAAGCATATAATTTTTTTCACGGCTACGCCTCCTTTCTCAAACACTGATACAGAATATATTATAACATAATCTAAAGAAAAAATAAATGCTTTTTTTGAATTTTTACATAATCGTAATGAAAAAAGCAAAAGGAGCTGCTACATTCAGAAGCAGAATTCATGTGTTTTTGTTCTGCACTAAATGCGACAGCCCCTAAAGGATTTAGAAAAATGTCAATTGATCGGTCTCGTTAAGATTATCGAGCACATGATTCTTCCTGAGTATTTCTATAACGCTCTTAGTAAGCTTAGCTCTTATTCTTAAATCATCTACCGAGAAAAATTTCTCTTCGTCTCTTGCCGCTATTATATTCAGCGCGGCATTATCTCCAAGTCCCGGTAGTGCTGAAAAAGGCATTCGTATTGCTCCGTTTTCGGGATAGAATTTATAAGCATCCGACTTCTCGATATCTATGGGCAAAAACTTTATTCCTCTTGCCATACATTCGTTTATAAGCTGAAGCACAGGAATAGAGCTTTGCTCCTTGGGGGACGCTTCCTTACCGCGCTTCTCTATATCCTTAATAGTAGCCACAACGCCGCTTCTTCCTTTCATGACGACTTCCGCATCAAAAGCGCCCGGTGCTACGGTAAACATTGAACAATAAAACGCTATCGGAATATGAACCTTATACCAACCGAGACGTATCGCCGACATAACGTATGCGGCGGCATGCGCCTTGGGGAACATATATTTGATTTTTTTACAAGAACCAATATACCATTCGGGAACATCGTGCGCTCGCATTTCCGCTTCCCATTCAGGTGTAAGTCCTTTTCCCTTTCGTACACTTTCCATTATCTTAAACGCAAGAGCATTTTCCAAGCCGTAACGAATAAGGTCAAGCATGATACCGTCTCGCGTACCTATAACCTGAGAAATATCGCATATACCTTCTTTGATAAGGTCCTGTGCGTTTCCAAGCCACACGTCAGTTCCGTGCGTAAGACCCGATATCTGCAAAAGGTCTGCAAAGTTTTTGGGCTTTGCTTCTATAAGAACCTGCTGCAAAAAGCGTGTTCCGAATTCGGGCAGACCAAACGTTCCTATCTGAGCATCAATATCTTCGGGCTTTACGCCGAGAGGCTTGGTAGACGCAAACAATTCGTATACGTCGGGATCGTTCATAGGAACGTCCATAACGCTGGTATTTGAGAAGGTCTCAAGATATTTATATTTGGTCGGAATATCGTGTCCAAGCTCATCGAGCTTAAGAATGGTATCGTGTAGATAGGAAAAAGCAAAGTGCGTGGTGACCGTATCTGAATGAGGGTCATCTGCGGGGTGCTGAACGGGAGTAAAATCATAGACCTCGTATTCTCTCGGAATAACTATAATACCGCCCGGGTGCTGTCCCGTAGTTCGCTTAACACCTACGCAATTCTGTATCATTCTTTCCATTTCCGCTCTACCAAGACTTACGCCCTTTTGCTCAAAATATTTGGCGATAAATCCGTAAGCGGTCTTATCGGCAAGCGTTCCGAGAGTTCCCGCTCTGAACACGTTTTCAGCTCCGAAAAGCTCCTCGGTATATTTATGCACCTTTCCTTGAACGTCACCCGAAAAGTTAAGGTCTATATCGGGAGATTTATCGCCGTAAAATCCGAGGAACGTCTCGAAAGGAATATCATGTCCGTCGGCGTTATATTTAGTTCCGCACTTGGGACAAACTCCATCGGGAAGGTCAAATCCGGAGCCTACGCTTCCATCGGTAAAGAATTCGGAATGCTGACATTTAGGGCAATAGTAATGCGGCGGAAGAGGATTTACCTCGGAAATTCCCGCCATCGTAGCTACAAAGGACGAGCCCACAGAGCCACGCGAGCCGACGAGATATCCTTGGCTTTCGCTATACCACACAAGCTTCTGCGCTATCATATAAAGCACCGCAAAACCGTTTTTGATTATAGACGTCAGCTCTTTATCAAGTCTGTTCTTTACAATATCGGGAAGATCTTCTCCATACATTGACTTTGCTCTGTTCCAGCATATCTCCTGAAGCTCTTCCTCCGCTCCATCCATATGAGGAGTATACGAGCCCTTGGGGATAGGACGAACGTCACCTATCATATCTGCGATAAGATTCGTATTGGTTATTACTACTTCCCTTGCCTTTTCCTCTCCAAGATACGAGAACTCCTCAAGCATTTCCTCGGTGGTTCTGAAATAAAGGTTTATATCTCTATCGTAATCCTTGAACTTAAGACCTGCCAACAGAATTTTTCTGAATATTTCGTCTTCTTTATTAAGGAAGTGAGCATCGCACGTTGCCACAACGGGCTTATTATATTTTTCGCCTAACGCTACTATTTTTCGGTTAAGCTCCCGCAAGCCCTCGTCGTCGGCAACGCTTCCTTCAGCGATAAGAAAGCGGTTATTGCATATAGGCTGAATTTCAAGATAATCGTAAAAATTTACGATATCTTCAATTTCCTTCTCGGGCTTATTATCAAGAATTGCTCGGAATACCTCGCCCGCCTCGCAAGCAGAGCCAATAATAAGTCCTTCTCTATACTCTTCAAGCTCCGTTTTGGGTATTCTCGGAAAGCGGTGAAAGTACTTAAGATAGCTTGAAGAAATAAGCTTATAAAGATTTTTAAGTCCGACTTGATTTTTTACGAGTATTATTTGATGGTATGTTTTTAGTGTAAGAGGGTCTGCTTTTGTCCGCATTTCGTTGCCTAAGTCGTTAAAATTATTTATATCAGACTCAAGCATTTGAGCTACCATTGAAAAATATATTTTCGCAAGTATTTCAGCGTCATCACAGGCTCTGTGATGATGGAAATCCTCAAGCTTATAATGCTTTGCAAGTATATTAAGCTTATGAGACTTCAAATCGGGATTTATATATTTTGAAAGAGCTAAGGTATCAAGATACGGGTTATTGAATTCAATTCCACATTGCTCAGCCGCAACTCTTATAAAACCCGTATCAAAATCTGCATTATGGGCAACGAGAAGGCATTCGCCAACATAGGCGAAAAATTCGGGAAGCACGACGTCAATAGTAGGCGCATCCGCAACCATATCGTCGGTAATAGACGTAAGCTTCTGAATCTCCTCGGGGATTGGGCACTGAGGATTGACGAACGTATTATATCTATCGATTATCTCGCCGTTTTTTATCTTTACAGCACCTATTTCCGTTATCTTACAATCCTTTTTGGAAAGACCCGTAGTCTCTATATCAAAGACCACCATTTCGTCCGTAAAATCGCCCTCGTATTTACCGTACACGGCGCTGGCGGTATTATTTACAAAGTACGCTTCCATGCCGTATATGACCTTCATTCCACACTTATCTGCGGCGAGCATTGCCTCAGGAAAGCCTTGAACGTTTCCGTGGTCCGTAATAGCAACGGCAGAATGTCCCCATTTTTGCGCCGTCTTTACTATAACATCGGGCGGTATAAGTGCGTCCATACTCGACATATTGGTATGTAAATGAAGCTCAACTCGTTTTTCGGGTGCATTATCCTTACGAGGAATAGAGGAAATAACGGCTATATCCGAGTAGCTCATATATATCTCGTCGTCATTTCTCTCATTTTTTGTATATCCGTGAACAGCTACCGCCATACCTTTGGATATAGCCGAGCAAACCTCAGACGCATCCTCGGGAAGCATTGAATAATGCTTGACGTAAATAGAGGAATCTCCGTCAAATATTGCGAAGGATAAATTTATTTTATCCCCTGCTCTGTTTGCTTCCTTGGTTAATTCAAAAATTTCTCCGACGAAGGTTACGTTTCTTACAGGCTTGGTAACCGAGGCTATCGGCACGGGATTTATTTCAAAACGCGTACCGATTACGTAATTCGGCGAAGACACGTCAAAACTACGGTATCCTATTGTAATTATACCGTTTTCTTTTTTTATCTGAGCATTATCCTCGCCAAATACCGAGCTTAATCTCGGTAGCTTTTCCTCAGCAGGCTGATTTGAAGCGCTATGCCATTCCTGCGCCTTTTCCGCGCTATGCATACCGTAGGTTTTATCAGCTTCAATGATTTGTCTGTCGTATTCTTCAAGTAGCTGCTTTTGCGAGTCGGACATTTCAAGTGTACTATATTCATCGTGGGTTATAGTTACCTCAACAAAAACTCCAAATTCGCTTTTTATTATTGCCTCTATAATACGCGGAGTTTCCGCCTTTTCAAGAAGTACAACACCGTTTCTCGGAAAAGCTATTTGTATATTTAGCTTATTACCGTCGAGCGTATACGTATAGTCTGAAAAAAAGCCTCTTGCGACAAAGCCTTGGCGCTCTGTCTCTCGCAATATTTCGGGTATATATTCACTTTTAAAAAGCTGTTCGGGATAATGCGGAAAAAGCTTAAAGCTATTAAGCTTATATGCCGCCGTTACCTCTGCTTCCAATGCATACAGCTCGTCCTTGGGTATTATTACCTTAAAATCTGCAAAGACCTCAAGTAAGCGCTTTTCCTTATCTACTCTTGAGCGCGTGACGAGTCCGCCGTCAAGAATACTTTCAAATTCTTTAGGCGGCAAATATTTATGCAACAGCTCCTTCAAAGTTTTTTGCGACATTTTTCGCTCCTTTTCTTTAAAATCACACGGATACACACCGTGCATCCGTGTAATTATTACTTATAAATTTTCTTTGAGCCTTTTGACCTCTCCAATCAAGCACTCAACGATATCACCTTCGGATATTTTTCTTATTATCTCACCCTTGCGGATAAGCACGGCATCACCCTTGCCGCCCGCTATTCCAACGTCAGCTTCCTTAGCTTCTCCGGGACCGTTTACTACACAGCCCATAATAGCCACTTTAATCGGAACGTTAAGTAAACCTTCCTTCTCTGCCGCGGCTTCAAAAGCGGCAACTAAGGGTATAAGGTCTATTTTAGTTCTTCCGCAGGTAGGACAGCTTACTATATCAAGCCCCGACTGTCCTTCTATTCCTACCGCCTGAATTATCTGTCTTGCCGCTTTTATTTCTTCAAGCGGGTTATCCGTAAGAGAAACTCTTATAGTATCTCCTATTCCGTCGCAAAGCAACGAACCTATTCCGACAGCGCTCTTTATTGAACCGCGCTCCTTTCCTCCCGCTTCCGTAACACCGAGGTGCAATGGATAGTCGCAACGCTCTGCGAGCAAACGATTAGCAAGTATCATTTTATATGGGTCAGACACCTTCATTGATACTACGGTATCATAAAAATCAAATTTTTCCAACAGTGAGACATGGTACATTGCGCTTTCGCAAAGAGCTTCGGGTGTAGGAGAACCGTATTTAGCAAGTATTTCCTTTTCAAGAGAACCGCCGTTCACTCCTATGCGTATAGGAATATTCTTCTTTTTGCAAGCTTCACAAACCGCCTTGACTCTCTCGTCGTCACCTATATTTCCTGGATTTATGCGAATCTTATCAACGCCAACCTCTGCACATCTGAGAGCTACACGGTAATCAAAATGTATATCCGCAACTATCGGTATATTAACGCCCTTTTCCTTGAGATATACTATAGTATCAGCCGCCTCAATATCGGGAACGGTTATTCTTACTATATCGCAGCCAATACGCTCAAGAGCTGATATTTGCTCATACGTTGCCTCTTTATCGTGCGTATCCGTATTGGTCATAGACTGTATCGCGATAGGATTATTTGCTCCTATGACCTTATTACCTATTTTAATTTCTCGCGTTTTTCTTCTTATATCGTTATATTTCATAATCCTCTTAATTTATCAAGTTCATAATGTCCTTGAAAGTTATAAATATCATAAATGCGAATAAAAGCATAATACCTATGAGATTGATATACGCTTCAACGTTTCTGTTTATCGGCTTACCTCGTACGCCCTCAATTGCCAGGAATAAGAAGCGTCCGCCGTCAAGCGCGGGAAAAGGAATCAAATTGAACACGCCAAGATTTATAGTCAGAACGCTTATAATATACAAAAAGCTCATAAAGCCTTGCTTTGCAACATCCTCGACTACTCCCACGACGCCCACGGGTCCCGAAACAGCGTCAATACCAAACCTACCCGTTACCAAGCCTTTTACTGAATCCAAAACCATTTTAACCGTAGACAACGAACGGAAAAATGAATGCTTTACAAGATTTCCGAAATTAACCTCATCGGCGTAAGGTACAAAATCATACTGCCCAAAGGTTGCTCCACTATCCTCAAAGGTCGAAAAAACGACGTCCTTGAGAATTATTTTTTCACCCGCTCGGTTAACGGTAATGTCTATCGGCTCATATCCCGAGTTCATTATCTCATAGGCAAGCTCATTCCATGTATGAACTCTCGTATTACCTACCTTGAGTATCTCATCGTCAACCATAAGCTGTTCGCTTGACGTAGCGTTATCGGCAAATCTTGCCACGACAGTTGAACCGAGGTTACGGGTCGCAAAGACTATAACCATCATTATTACAAACCCGAGCAATAAATTCATAGCTGCGCCCGCAATAGTTATAAGCATACGCTTAGGCACGCTTTTGTTGCAGAAGGAATTCGGGTCATTAGGGTCAGCGTCGCTATCCAAGCCGTCCTCATTTTCCATACTGACAAATCCGCCTATGGGTAAGAGTCTTAACGCATATTTCGTACCGTGCTTTTTGGAATTCCACGACAGCACCTTTGGACCCATTCCAATAGCAAATTCCTTAACGGTAACTCCGCAAGCCCTTGCGGTCATAAAATGACCAAGCTCGTGTATAAATATCAATACACCGAATACCAGCAATATTATCAAAAAATAACCGATAAAGCTTAACATCAAATATTCTCCAATCGAACTTTAATAACACCGCTGTCACATTCTAAAAATTATATTCCAAGCTCTGCTTTTGCAAGCTGTCTTGCTTCTCTGTCGCAGGAAATAATTCCGTCCAAGGTATAAACGTCCTTGGCACTCTGCATTTTATCCACTACCGAGCAAACTGCTTCGGTAATAGTATAAAATCCTATTCCACCCTTCAAAAATTCTGCAACAGCCACTTCATTTGCGGCGTTGAGAACTGCGGGAAGCGCACCGCCCTTACCCACACAGTCAATTGCGTATTTAAGCAACGCAAAGGTATCGGTATCGGGTTTTGCAAAGGTCAGCTTGGCTATATCAAACAAATTCAGCTCGTCTATTACTGCGTCACAGCGATCGGGATACGTTACCGCATACTGAGCACAAAGTCTCATATCGGGAACGGACAGCTGAGCTATCACGCTATTATCAATATATTCAACCATTGAATGTATTATACTTTCACGGTGAACAACAACTTTGATTCTTTCAGCGGGAACACCGAACAAATGCACGGCTTCTATTACCTCAAAGCCTTTATTCATAAGCGTTGCTGAGTCTATGGTTATCTTTGCGCCCATCTTCCACGTTGGATGCGCCAACGCTTCTTCAACTCGAATATCGCGTAGCTCATCAATCTTTTTACCGTAGAACGGACCTCCCGATGCTGTAAGCAAAATACTCTTTACCTCGGCATCCTTTCCAGATTTCAAGCATTGGAATATTGCGCAATGCTCACTGTCAACGGGCAAAATATCAACGTTTTTTTCTTTAGCCGCCTTCATTACTATCTCGCCCGCTACTACCAAGGATTCTTTATTTGCAAGAGCAAGACGAGCACCAGAATCTATAACGGAAAGCGTTGGCAACAAGCCCGCCTCTCCAATAATGGAGTTTAGAACGACGTCACGCTTCTCGGCGTTAATCATCTCGCATATTCCGTCTTCGCCCGTATATACCTTAACGTCGGTATCAGCCAAACGAGTTTTAATATCCGCCGCGGCACTCTCATCAGCCATAGCTACCTTAGAGACCTTAAATTTTCTTGCCTGTTCCTCTACCCTTTTTACGTTTTTATTAGCACTTATAGCACTTACGTTAAATCCAAATTTATCTGCAACATCGAGCGCTTGCTCACCAACCGAGCCTGTTGAGCCAAGAACGGCTATATTTTTTCTATCCATTGTTTATCTCCGATTATAAAAGCTGAACGTTTAAAAGTCCTGCAAGCATACAAATAGCCATTAAACACAGCGATACTGCCAATATAGAATCAAATCTGTCAAGCATGCCGCCATGTCCGGGGAAAATTTTTCCGTAGTCCTTTATGCCGTAATGTCTTTTGATAACCGACATTATCAGGTCGCCTATCTGAGAGACTATTGAAACCGCAACTGCGCTTACGGCAAGGAAAAGAATATTTGCACTTCTGTCAAAGAAAGCATCCATAACTATTCCAAACACGGCAAAGGAAATAACGCAAAACAAAATTCCGCCTATACTTCCCTCGATAGTCTTCTTAGGGCTGACGTCTTCAATAAGCTTATGCTTTCCAAAGAAAACACCTGTAAAATAAGCAAACGTATCGGTTATCCAAGCGCCAATGAAGATCAAGAGATACAGATATTTTCCGTAATCTCCGAAGTCCCTTACGTAAACTATTGCGTTCATAGCAGTGATGATATATGCTGACACCGTAAACATAGCCATTCCGTCAGCAAACTTAAAGCTTCCGTGCGACCATATTATCGCCGCAAACATTATAACGAGATAAACGACAGCGGCTATAAAGCATACGGCAGCTATATTTATATCTACGTATCTCAGAAGAAAAGGAAGAACAAACGCCACAAGATACAGAGGGATAGAAAGTGCGTATTTTTTATATGTACCCATACATTTAAGCATTTCATAAATGCATATCACTGTTGCGCAAGCCACGGCAAAAGGAAGCACTACCGTTCCCGAAAATATCAAAACGGGTACGAGTACGCAGATTGCGACTATTGAAGTTATTATCCTTTTAAGCATACGTTCCCCTTTTATACACCACCGAATCTTCGGTTACGACTTACAAAATCATCTACAATTATATCAACGTCCTTAGCCTTAAGGTCGGGCCAAAGCTTATCGGTAAAATAAAACTCAGCGTACGCCGCTTGCCAAAGAAGAAAGTTTGATAATCTTATATCTCCGCCCGTACGAACTATCAAATCGAGAGGAGGAGATTCCTTTGTATAAAGCGCTCCCGTAATATCGTCCTCGGTAACACTCTGCTTTCCATCAGCAATGAGCGTATTTACAGCGTGAGCAATTTCGTCTCTGCCGCCGTAATTCAGCGCCATATTTGCAATATAGGTATTATTCTTCGAAACTTCCTCTATTCTCTTTATTTTCTCTCGGATAGAATCGGAAAATACCGACATATCTCCGACGAAAATAAATCTTACGTCGTTATCGTTGACTTCCTTTTCACAGTCGTCAAGATATTTGTCAAGAAGTCCAAGAATAGCATCAACCTCCTTTTGCGGTCTTTTCCAATTTTCCGTTGAAAAGACGTAGAAGGTAGCAGCCTTTATACCAAGCTCACAGCAGCGGCGCATTATTTTTCTGAAAACCTCTGCTCCGTGAGTATGACCGTACTCACGCGGCATTCCTCTTTTCTTTGCCCAACGTCCGTTTCCGTCCATTATGAAAGCTATATGCTTTATAGGACAGTTCTCGGCTGTATATTTTTCTTTAGTTTTTTTCATAACAAAGCCTTTCAAAATATGAAAATCGGGGGCGGGCAAAAACCCGCCCCGTATCCTTAGAAAAGAATTTCCGAAGATTATATCTTCATTATCTCACTTTCCTTCTTAGCGGTAACAGCGTCAATTTCTTTAATAAACTTATCCGTAAGGTCCTGAACAGACTTCTCAGATGCCTTCTGCTCGTCCTCCGTCATCTCTCCGTCTTTCTTCATCTTCTTGCAAGTATCGTTTGCATCTCTTCTGATGTTACGGATAGCAACCTTCGCATCTTCTCCAAATTTCTGAACCTGCTTAACAAGCTCCTTGCGGCGCTCCTCAGTAGGCTGAGGGAATATAAGACGGATAACCTTACCGTCATTGGTAGGAGTAATTCCTATATCGGACGCAAGAATAGCCTTTTCCATCTCCTTAAGAGTCGTTGCATCGTAGGGAGAAACGGTCAGTGTCTTAGCGTCGGCAACTCTGATATCAGCCATATCCTTGATAGGTGTGGGAGTGCCCCAATATTCAAAGGTCACCTTATTAAGTACTGCGGAATTCGCCTGTCCTGCGCGGATAGAGGAGAGGTTCTCCTGATAGCTTGCAACCGCCTTTGCCATTTTAGCTTCGTAGTCTTTGGTATCGAGTTTCATATATATATCCTCCGTAAAATAATTTAAAATGTATTATGATTTCTTTTTATCTGTGAAGCTCAGTTCCAATTTTTTCGCCCATTATAACTCTGTAAATGTTCATCGGATCTTTAAGCTCAAACGCATAACACTTGATATCGTTATCCATGCAGAAGGTGGTTGCCGTAAGGTCAAGCGCCTTAAGCTCCTTTTCAAGAACCTCCTTGTACGTTATCTCGTCATAGCGTACTGCATTAGGGTCGCGTTTGGGGTCTGCGGAATAAACGCCATCGATATTCTTTGCCATGAGTACGGCATCTGCTTCTATTTCAGCGGCTCTGAGAACAGCCGCGGTATCTGTTGAAAAATATGGAGCGCCAAGACCGCATCCGAAAATGACGACTGTTCCTGCTTCAAGCGCAGCAACGGCATCTCGGGTAACGTATTTATCGGCAAAGGTATTCATCTCAACCGCGGTCATGACCTTCGCCTTAAGTCCACACTGAATAAAGGTATCCTGCAAAGCAAGAGCGTTTATAGTCGTCGCAAGCATTCCCATGCTATCTGCGCGAACTCTATCCATCTTGCCGCCTTGTCTGCCTCTCCATATATTTCCCGCGCCGACTATAACGCCGACTTCAACTCCAGCATCGATGCATTTCTTCAACACCTCAGCTACGGATGAAATAAAATCAAAATTCAAAATACCGTCAGCGCCAGCCGCAAGAGCTTCGCCCGACAGCTTAAGCAGAACTCTTTTATATTTAGGCTCCATAACCATAATCTCCTCTTCTAAACATAACTACATATATTTTACTACATTTTTTTAATTTTGTAAACAGTTATTTTGTGAATTTTACATTTATATAATATTTTTCACCATTTTCTCTTTAAAATCACGACGTTATCATGATAACTATCAGCGACGCAAGCAAGGATGGAACGCCTATAGAAACTCCATATACCACGAATTTCGACACGGAAAGCTTGACTTTGTTCTGTTTTATAAGATTTGACCACATTATTCCCGCAAGCGCTCCAACGGGAGTAATAAATGCACCTATATTCGAGCCAACTATTGTAGCATAAATTTCAGGCATTGAAGGAGACACAGACAAAATCTTACTGAACAGTACGCTCATGGGAATATTATTAAGAAAATTACACGACAAAAGCGACGCAAATCCGTATTCCAAAACGCTATTATGCTCTCCAAGAAAACTCGAAATTATTGAGGTTATCCCCGTATTATCAAGTGCCATAACGATTATAAACATGCCGATAACGAATGGTATTATCTCAAAAGGCATTCCCTTTATTGCATTGACAAGAGGTGTGAATTTCTTACGACGCACGGCAAGCACTGTTACAGAACAAATAATTGCCGAAGCAGCGACGCCCAACGATATCAACCACATTTCCGTGTTGGTATACTGGGAAATGGCAAGCAAAATTATACACAATATCAAATGTACGAGAGATACCCACATAAGCGGCTTATCGTTTATCTCCTGTATCTGAGTTTCCGCATATATACTTTTCTTGAGTTTTCTGCCGAAAATTATAAGCATAGCTCCCAAGGAAACAAGTCCTGCGGCAATAGTCGGAAGCGCCATATGAACGAAATACTCTGTAAAGCTTATATCAAATGCTCCTGATATGTATATATTAGTGGGATTACCTATAAGCAAGAATAAGCTCCACGTATTCGCCGCTATAAATTCCATTATTAAATAAGGAATAACGTCAAGCTTTGCCGCTCTACAGAATTTACATATAAACGGCGTGAAAGTCAAAATTACTATATCGTTAGAGGTAAACACAGTAAGCAAGGATATTACGAAATACAGCGAGAAAAACACGGTAAATTGGTTATGCCCCGCTCTTTTAAGTACCACACCTGAAATATATCCGAAAAATCCAGTTTTATCAAGTATCAAAGAATACACGGTCATTGACAGAAACAGAACGAGTATTTTCATTGGATTTACCGATGAATTTTCGGTAAAGGAAACAAATACTTCCTTCCATGAAAGATCTCCGAGAAGTACCATAAAAAATCCGCCTATAAGCGGAATAAATGCATAAATTTTTATTTTAACACGCTTCCCAATTGATGGAAAGAAAAGTACACTGAGCAGAAAAGCCACAACCGTAAGTATTGCAATGACAAGCATAGTTATCATAACGTTTTCTTCGCCTCTTACTTAAATATTTTCGCAACCTGCTTATTATACATTGAAAACAAGGATTTGTCAATATATATTTGTAAAAAATTCCGCGCTACGGCAAAAAACGTTTTTGAATTTTGCCGAGCGCGGAATTTGACGCGTTTAAGCCCTACTTTCAAAATCCGCTCTTATATCTGATAATCGATTAATTGCTTCTTCCGCGTTAAGTCTGTCCGTAGCATAAGCCTTACGCAGCAAGTCGCCTGGAATATATTCGTCATATTTTTCAAAGGCGGGCAATTCCTTAGAACTCACAAGATTTATCGCATCACACGTTCCTCTGCCAAAATAAGAGCAAAGAGCATCTATCAACCCCTTCTCATCGGATTTTTCCATACGGAACGTCATATAATAACAGCCTTCAAAGTCAATGCCCGATATTCCTAACGGCTGTGAGACCGCTGATATCATTTTTCTCAGCGCACGGAAGGAGCGAGTGCCAAGCCACGGAAAAATACAGTAGGTATATCCTCCAAGATGTATAATATGTTTTTTATCCATTCCCGTATTTTTCACGACGCGTCTTGCAACCTCAAGTCTTTGCATCGCATTTTCCTTAAGATACGGATATACCGTGTCCTCGGTAAGCACCTGCCGCATTCTTTCAAGTATCCTGGTATGGATTTCTCCAAAGTCTCCCGGCCAAGAGATCTCCATTTTTCCCTCGACGCTCTTAACGTACACGAGACGTCTTGCCGCGTCGATTTCTGTTACCTCCCACACTCTGCCCGCAAGCGCAAATCTGTCTCCCATAGGTGGCGGAGTCGTTATCGTTCCTATCTCCTCGGACTCACATCTTACGGTAAAGTCCTCACTATCCTTGAAAACCGCATAAAACTTAAAGCTGTTTAAAAGTCTTTCTGCCGCAAGTCCAGTTATAAGTCCCTTTTCCTCCGTCATTTCGAGAAAATCGTGATTGAGCATCGACACAAGTAACTCTCTATAGCTTTCCTTAGATATATTCTCAAAAGGCGGCAACGTAAGCATCATCTCGGCAAGCTGAGACGCGCTCAATTCTCCAAACGACGCAAGCGTACTTAAGGTCTGATGAAACAGCAGACTAAAGGGTTGCTTTTTCCAAGACGGAGGTTCAATAAAACGTTCCTCTATATATAGCTGAACAATCGCTATCGCTCTCACGAGTCCCCATGGAATAAGCTGAGGTAGCGGAGCATTTGGCAATGGCTCATCCTCTCTGAATACCATCATCATCTCGGGTGGCTGTCCGCGTCTGCCCGATCGTCCGAGTCTTTGCAGAAATGCCGATACGGAATTTGGTGCGTCTATCTGTATTATTCTTTCAAGTCTCCCGATATCAATTCCCAGCTCCATAGTAACCGTTGCACAGGTAACCGCCATCTGCTCGGTATCGCGCATCTTCATTTCCGCTTCTTCTCGCAAGGCGGCGGAAAGATTTCCATGATGTATTAGAAATTTATCTCTGTCTCCTCTTTTAGACGCTATCTGTCTGAGCGTTGCACAGACGTATTCGGTCTCCTCACGGGAGTTTGAGAAAATCAAGGATTTTACGTTATCAACACAATCGTATACATATTCGTATCCCGCGTCAAGCGTTGCTTTTTCCTTCTCAACGTCATTAGTAGCTTGATCAAAGTTAGGATTTTGTATATAAAAATGCTCCATACCAAGACGCCAACGTATCTTTTCCTTGGGCGTTGGAGATATATCTGTATTTCTGTACGTTCCTGCTGAAAGCCATTTTGCCGCAATCTGAGGCTCGCCGACCGTTGCAGAAAGCCCTATTCGTCTCGGTATCGCTCCAATAGCTCTCTGCAATCTTGACAATTGACAGATTATCTGATTTCCTCTGTCACTTCCCATCAAGGTATGAATTTCGTCTATGACTACGTAACGAAGTCCCGAAAAAAGTCTTGGAATATCGTTAGCTCTATTCATAAGCATCGCCTCAAGCGACTCGGGTGTTATCTGCAATATTCCCTCGGGGTGTTCAAGTAGCTTTTTCTTTTGTGATGCCGCAACGTCTCCGTGCCAATGCGTTACCTTAATAAAGCTTTGCTCGAGGAGTTCCTCTATTCTGTAAAACTGGTCGTTTATCAAGCTTTTCAGGGGGGCTATATACAACACGGCAACGCTCTCGGGCGGGTTATTCCACACATCTGTGATTATCGGAAAGAATGCCGCCTCGGTCTTTCCGCTGGCAGTCGATGAGGTAAGCAGAAGATTATTTTCCGTATTGAAAATTGAATTTGCCGCAAAAAGCTGAACGTCTCTTAGTGTATCCCATGAATGCGAATATATATATTCCCTTATAAAATCGGGAAATCTGGCAAATACTCTATCCGCTTCCGTCATTTTAACCTCCTAAAACTCTATATCGTTTGCCGTAAAGTCACCCGCTTTTTTGGGGGTAAATTCCTTTTTATCCGCTTCATCATCTTCCGTATTTTCCGATACGGTAGCACCAACTATCTCATTAAATGATACGTTGGGATTCTGCATCATGATATTGAGGACGGTCATATAATCCCTTATCATTTCTCTGGGGGTAACCATGCTATCAGCGCCTGCGCGCGACAAGGATATTTCAAGAAACTCTACCATCTGCTTTTCACTTACGAGCATACCGCAACCGTAATTCTGTGCGTACAGCTTACTTATTCGGGATATAAGCGCAAACAATTCGTCGTCACTCAGTCGCTTGAGCCGTATTACAGGGCCTATAAAATTATTGAACCGTTCGGAATTATATCGGCTGTCGCCAAGGCGGCTTCTGAGAGCCTCGTAGCTGAAAAGTCCCCGTCTTGTATCGTCCATAAACTGAGGTGTGCCACCAAGTATAATTCCAAGTCCTTCGGCTCTGCCTTGCAAGGTATCGTTAAACATCGAGAGTATTTTCTCATAATTATTTTCTCTGCTAACGCGATGATTTATTTTATAGAGATTGACACATTCGTCAATAAATACTATAAGTCCTCTATATCCCATAAAGCGAACGAGTACCGCCCACAGCTTTATGAAGTCATACCAGTTATCGTCGTCTATAATTACAGAAACTCCAAAGCCGAGAGAATTTCTTGCCTCGGTCTTAGTTGTAAATTCGCCTCTGAGCCAGCAAAGGCACGCCGTTTTTTTATCGTCGTCACCATTTACCAATGAGCGATAATACTCGGTTATAACACGGGCAAAGTCAAAACCACCAACCATAAATTCTATCTCTCTGAGCTTTTCCGCTACCAAGGCGTTGAGCTTTACGTCAAAGCTATCGCTGTCAGGCTCAACGCCCTTACTTACAAGCTCCGTCCGCAGTATATCTATCCATTTAGCAATGATTTTTGGTAGTGCGTTTCCATCAGGAGAGGATTTTGAAGCGAGATTTTTTATAAGCTCTCTATAGGTAGCAACGCCGCTTCCCGCTGTTCCGTAAAGACGACGTTCCGGAGAAAGGTCGGCATCCGCAGTTATAAAATCACGTTCAAGCGCATAGCCGCGTATAAGCTGCATTAGAAAGCTTTTTCCGCTTCCGTATCTACCTATGATAAAACGCATACTGCCGCCGCCCTCGTTTATCTGCTCTAAATCGGAAAGCAAAGCGCTTATTTCATCCTTCCGTCCGATAGTTACGTAAGGCGCGCCCGCTCTCGGCACAACTCCCGCGGCAAGAGACGATAGCAAAGTATTCAATATTCTTTTTGGTACTTTTTGAACGTTCGTATCGTTATTCATTATTATTCTCCCTAAAATCAAGTTAGTTAAGCATATCAGCGTAATCTTCTATAACGGCATATTCTCCATCGTTTTCTTCAATGAGTATGTCGCCAATAATCTCAACGGATATTTCATTAACGGCATCAACCAACGCTTCTATCGGCTTTCCCGAATTTCTTGAAAGCTCATAAAGCGGCGCTGAGCTACCGTTCTTTAAGCTGACCACCGCTTCCGCATATTCACCCAAGGCACTTACAAGGTCTCCATACTCATCTGAAATATTATCGTCAGTAGATTGCGTCGTCTCGATGGGGATAATTTCTTCCGTTATACGCTCTTCCTCAAATGCTTCTACTAACTCTTTCGTTGTATTCCACGACTCTTGTTCTATTTTATCGGCATCATGAAGATCAAGCTTTTTGCGCGGCAAGTCGTAAAGCGCTTCATATTCCTCAGGCTTACTCTGCTTCTTAACTATACGTCTGACGTTTGGCAAATTATTTACAAAATATAGGTCAATTACCTCTCTTAAATCATTTGGCAACGAGTACACGGTCAATCGAGATTTAACGGAAATATGGGCGCGTATCTTATTTTCTGCGTATTTAACCACATCTCCCACTAAAAATCTCAGCTCATGAGAACGGGAGAAGGAGCAATACTCAGCTTCGATAATATATCTGTTTGACGATGAGCATACAGCGCCTTCATATGCCTTGGCTGATATCTTGCAATCACCAAAAGGTAACCCGGATAGTATTTTCCCGTTTTCTGAGAGCTTTTTTACCACTTCGGTCAAAGCACCGTGAACATGGATATCATACAACGCGATATTGTCTTTCGTGGCGAATTTACTTCTCCTGTAATCATACGAGCAGCAATACGTAAGCAAGGCTCTTGCCCACCCCTCAGGTGTGTTCCCGGGTATCCTTACGAAGTATTCCTTAAACGCTCCCGCATTCACAAGAAGCTTTTCGGGAAAGCTTTTAGGCGGTTGAAGCTTATTAATAAGGCTAAAATCACTTATCCAACGGATATATCTCGACATAGCGCCCCTTATAACGTCGTTATAATTTTCTCCGACGTTAATCAAAAGCTCCCGTGAGCGCTCCGCTTCCTCGCGCTCGCTTGCATTTATAAGCTCAAAGGCATAAAGATATATATAGCAAAGATTAGTTTTGATATAAACACCGTTTCGCACGTTTTCGCGCCACCAAAGGTAATACGACAGCTGCCAATGATTCATTTGGTCGTACTGCGGTGAATACGAAAAAAATTCGGCGTACATACTCGGCTCGCCCTTCTGATTCCACAGCTTCTTGGCGGTAGCGCAGAAATTTGCGTAAAATTCGTAAGAGGACGGTTCTTTATAAAGCGTTACCTTATGAATGAGCGAGTTATCGGGAAAATAACACTCCTCAGGTTCTCTTCTGACCTCAAACTCAGCAGCAGAATGCGGTGGGATAAATCGCTTTATAACCGTGCTTTCCTCGGTAAGCTTATTTTGCGCACTGTCGTTACCATTTGTCCCATCGGATATTTCGACTGTACTTACCGACTTGGCGGAAGGACGCATAGGCTTACGTGCAGGCACAAGCGCGGATATGTCCCAAAATTCGTCAAGTATTTGCTTTTTGGTTTTATCATCCGACATATCCTTACCTCCCAAATTTATCTTATCATTATATTTTACCATGATTAGTCTTGTATGTCAATAAATTTCAATATATTTTATTTAAAATTATTTGTTAGTTTGTTAAGAAATGTTTACTCTTTCACTTGCGTTTTTACTTGACATAACGATTTTTTTTTGATATAATTATATTAAGTATGTAATTATGGGGGTGACTGCGTGAACGGTTATATGAACGCTATTGTCGGCAATAAGTCGATAAGGCAAAAGCTTTGCTCCGACATTCACGCGGACAAGCTCTCTCACGCTTTTATAATTGAGGGATCAAGAGGTACGGGAAAGCACACGTTGGCTATGAACGTGGCGGCGGCGTTGGCTTGCTCTCATAAAAGCGCGGGAACTATTCCCTGTTATGAATGCTCTGAATGCAGAAAAATTCTCGCAGGTAATTCACCGGATATTATTACCGTCGGCTGTGACGGAAAGGCGACGTTCAGTGTTGAAACGGTGAGATACGTCAAGGAAGACGTTCATACCGTCCCCAATGACCTTGAATTTAAGCTATATATAATCGAGGACGCCGATAAAATGACGGTTCAGGCGCAGAATGCTTTTTTGCTTACGCTTGAAGAGCCCCCCTCGTTCGTAAGGTTCATTCTTCTTTGCGAAAATGCGGGACTGCTTCTTGAAACCATACGAAGCCGCGCTCCCGTTCTCAGAACAGAGCCCGTTGACAATGCGTCGCTTGATGAATATATATGCAAAGTTGACAGACGAGCCGCTCAATTAAAGCTCACATCCCCTTCGGATTATGCAGAGCTTATTATGGCGGCAAAACACGGTATTGGCACAGCGCTTGAATATCTTGAGCCTAAGAGCTTTGCTCCCGTAATGGACATTCGCGCACTCGCAATTGATTTCTGCGATACTGCGACTTCTACTCCAAGCGCCAAAGCCGTTATTCCCCTGCTCTCACGCTTTTCTCAGAAAAGGGACATACTTTCCAAACAGCTATCGGCGCTTTCTGAAGCCGTAACAGATCTCACGCTTCTCAAGAAAAGTGATGATGCTCCTTTGGATTTCTTCGCAAACAGAAATTTTGCAATTGAAATTTGCGACAGAGTATCGCTGAGTTTTTTGTATACTCTAAGCTGCGCCGTTATGGATGCAATAGACAAAAATCAACGAAACGCTAACGTGCGTCTGCTTTTGCTTAAGCTTATCTCAGACGCAGGACTTATTTAACGCACGAAAACGAAAGGATATATATATGCAAGACGAAAAGAAAAATCATGCAAGTGGCGATGGAAAACAAGAAAAACAGCGTCAGCCCAAACGCCACGGTTATTTTATGACACCACCCGAGAAATCGCAAGCTACAAGTTCTTCAGACGCCGCTCAGCAAAATTCCAAGTTGCAAGGCAAGGCGCAAGATAATCAAAGCAAGAACGAGCAGAATTTTGCTCAAAATCAAAGCAAACGTTCAAACAAGCCTCACAAAAAAAATAATGCGCAAAAGGTGGGCAATCAGCAGAATGAGTCGCCTTCGCCCAAAGCAGAGGAGCTCAACAAGCCGCAAGCAAGCACGCAAGCGCCTGCCAACGAGCAAAAGCAAAATGAGGCTGGTACGACTGCTCCTAAGAAAAAGAACAATAGACACAAGAAAAAGAACAAATCTAATTCTGCTCCGCAGACACCAAATGCCGAGACTGTTGAAAATCAAGCAAAACCTTTAACCAAGACATCCGATAAATCAAAAACGCGTACTTCTTTGAAGGAACAAAAGCCGGTTTCTACGCACTCTGCTGACGATTACGAGGAGTATAAGTTCACTCCCGACCTCTCAGACGATAATGCTCCTAAAAAGTCACAAAAGCCGCAGGAAGATCCCAATGCTCCCAAGACCGAGGTCGTCGGAGTAAGGTTCAAGAGTTCTGGAAAGGTCTATTACTTCGCCCCCAACGGTCGCACCTTTAAAAAGGGCTCCAACGCTATCGTTGACACAGCAAGAGGTCAGGAGTTTGGCGAGATTGCTTTAGCAAACTCATTCGTAAATACTTCAGATATAGTTCCCCCGCTTCGCTCCGTTATTCGCAGTGCTACAACGGCGGACGTTGAGCATCACAAGGCAAACAAATATAAGGAAGACGAAGCATTTAAAATTTGTAACGAAAAAATTGCCGAGCACAAGCTCGAAATGAAGCTCATAGACGCTCAGTATACCTTTGATAACTCAAAGCTTCTTTTCTATTTTACATCGTCAGAGCGCGTTGACTTCCGTGAGCTTGTCAAGGATTTAGCGTCTGTTTTCAGAACAAGAATTGAGCTAAGACAAATCGGTATTCGCGACGAAGCTAAGATAATGGGCGGATTGGGAATGTGCGGTCGCCCCTTGTGCTGTACGCTCTTCCTTTCTGACTTTGATCAGGTTTCCATAAAGATGGCTAAGGAGCAAAATCTGTCGCTTAATTCCGCTAAAATTTCGGGAATCTGTGGCAGACTCATGTGCTGTCTTAAATACGAACACGAGGCTTATGAGTATGAAATTAAGCGGACGCCTCCCGTCGATTCACTCGTTCGTACTGAAAACGGTGACGGAATCGTAACGGAAATAAGTCCTCTTCAAGGTACTGTCAAAGTAAGGCTTCTTGCCTCACCCGACGTTCCTCCAAAGTCTTATCACAGAGACAACGTTACTATGCTTAGAAAAAAACAGGACAAGTAAAATCAGAGGCTGTCGCATTTAGCGCAGAACAAAATTATGGCTGACATTCAATATTACGAAAGAATTATAAAAACAGAGAATACGACTAAAAAGGTTTTACCAAAAATTTTGATGATTGGCGCTTACATCGTCATTCTCAGTATTTGGTTCGTTATTGCGGTGCGCTACAGCATAAATGCTGCTATGATCATGCTTATACCGCTTTCAATCCTTACCGCCGTACTTCTTACATGGAAATATACGAGCGTTGAATACGAATATTCGTTTACCGCAGGGATTTTCACCTTTTCCAAGATATATGGAAAGTCAAAGCGTAAGCCTATTTTCGAAGGCGATTTAAAAAAGCTTATATCCGTAACCGCTTATAGCGAAAGCAACGTTGATTCGATTGATGCTCATACCGTCATTAACGCTACCCCCTCAGCCTGTCCCAATCCGTGCGTTTGTATATTTGAAGAAAACGAGCGTAAGACTTGTATTATTATAGACTGCGACGCAATGACAGCAAAGATTTTGAGATTTTTTAAAGTATCGGCTGTTGACAGAAGTGTATTTTACAAAATAAAGCGAACAGTGGAGGACAACGATGCTTGATTTTGAGAACTTTCCAATTATTGCAGCTATAAAATCCGAGGACGATTTCGAAGCAGCCGTTGCCTCAGAGGTTCAGGCAATTTTTATGCTCAGCTCCAATATACTCACTGTCGCTGATTATGCGCTCAGAGCACACGAAGCGAAAAAGCTTCTTTACGTTCATATGGATTTCGTCGACGGTCTGAGTAAAGACCCAGCGGGCGTCAGATATTTGGCAACTAAAAATATTGATGGAATCATCAGCACCCGTTCAAATATTATTTCAGCCGCTCACGATTGCGGAATATCTTCGGTTCAGCGATTCTTTATGATAGATTCCCGTTCGGTTGATACGGCGCTTGAAACACTTAGAGCCTCAAAGGCAGATATGGTTGAGATAATGCCGGGTATCGCTTACAAATCAATTACCAAGATAAAAAACAGCATCAACATTCCGATTATTGCGGGCGGGCTGATTGAGCAAAAGGACGAGATATTCCACGCACTTGGCTCAGGAGCTGCAATGATATCCACGGGAAAACGCGAGCTTTGGAATGAATAAGCTTTTATAAATCAAAAACTCAGGTCGATTTTAATGACCTGAGTTTTGTTTATATTTATCTTTTATGTGCACCAAGAGGACCTCGCATTGTAAATAGAAGCCGTATAAGCTCAGGATAGTACGGTATAAATTCCCCGCTTTCTATCATGGCAAGTATTTGCTCCTCGTCTGCCCACATGACCTTTTCTACTTCCTCATACTGTAATTTCAGAGTGTTTATATCCACTTCCTTTTCAATGAGGAAGATATCATCAAAGCCATGGTAAAAATTTAGCGTTAAGTGCGGCTGTATACCCGTAAAATCATGTTGGATTCCAACCTCCTCAAAAAGCTCTCTTTCAGCGGCTTTTCTACTCGTGTCTCCGCTTACGGCACTACCGCCCACGGTCACGTCCCACAGCCCCGAATATCCCGATTTGAACGGCTGACGCTTTTGTATTAGCATTTCGCCTTTATTATTAAACACGCAAACGTGAATAACGAGGTGATAATCTCCGTCCTTTATCGGTTCTCCCCGAACCATAGTTTCATTTTTGAGTGCTCTGTTTTCGTCGTATATATCCCAAAGTTCCATAAATACACCTCTTGCAAGAATATGTTTTCGGGGGAAGGATAAGCTTCTATTCAGAAGCTTATCCTTCCCCCAAATATTTTTAAGCGTTATGAATTCCCAAAGACGCGTCTGCGTTATCAGCGTCTATTCCGTACTTCTTTGCTTTTCTGTACTCAAAGAATTTAAGCGCTACCTGCTCAAAGAGAGCGTAGGAAAGAACGTCCTCGTCCTGCTCCAAGTAGGGCTTTATCTGCTCACGGAGAGATTCGATCTCGGGAGCAAGCTTATCTGCGGGACGGCAGGTAATTCTCTCTGCATCACCAATGATCTTCTTGGCGAATTCCTCGTCAATCTCAACGGGAGTTTTACCGTACTGACCCTGAACGAGTCCCTTGAACTCCTTGGTTACCATCTTGTATCTCTCGCCACCGATTACGTTGAACACTGCCTGTGTACCAACTATCTGAGAGGAAGGAGTTACAAGAGGAGCGTAACCAGAATCGGCTCTTACTCTCGGTACTTCCTCAAGAACGTCGATAAGCTTATCGGACTTTCCTGCCTGCTTCAGCTGAAAAACAAGGTTGGAAAGCATTCCACCGGGAACCTGATAGATAAGAGCGTTTACATCGACCTTAAGCATCTTGGGATCAAGCTGACCGCTTGCAAGATACTTCTCACGCAGAGGAGCGAAGTACTTGGTGATCTCATCAAGCTGACCGAGATCAATGCCCGTATCGTACTCAGTTCCCGCAAGAGTTGCCACAAGCGACTCCGTAGGAGGCTGAGACGTACCCATTGCCATGGGAGAAATTGCAGTATCAACTACGTCAACTCCTGCCTCAATAGCCTTAAGAAGCGTCATAGAAGCAAGACCCGAGGTATAGTGGGTATGGAGCTGAATCGGAACCTTAACGGTCTCCTTGAGCGCCTTTACAAGCTCGTATGCGTCGTAGGGCTTAAGAAGTCCCGACATATCCTTGATACAGATGGAGTTTGCGCCCATGCTCTCAAGGATCTTTGCGTAGTTGGTGAAATATTCCGTAGTGTAAATCTTATTCTCGGGGTCCGTCGTATAGCAGATAGCTGCCTGAACGTGTCCCTGCTCTTTTATAGTTGCCTTAATAGCAGTTTCAAGGTTTCGGGGATCGTTAAGCGCGTCGAAAATTCTCAGAATATCAATTCCGTTTGCGATAGACTTTTGTACGAAGTACTCAACGACGTCATCGGAATAGTGGCGATAGCCGAGAATATTCTGACCTCTGAAGAGCATCTGAAGCTTTGTGTTCTTTACCTCTGCTCTAATTTTGCGAAGTCTGTCCCAAGGGTCTTCGTTGAGGAAACGAAGGCAGGAGTCAAAGGTTGCTCCGCCCCATGCCTCGAGGGAGTGATAGCCTATCTTATCAAGCTTTCCAAGTATAGGAAGCATTTCTTCCGTTGTCATTCTCGTTGCGATAAGCGACTGATGCGAATCTCGGAGAACGGTTTCTGTTATTTTTACCTGTGCCATTTTCGCGTATTACCTCCTGAATTTATTAAGCAAACATCGACAGGAATACGCCTGCGGCAACCGCCGAGCCGATTACACCTGCAACGTTGGGACCCATTGCGTGCATAAGAAGGAAGTTAGAGGGGTCTTCACTCTGTCCAACCTTCTGAGAAACTCTCGCAGCCATAGGAACTGCGGAAACTCCCGCAGAACCGATAAGAGGATTGATCTTTCCGCCCGACAGCCAGTTCATAACCTTTGCCGTGATAAGACCGCCGCAGGTGGAGATGCAGAATGCAACAAGTCCAAGAGCAATGATCTTAAGAGTTTCGGGACGCAGGAAGTTCTGTGCGCTCGCGGTAGCTCCTACGGTAATTCCAAGGAATATCGTAACGATATTCATAAGCTCGTTCTGAGCAGTCTTGGAAAGTCTATCGGTAACACCGCACACATTAAGAAGGTTACCGAACATAAGACATCCAACGAGTGGTATCGCATCGGGAATAATAAGTCCGACTACAAAAGTAACTATTACGGGGAAAAGAATCTTTTCCGTCTTGGATACCTGACGGAGAGTAGTCATCCTAATCTGTCTCTCCTTCTTGGTCGTAAACAGCTTCATGAAGGGAGGCTGAATCATAGGAATCAGCGCCATATAGCTATAAGCCGCAATCGCTATAGCACCGAGCAGAGCGGGAGCAAGCGTCTTTGTAACGAGGATTGCCGTAGGACCGTCTGCTCCACCGATAATACCGATGGATGCTGCCTCCTCGGGAGCAAATCCGAGAAGAAGTGCGCCAGCAAAAGCTACGAATACTCCAAACTGTGCGCCTGCACCGATAAGCAAGCTCTTGGGGTTTGCGATAAGGGGACTGAAATCTGTCATAGCACCGATACCTATAAAAATTAAGGAAGGATAAATTCCAAGCTTAACTCCAAGGTAAAGGAGGTCGAGCAGACCGCCGTGATGGAGAACGTCACCGTAATTTACAGAGGTAAGGTTTTCCATAAGAACGTTATAGGTCTCCTCGGGGAACGCAAGTCCCGCTTCGGTAATGCCCTCAAAGTAATCCTTCATGGGCAGTCCGATTTCGGCAAGACTGTCAAATTCGGAAAGTGATAACCAGCCGTCAGCAAAAGCCGCTTCCAATGCTTCAACACTTTCCTGCGCGGGAATAAAGAAGTCCAGATTGAACATTCCGCCGCCGGGGATATTTGTAAGAAGCATACCTATCGCGATAGGAAGCAAGAGCAGAGGCTCAAACTTCTTAACGATTGCAAGATAAACGAGAACGAACGCAATGACGAACATTACAGCAGTCTGCCACCACTGTGGGTCGAGCACGAAGCTATCGCTCTCTTTGGACAGCAATTGGAATACGCCGGTATCAGTCAGAAAATTTTTAATTGTATCAAGCATATCCTTACTGTTTTCCTTTCAAAATTTTTTCTATATGGAAAATCAGTTAAGGGTTACGAGAACAGCGTCGGTCTCAACGGTTGCGCCCTGAGCTACTTCAACGCTTGCAACAGTTCCGTCCTCGGGAGCGCAAACGTCGTTCTCCATCTTCATTGCCTCAAGAACTACGAGAACGTCGCCCTTCTTTACAGCCTGACCTGGCTTTACATTTACTTTCATGATGTTACCGGGCATAGGAGCCTTGATGGTAACAGAACCTTGAGCGCCGCCTGCTGCCTTGGGAGCCGCTGCGGGTGCAGGAGCTGCCGCAGGTGCGGGTGCTGCCGCAGGAGCAGGAGCTGCTGCGGGTGCAGCTACGGGAGCTGCCATGGGAGCGGATGCTACTGCCGCGCCGCCAACCTCTTCAACTACGACGGAATATGTCACGCCGTTTACTGTAACGTTATAAGTTTTCATATTTATTACCTTTAACCTTTCGTCAAATAGTTATTTTGAGTTCCAAGGCTTGCCGCCTCTTACTCTTGTGAATGATACGACACGGAATCCGCCTACGGGGACTTCCTCGCCCGTCTCTGCCATATAAGCGGCAACGGCGGCGGTGATAACGGCTATTAAAGCTCCGTCATCCTGAGCGGCAGGCGTCGGAGCGGTTACGCTCTCCGCCTTAGCCTCAGCAGGCTTTTCTTTTACGGGCTTCTGCTTTACGGGCTTTGGTTCCTTGGGAGACTTACCTGCAAAGATAAGCTTAAATATCGAAAGTATTGCCCAAAGAATAGCAAGGACCGCAAAGACCATACCCATACCGAGCACTACCGTCTGCCACATCATAGTAAGCGTTTCCGCATCCGTGGTAAACAGAGCAAGCGCACTCGGAGTCAATACGTTAAACAACATGATTTACCCTCCCGATTAAAGAGGCATATTTGCATGACGGCGGGTAGGCTTGCCGTCAGCCTTGGTTGCAAGCATCATAAGAGCGGCACAGATACGCTTACGAAGCTCTTCAGCTTCAACGATATCGTCAACCTCGCCTCTGTCGCAAGCATCTGCCGCAGACGCACACTTTTCTTTCCACTCAGCCTCAAGCTCCTCACGAGTACCTTCAGCGCCAACCTTATCGTTCCATACGAAAGCAACCGATGCCTCAGGAGAAAGTACGCTTATAGCGGCGGTGGGAAGTGCATAAACCATATCAGCGCCAACAGACTTAGAGCCAAGAAGCGTGAATGCCGCGCCGTACGCCTTACCGATAACAGCCGTTACCTTTGCATTTTCAGCGCTCGTATATGCATAAGCAAGCTTTGCAAGCTCGGATGCGTATGCGCTATCCTCTGCCTCAGCGCTCACGTCAAGTCCGCAGCTATCAACAAAGGTAACTACGGGAAGACCAAAGCTATCGCAGAAGGAAACGAGCTTAGATATTGCTCTTGCACTCTTGATATCAAGCACACCCTTCTTTTCGGGATTGGAAGCTATAACGCCAGAAACGACGCCACCAAAGCTTGCAATACCGAGAAGCGCATTATCAGTGTAATTCTTATACATCTGTACGAAGCTTCCGCTATCTGCAACCGCAGCTATAAGCTCGTCTGCCTTGTAAGCCTCAGGATTAAATGCGCTTGCTCTGTTGAGGGCGTCAGCAGTCTCAACGAGGCACGCATCAGCATTATTCTGAGGAAGCACGGTAACAAGCTCTCTTGCGTATGCGTATGCGCCTTGAGCGTTATCCGCAACGTAAGCAGCTACACCTTTTGCTGCTGCGTATTCCGCAGTACCGATCTCTTTGCCAACGACAAAGGGAGCGTTAACGTAAAGCTTTGAGCTATCCTTAACAACTACAGTAAAATCAAACATTGAAGCCACAACAGCACTCATTCCGCCGCAAACGCCGTCTACAACTGCTATCTGAGGAATAATTCCCGATGCGTCGGAAACGCATTTCATAACCTTTCCGTATGCCGCAAGTGCCGATGCTCCGTCATACACGACCGCACCCGCGCTGTCAAACACTCCAATAATCGGCGCACCGTTCTTAACAGCGAGAGAATACATATCCGCAATCTTCTTTGCGTGTCTTTCTCCAAACGCGCCCTTCGTTCTTCCGCTATCCTGGACGAACGCGAACGCAAGCTTGCCGTTTACAGAACCGTAGCCGCAAACTACGCCCTCAAAGTCCTTTTGAGAGTTAAGACGCTTAGTGTATGCGCCCAGCTCTACGAAAGTTCCCAAGTCGAATATCGACTCAAGCTTTTCCTTCGACGGACCGTACACTTTTTCGTCAACCTGTACCATAAATCTGCCTCCGTTAGATATATTTTTTTGGATTTTTTAGAGGGCCGTCAAAAAACAAACCTTCTACCCCAATTTTAATCAATTTTAACACAAATTGCACTTTTTTTCAATAGGTTATGACAATTATGATTGTTAATTTTTTGTTAATCTCAAATGTTATTCTATCCAAAATCATATTTACATATAAATTATATTGAATATTTTTACGGAGGATATTTTATGAAAAGCAAAAAATCGTCAAAGCAATCGGCACGAAAAAAGTCATCTTCTCAAAACTACTCCATAGCGTCTGCGTCAATTTTCGGAGCTTGTGCAGGAGCGTTCCTTACCGTGATTTCCGTCATTATATGCTCTGTCATATGCCTTTTTTCAGAAAATCCCGATAAGCTTATTTCCCCACTTGCATTTACATCGGTAATTATAATTTATTTTTTTTCGGGATTTTTAGCTTCGAAAAAGAAAAGTGCCGCAATTCCCTGCGGTCTGCTTTGCGGTGTAATATTGACATTAATATTTTTTATAATCTCTCTTTTTATAACCGAAACCTATTCGTCGGGTTCTTCGCTCATAGTAGGTCTATTAATACGCATATCCTTCGTAGCAGTGTCAATTATCGGCGCTCTCTTAGGTACGAATACCGCAAATAAAAAAAGAAGGCGTTAGTATTTAAGTTATAATTGCTCAATAAGCTGTTAAAAGAAAGGACTGCCGTATTTATTGCAGAACAAAATCCACGAATAAATGATAAACAAAATACGACAGTCCCAATATGTTTTATTGCTTTTTCATTTGACTCAAAAAAATAAATATTGCCACAACAATCAATACAAGCGCATACGCAAGTACCCAGATCAAATGAGAAAATATCTCATCAAAGCATCCTTGTAGCACAGAACGCTCGAGCTCTACCGCATGAACGAAAGGCAATGCATATGCAATACGTTTAAAAGCTCCGCCTACGAGTTCCAAATCAAACCAAACTCCAGATAACCAAGCGCTCAAATTTGTAAGTAAAGCACCGCAAATTCCGCCGACTTGCTTCACGTTAAATAAGCTTCCGCACAAAAGTCCCAACGAAATATAAAGTAACACTGTGGGTATTATAAACAGTATGGCGTATACTAAATTCAAGGTTACTGACATTCCAAGTATAATAGCAACAGCGTAGCAAATAATACTTTGCGCTATAGATATCGGTATTATCGGAAGAATATACCCAAATATAAAATCCGAGGCAGTAAGCGGTGTTGTGTATAATCTTTGAAGCAAAGCGCTTTCTCTGTCTTTAGATATCAATGTTGCGGAAAACAAAGTCATAAATGATAGAGCAAAAACGCAAATTCCGGGCGCTAAATTTTCTATTTCAAATAAGCTGACGGGAATATTAGCTTGTATGGCTGAAAGCAACAGTATCAATACTATGGGAAACCCTAAGCTAAAGCCTATGGCAAGTGGATCGCGCAATATTTCCTTGGCGTTTCTTTTTGCAAAAGCAAGCATCCTCATTTTGTCTCCCCCTTAACTATGCGAACGAACGCATCCTCAAATTTATCCGTTCCTGCCGCTTCCTTGATCTGATTTACAGTACCGCAAATTATCATTTTGCCGTCCTTCATTATTGCTATACGGTCAGAAAGTGCTTCTGCCTCTTCCATATAATGCGTTGTAAGAACTATAGTTATCTTGCCTTTAAGCTCTCGTATAATATCCCATAGCTCGCTTCTTGCGATAACGTCAAGTCCAAGAGTAGGCTCATCAAGAAACAAAATCTTTGGCTCACTGATAAGCGCCATAGCTATACTTAATCTGCGTTGCCAACCGCCTGAAAGCTTTCCTGCTTTCTTTTTGCCCAAAATGTCAAGGCCGAGTAATGAGCAAAGCTCAGATATTTTTTTATCCGTAACATCGCGTGAAAATCCGTGAATTCGGCATATAAGCTCAAGATTTTCTTTTACCGTAAGAGCGGGAGCAACCGCAGTTTCCTGAGGAGATACAGCAATCAAAGATTTTACTGAAGCAATATCGCTAACGATGCTATTGCCATGTAACAAAGCATCTCCCGAGGTCGCCTTAGTAAGTCCCGAAAGCATTTTTATAGTGGTAGTCTTGCCGGCACCGTTTACTCCAAGCAAAGCAAATAACTCCCCGCTTTTAACCGTCAAACTAAGATTATCTACGGCGGTAACGTCTTTATATTTTTTTGTGAGTGATACTATTTCTATGGCGTTCATTGTTACTCCTTATTACGATTCATATTGCTTTTTCAAGCCTTGATATGCATTCGTCATCATTTGGCTTACCATATCGAGATCCCATTCAAGATATTCGGTCGCTATCATCGTGGCGATTCCGTGGACCCATACCCACATTTGCAGATGGAAAGCGATTGCCGTCTCTCTGGGAAGCCCCAAACTGTTCTGAATTATTTCTATAATATTGTCAATCTCGTTTATTTCATCGCTTATCTTTTCGTCGGAACGGTCACGCATAAATAATAGCTTGAAAAGCTGTTTTTCTTCCTTAGCAAATTTGATATACGCCATTCCGCTTGCCTTGTACATAGGATATTTGCCGTCTGAAAACTCTTTTGTCTGATACGATTGATATAGTTCCTTTGCAGCAGCAATGACATCGTTACGCAGCTCGCTCATTGACGTATAATTGGAGAAAATAGGCTGAGTTGAACAGTTTAATTCCTTTGCAAGTGTTCTTGCGTTCAAGGCTCCGTCACCGTACTTTTTTACTAACTCAAACGCTGTATAGACGATTTGTTCCTTTGTGATTTTGATTTTTGGTGGCATAATCTACCTCATAAATAACATCTGATATATAACATGTGTTATTATATCATAACAAAATATATTTGTCAATATTAATACAAAAAAACTCCGACGAAATTTATCCTCGGGTGCTAAAGGACAGTTTTATACAAATCAGCCTCGGCAGGGAGTTTCCTTGCCGAAGCTTTTAGTGCGAACAACCAAAAGTTGTAAAATCCGCCCGCAAATAAACTTTGCGGTTCTTGAAATTGCAACAAATATTTGATATAATATAGTCAAGATAAGCGCTTATCAATCTAAACAAAGGTGGATTGAATTTATGGAAATTAACTTGAAAGAAAAATTACGTGCATTGAGACAGCAGAAAAGTATTACCCAAGAAGCCCTCGCCAACCATCTCGGAATCACTCCTCAATCCGTCGGAAAGTGGGAGCGTGGAGAAGGGTTTCCGGACATTACTTTGCTACCCAAAATCGCATTTTACTTTGATGTGACAGTTGATGAATTGCTTTGTGTAGATCAGTTAAGAGTGGAAGAAGCGATTACTAAATATAAACGGCAAGCCGCGATCTATCAAAATAACGGAGAGAATGATAAAAATCTCGAACTATGGGAAAAGGCTTATACCGAATTTCCGAACAACTGCGATGTAATTGAGCAATTGATGTATGCAATAAATCGGAAGGCTCAATATCCTTGTCCCAAGGACGAAGCTAATCGCATTATTGCCCTTGGAGAAGAGCTTTTAACAAAGTCAACCAATGCAATGCAAAGAGAGCACGCCGTCCAATATTTATGCTATACTTATGATGGCATCGATAATGAAAAAGCTTTATATTACGCCAATATGGGTGGAAGCATACATGCAACAAGAGAGGGATTAAAATCTACGATTCTTCAAGGTGAAGAAGGCGTTGTTGCTTGTCAAAGTTATATTGAAACTTTAATTCACAGTGCAGCAATGAGTGCTGTGACTATGACTTCAAAAACAAAGTTTTCTCCGTTGGAGAATATTGAGGTATACACTTTTGCCATCGACATATTAAAGCGTTTGTTTTCGGATGATAATGTTGGATTTTACGCCCACGATCTTTCATTATATTATCTTTATATTGCATTTCAATATGGTGAATTAGGTGATAAGGAAAACACTCTAAACTACCTTGAAGAAAGTTGCAGATATGCAATCATTGAAGCCAATTTGAAAGATATGAGTTATACAGCCCCAATGGCAAACCGCTTGAAACACAAGAATCAAAATACGTCCAAGAATTATAAGGGTAATGATTGTAATCTCAGATTAAAAGCATTAGAAGATAACAGATTTGATCTTGTGAGAAACGAAGAAAGATTCAAGAAGATAATTGCTGATCTTGAAAAACACGCTGAAAAAATCTAATAGTTAAGCCTCCGATAGGAAAAATCCTTGTCGGAGGCTTATTTCATAATTTGAATTGTACTACCGCATTAGTGGTGAGTAAGTGCGCACTTGCAGAAAAATAAAAAGCCTTCCTTGTGCAAAGGGAGGTGGCACGGCAACGCCGTGACGGAGGGATTGTAAAAGCTAAAAATCAATCAAAAACAATCCCTCAGCCGCCTTCGGCGTCAGCTCCCTTTACACAAGGGAGCCTCTGGTTGTAACCGTTTGTCTTTCTGTTACGTTATTGTAAAAACTGTCCTTAAGAATCCGAAGCATTACTTCGTCAGAGTTTTTATATTATTTACTCATTAAATACTCGTCAATTGCCTTTGCTGCAGTTTTACCCGCGCCCATGGCTGAGATAACCGTTGCCGCACCCGTTACGGCATCACCACCTGCGTAAACGCCTTCTTTGGTGGTAGCGCCCGTGCTTTCTTCAACGATAATACCGCCGCGCTTGTTTACGTCAAGTCCGTTGGTAGTCATTTTTATAAGCGGATTGGGCGAAGTTCCGATAGACATAATAACCGTATTCACGTCAAGTATGAATTCACTGCCCTTGATTTCAACGGGACGTCTGCGACCTCGCTCATCAGGCTCTCCAAGCTCCATGCAAATACATTTCATACCCGTAACAAAGCCGTTTCTTGCATCACGCTTATCGTCGGGATTGTTATATCCGAGGATCTCAACGGGATTGTTTAAGAGCTTAAACTCAATTCCCTCCTCAATTGCGTGCTCGACCTCCTCGCGACGCGCGGGAAGCTCCTCCATAGAACGACGGTAAACTATGTAAACCTTCTCAGCTCCAAGTCTGAGGGCAGTTCTCGCGGCGTCCATAGCAACGTTGCCGCCGCCTACGACCGCTACCTTACCACCCTTCATAATAGGCGTTACGGGAGACTCCTTATAAGCCTTCATAAGATTTGAACGAGTAAGAAATTCGTTTGCGGAATATACACCCTTGTACGACTCACCGGGGATACCCATAAAGTTGGGAAGTCCTGCGCCAGTACCAATAAATACAGCCTCATATCCTATATCGAAAAGCTCGTCAATCGTAAGCGTTTTGCCGATAACTATATTGGTTTCAACGTCAACGCCCATCTTAACGAGATTATCAACCTCTTTTTGCACTATAGCCTTGGGAAGTCTGAATTCGGGTATTCCGTAAACAAGAACTCCGCCTGCGGCGTGTAGAGCTTCAAAAACAGTTACCTTATAGCCTTTTTTTGCAAGATCGCCCGCGCAAGTAAGCCCCGAAGGGCCCGAGCCAACAACGGCTACCTTATGTCCGTTGGGTGCGGCAACTGCGGGTGCTTCATCTAAGTGAGCATTATGCCAATCGGCAACAAAGCGCTCAAGGCGTCCGATTCCAACGGGCTCGCCCTTTATTCCTCTTACACACTTGCTCTCGCACTGCGTTTCCTGAGGACAAACCCTACCGCAAACTGCGGGAAGACTTGAAGAGCGGTTTATCACTTGATAAGCACCCTCAAAATCGCCTTCTTTTATCTTGGATATAAATTCGGGAATATGAATATTTACGGGACAGCCGCTGACACAAGGCATATTCTTGCAATTAAGACATCTAAGAGCCTCGTCAATAGCCACCGCCTCGGAATAGCCCATGGCAACCTCTTCGAAGTTGTGAGCGCGAATTTCAGGCTCTTGGGTGGGTATTGGATTTTTCTTAGGAGACATATTCGCCATTTTACTTTACCTCCTTTGAAAACAAATTGCAGGTATCTTCATATGCGTGACGCTCAAAATCCTTATACATAACGGCTCTTGACATAGCCTCGTCAAAGTCAACCTCATATCCGTTGAAATCGGGGCCGTCAACGCAAGCAAATTTGGTTATTTTTTCTCCGTCTCTGTTGAGAGTCAAACGACAGCCACCGCACATTCCCGTTCCGTCAATCATAATAGGATTCATGGAAACAGTACAAGGAATACCCGTTGGACGTACAGCCTCAACGACAAATTTCATCATTATAAGAGGACCTATGGTAATAACCTCATCAAAGCCCACACCTGCATCAAGCATTTCCTTAAGAGGAACACAAACGTTTCCCTGTCTTCCATATGAGCCGTCGTCTGTCATGACGTGAAGAACGTCGGACACTTTTTTGAATTCATCTTCAAGAATAACTATATCTTTTGAACGGAAACCGATTATCGACGTTACGTGCGCACCCATTTCATGCAGCTTCTGGGCAATAGGCAAAGCAATAGCGCAGCCAACGCCTCCACCGACTATGCAAACTCGCTTAAGACCGTCAAGCTTGGTTGCAACTCCGAGAGGTCCAACGAAATCGGAAATATATTCTCCCTCATTTTTTTGATTAAGCGCATATGTAGTAGCGCCAACTATCTGAAAAATTATAGTAACGCTTCCCTTTTCTCTGTCATATCCCGCAACGGTCAGAGGTATTCTCTCACCTTCCCCGTCAACTCGCAAAATGATAAACTGTCCCGCCTGAGCCTTAGCCGCCACAAACGGTGCTTCAATCTCCATCAAGGTTACGGTGGGATTCAGTGATTCTTTTCTTAGAATCTTGTACATTGTAAAACTCCTTTTGTTGCCAAAACAACATTTGATATTGCATAAATTATATTTTATCATAAAAGCTGTAAAATTTCAAGTGCTTTGATAAATAAATACGCTATTTATATTATTTTTTATGTGTAATAATGTCAACTTCTCACTCTGCGTCATCTTGAGTGGGGGCAAAATTAAAAGTTTTCGATTATAGCAAAAAGGACTGCCTTCATGTTAAAGCAGTCCTTTTATCGTATTAACTTAAATTAGTTATTACCAGTGAGCTTAGCGATTTCGTCAGCGAAGTTCTCTTCTCTCTTCTGAATGCCCTCGCCCTTTTCGAAGCGGTGGAAGCCTGTTACGGTGATGTTGCCGCCAAGTGCCTTAGCGGTATTCTCAACGTACTTGCCAACCTTCATATCGTCTTCCTTAACGTAAGCCATATCAAGCAGGCAGTTGTTGTCGTAGAACTTATTGATTCTACCCGAAACCATCTTCTCGATAATCTGAGCGGGCTTCTTAGCGTTTGCGGGGTCGTTTGCAATCTGAGCCATGAGAATGTTCTTCTCTTCCTCAATTACGGAAGCGGGAACGGACTCTCTGTTGAGGTAAGGCGTAGGATATGCGCCAACCTGAAGAGCGATATTCTTAGCGAATGCTGCGAACTCGTCCTTAGCTGCAACTGCCTCGTCAGCGTCAAAGGTTACGATAACACCGATGCTTCCCGTACCGTGAATGTAGGTGCTGGAAAGTCCGTTTACAACTACAAAACGGCGGATGCTTATCTTTTCTCCGATAACGAAGATCATTTCCTTAAGCTTTGCGTCAACGGTAGTAGTTCCGTCGATATAGGTAGAAGCCATAAGAGCGTCTACGTCAGCGGGCTTGTTAGTGATTATAGTCTTAAGAAGGTTCTTTACGAATTCCTGGAAGGATGCGTTCTTTGCAACGAAGTCTGTCTCGGAGTTAACCTCGATCATAGCCGTTACGTCGCCTTCCTTCATGATATCAACGATACCGTCAGCGGCGATTCTGGAAGCGGTCTTAGCCTCTGCCTTGAGCTCACCTCTCTTACGAAGGATCTTTATTGCCTCTTCAACGTCGCCCTCAGCCTCAACAAGAGCCTTCTTGCACTCCATCATACCGATACCGGTCTTTGCGCGAAGTGTTGCAACGTCCTTAGCTGTAATGTTTGCCATATCTTTAATTTCCTTTCAAGTAATTTATCAAGTAAATTATTCAGCGTCAGCTGCGGCATCCTCTGCCTCTTCAGCTGCTTCAACCTCTTCGGTGAGCTGCTCGCCCTGTCTGCCCTCGATTACTGCGTCAGCAAGTACGGAGGAGATGAGCTTGATAGCGCGGATAGCGTCGTCGTTACCGGGGATAACGTAATCAGCGTCATCAGGGTCACAGTTGGTGTCAACGATAGCGATTACGGGAATACCGAGCTTCTTAGCCTCGAGAACTGCATTTCTTTCCTTCTTGGGGTCAACTATGAAAATTGCGGAAGGAAGCGTCTCCATGGTCTTGATACCGCCGTAGTTCTTTTCAAGGTCGAAGATCTCCTTCTGCTTAGCTGCAACTTCCTTCTTAGGAAGAAGATCGAAGGTTCCGTCCTCCTGCATCTTTTCGAGAGCGTTGAGACGACCGATAGAACGCTTGATGGTCTTGAAGTTGGTCATCATTCCGCCGGGCCAACGAACGTTTACGTAGTACATTCCGCAACGGGTTGCTTCTTCCTTAATAGCGTCAGCAGCCTGCTTCTTAGTACCTACGAAAAGGATCGTGCCACCCTCAGCCGCTACGTCGCGGACAAAAGCGTAAGCTTCATCGAACTTCTTTACAGTTTTCTGAAGGTCGATGATGTAGATGCCGTTTCTTTCTGTAAAGATGTACTCCTGCATCTTGGGGTTCCATCTTCTTGTGTGGTGTCCGAAATGTACACCTGCTTCGAGAAGCTGTTTGATTGAGATAATAGACATTTTGATGTCCTCCTTTGGTTTTTTCCACCACATAGCCAGCGATTAAACCGCACCGCAGGCGCCATGTGTGTGTATTTTATTTTATTGCGCATCTCATTACGCAACTTCAAAATTATACCATAAAATTATATATACTTCAATACACTTTTGATAAATTCACAAAATGTTTACAATCACCAAAAACTTTTACGTTTTTTTCTTCTGTCATCATCGGGCATCATAAATTCATTTGCGGGCAATCGTACGAGAATCGTATCTTCACCGATACATTCTATTTTACACCATGGAATAACTAAGTCCTTGGAATGTCCGAGACCAAGAAAGCCGCCCTGCCCCGCTACTATCAATGCTGTGATTTTTCCGTCGCATGGACTGAATTCAAAATCAGATGGGCAGCCGATTCGCGTTCCGTCACATAAATTTATTACTTCTTTCTCTCTCAACTGACACGTACTGAATCTCTCCACAACAAAAATCTCCTTTGCAAGCATTGTTATAATTTATGCAAAGGAGATAATTTATATTCTTTTTGTCTTGGAAAGCGCCCTGAAGATTTCTATAACTGATATAAAAATCAACGTAGGAACAAAGCTTAAGATAAAGTATGGCAACGGATTGGAAACTATATCGAAAAGTAATCCGATAGGAGTTACAAACGTTACTAAAACAACGAATGCTATTATTCCGAGAATAAGTCCAAGCAGAAGCTTATTTTTAATTGCCGCCTTGACGTTGAAAATTGTACCGTAACGTATATAGTACGCAAGTGTAAAATGCAACCACATCATAGCACAGAACAGATATTCTATCTTATACAGATACTGCCCGAAAACGCCTATAAAATCAAATGCCATAGGCAAAAGTATTGCAGACAGTGAGGAAATCAGGCAAGCCAACATTATTGTTCGAGAATTGAATATTTGCTCCTTAAGCGAGCGTATGCCGTATCTCTTTCTGTTATTTGGCACAGCGGTTTTATCAGACGCAAGCATAATAAGCACAAAAATATCTATTACGTAGCTACATAATAGCACATGTCTGGCATCAAGTATCGGTTTACCGACAGCCATTGGCAGCGCTACTATAAGAATTCTTATTAACTGAGCAGCCAACGTATAAGTAAAAAAGCTGTTTAAATTTCGGTATGCGGCTTTTGCTAAGGATAGTATCTGTACCAATGATGCAATTCCGCCCTTATTTGAGTCAGGACGCTGTATAATAACGTCAGAGCTTGCCTTTAACGTCTGAACGCAAGATGCGCTTTCTCTCGCTCCTGCCATTTCAAGCGTATAAAGCTCTTTTTCGCTTTGCGCTGAGAAAACGTTTATAATAGGTGAACACGAAATAAACACATCGGCACTTTTTACGATGCTTGGCGCATATTCCAAAAATCCTATCACGCCGACTGAGCTGTTTTGTGCCTTGGCAAATTTCATTAATTCATAAATATCGTTTTCATTAAAGCCGTAATACGTATTTATTTCACCAAAATTGTATGTAACAGGCAAATTTTCTCTTATAAAATCATGCTTTGCGACTTTATTTCCATAATGCGTTTCAATAGGTATCTGCGGAGCGTCAGCTTGGCAATTTACTCCGACAAAAGATATTACTTTTACGCCTTTCTTTTCAAGCGCAGAAATAGACGGCATTGCATTTTTATCTATTCCTTCACGCAAAACCACAGCTCCAACAAATATTTTTCCCGAATTATTTCCTGCGTTTTCAAGCGTTGAAAGAGAAAATACCAACACGGTTTTTCCCTTAGAGGTGTGCATATTATAAGTATGTCTCAGCTTGTCCCGACCGACAGTAGTGAGCGGCTGAATACGTCCTGATATTATACCGTATTGGCACTGAGAAAATATCTCTTCGGTTCGGGATACGCAAAGCACCATATTTCTATTGGTATCAGTATAGTAGACTCTATCGGTAGGATCGGTAATAGTTCCCGGCATATAAGAGCGAACGGGGCATCTGATTTTCAACGCTTCCCTGTCCGCGTTTCCGTAAGACAAAAATTCGTCCAAGGCCTTTTTAAAGCGTTCGGGAAGATTTATACCAATGGTGAGCGCCTCGGATTCGGCGGAATTATATAGCATTGCAAGCTCAAACAATGCTGACATCGTTGGCGTAGGACTCGTAAAGCTTTTTATTTCTCCTTCTGATGTAAAGGCGCTGTCAAAATGAAGAACGCCATCCGTAAGTGCCGAGCCGTCAAGCATAAAAAGATAATCCAATTCAGAAAATTTATCAAATGCATCGGTCGTGCGCACTACGGCAGAATTTTGTGTTAAGCTTATCTCTTTTATTTTATTTACGAAAAATATTTTACAAACGGTACATGAGAGTTGCGTCATTGACGACGCGCATATGGCAAGTGCGGTCAAAAACGTATAAGAAAGAGTAGATGTTCCTCCGTTCATATGACTGAGCAACAAACTCAAAACACTGAACGGCAATATGCATATCATCGCGACAATACTTATATATGAACATATCTTTCTCATTTTTAAAAGCTCTTTAGGAACGTTATCGTTATAAGATTCAACAATACCGCCCGTCATAGCGCCAAGGTAAGTAAAGCGTCCCGTTGCGTATACAACGGCCCTTGCGCTACCTTCACTGATAACCGAGCCTGCGTGTACTATATTCATAAGCTTTTTAGGGTCTTTTTCATTTTGGTCGATGACGCCTAAAGCTTGTTTTTTTAAAGACAGATATTTGTTTTTATCAATACGCATTGAAACGGAAAGCTTATCCGAAGTTATCAGTCTTGCATCGCCACAAACAATATCGCCTTTTTCGAGTATTATAACGTCACCCGCAACGACATTTTCAAAAGAAACGCGATAAAGCTTTCCTCCCCTTATAACCTTAGCCGTAGGAAGAAAATACAAATTCATCTGCTCCATAGTTCTTTGAGCATGATAATAAAACGCGAACGAAACGGCAAGGCTTAATGCAGATATAGCTAAAACAGTTGCTCCCATTGATTTGTCATCGAAAAGAACTGCAAATATAGCGGCAAGCAATAGTATAACAAGCGCAAAATCCGAGAATATCTCTCCCCACATTTTACCAATAGACTTGTGTTTACGAATAAACAACGAACCTGCCTTTGTTCCCGTTCGATACCAAGCAGAACGAGCCGCCTTGCGGGAAAGTCCCGAGGCGGCATTGGTTTTCAGTTTTTTTTCGATTTCACCGATACTGAGAGCAAACCATTTTTCGTTCATCTTAAATACACTCTACAATTAATTTATTCTCTTCGTCGGAATACTTCAAGGATACTCCGCAAATAGATCTGTTATAATCCGATATTATTTTTTCAGCTACCTGATCCTCGACGTTGGTACGAATAAATCTTCTCATATTTCGCGCACCGTATTTTTGAGAAAAGGAATTTTCGGCAATATAAGCTACCGCCTCATCGGTAAAGGAAAAGCTTATGTTTTTTTCCTTCATTGCCGCCTTAAGCTCGTTAAGCATAATAACGGCAATATGACGGAAGTTATCGGTAGTAAGCGAATTAAATGTGATGATCTCATCGACACGATTGATAAACTCGGGTCTGAGAAATGCCGATAATGCCTTCATAGTTTTATCATCACTCTTGGTCTGTTCAGTTGCAAAAAAACCTACCGTTGAGGAAGAGTTGTCTGATCCTGCGTTAGTCGTCATAACTATAACCGTATTTTCAAAATTAACGGTTTTACCTCTTGCGTCAGTTATCCTTCCGTCATCAAGTATCTGAAGAAGAATATTCAAAACGTCGGGATGAGCTTTTTCAATTTCATCAAAAAGGACCACGGAATACGGACGTCTGCGTATCTTCTCAGTAAGCTGTCCTGCCTCGTCGTATCCCACATATCCAGGAGGCGCTCCGATTATTCTCGATACGGAATGCTTCTCCATAAACTCAGACATATCAAGTCTTATAAGCGTTTCAGGAGAATGGAAAAGATCGGCTGCAAGTGTCTTTACAAGCTCGGTTTTTCCTACACCCGTAGGACCTGCAAATATAAAGGATACGGGCTTTCTTTTATAGGATATTCCCGCTCTGTTACGCTTGATAGCCTTTGCAACCGCTTCAACCGCTTTATCCTGACCGATGATTCTCTGCTTAAGTCTTGCTTCAAGAGTATCTATCTGCTCGTACTCATTTTTAGAAATATCTACCGCGGGTATTCCCGTCCATATCTCAATTACAGCAGCAATATCTTCCTCGGAGAGTATAACTTGCTCACACGAAGGCTCAATCTCACGAAGTCGGGAAGAAAGCTGAATTTCACGCGCCTTTATCTCCGCAATTTCTTCGTAGCACCTGCGCGAGCTATTTTCATCAGTAGGCGCTTGTGCTTCCAATGCTTCTCTCTTTTCCTTAAGCTCAAGTAACTCCTCGCGTATTTGCTGCGCTTCATTAAGAACAGAACTTGTCAAAGAAAGTTTGGAAGCAGCTTCATCAAGTAAATCTATCGCCTTATCGGGAAGATATCTGTCCATAATGTATCGTTCAGACATAATTACAGCTCTGCGAACAACATTATCGGGAATTTTAATTGAGTGAAAGTCCTCGTAATAATGCTTAATTCCTTCAAGCATTTCAATAGTTTCATCAATGGAAGGCTCATTAACGGTTACGGGTTGAAATCTTCTTTCGAGAGCCGAATCCTTTTCTATATATTTGCGGTATTCGTTAAGCGTAGTAGCTCCAATTATTCTTACCTCGCCACGAGACAATGCGGGCTTTAGGATATTAGCCGCATTTACACTTCCCTCGGCATCTCCCGTACCGACGATATTATGGACCTCGTCAATAACAAGAATTACGTTTCCTGCTGCCTTAACCTCGGAAAGCAATCCGAGAATTCGAGATTCGAACTGTCCTCTGAATTGAGTCCCCGCAACGAGCGCCGTTAGATCTACAAGATATATTTGTTTTCCTTTTAGCTTATACGGAACGTCACCGTCGGCAATTTTTTGCGCCAGTGCTTCAGCTATTGCCGTTTTACCAACTCCGGGTTCTCCGATTAGACAAGGATTATTTTTTTGACGGCGGCAAAGAATTTGAATAATTCTGTCAAGTTCTTTATCTCTGCCTATAATTCTGTCAAGCTTTCCGTCGGCAGCTCTCTTGGTGAGATTACGGCAGTAGGTATCAAGAAATTTATATTTTTTCTTTCCGCCGTCAGCCGTATCGTTTTTTCCTCCCTTTGAAAAGGAAGCGCCCTGAGGATTCATAGGAAATCCCGCATCGCCGAAAAGCTTGGGAATATCAATCGCAGGCGCTCCGCCATCCTCAATGTCATCATTATCAGACGGAGCCACTATAAGACTGTTAAGACCGTCCGCCATAGTCTCAAGCTCCTCTTGAGAAATGCCAAACTGATTCATAACGTTTCCGAGCATATTATCTACGGGAACGCCCATTTCCTTGGCGCACCTTATACACAGTCCATCGTTGATTTTATTTCCATTTTCGATTTTTGTTACGAAAACCACTGCCACTCTTTTGTGACATTTTGAACACATTACCATAACTTAGTAAATTCAGTTGAGGCTAAATTAAGCCACATTACTGTTCCTTTCGGATATTGTTAATTAAACCGCTTTTGTTTACTTCTTCTTTCTTCAGATAAGCATAATGCTTAATATAAGCAAGCAGCGCTGCTAAAGCAAAAACAACTGCGGGAATAAATATTATTATTGCTATAATCGGATTCTTTGCAAGGAACTCTTCGAAAATTATCGATATTGCAATTGTCGCATAGAAAAGGCAAACGGCAAATTTTCCGTACCATTTACTTACAACGTTTACGCTTCTTCTACGGATAACTATAAATCCTATAATCAACGTAAACAGCTCCTTTGCAAAGAAAGGAATAACAAACCAAAGAGGCACGATATCCTTAAGCCACAAGCTAACAAGCACCGTACACTGCATCAGCTTATCTGCAAATGGATCAAGTATCTTTCCAAGATTGGTTATCCAATTATTTCTTCTCGCAAGATATCCGTCAACTACGTCTGTAGCTCCCGCAATCAAGAAAATAAGAAGCGCTAAATAAGCATTATCCAATGCAAAGAAAACGTACAAAAATACAAATACCAACAGTATTCTTATAACTGATAAAATATTTGGAATATTTTTTAACTTCATTCTAATTAAACCTCTCTTAATTTTTGTTTTATTAATAATCGATTTATAAAAAGAGGTATGTATCAATTCAAAATTCTTGCAAGTTTATATATGATACGGTTGTTTCCGTCAATAAAACCGCAGAGCTCCTGTTTCCTTTTAAAAGCAGCTCGGTCTACAATAGTTACTATCTCTGTAAAAACAAAAGCAAACGCCATACCATCGAATATTCCCGTTAAAGCTCCCCAAATTTTATCAATAACAGCAACTCGGTATGAGCGCTCCATTCTGTCTTCAACGATTGCGAATATTCTCTTCAGCAGTACGGAAAGCCAAATGAACAATATCAATGTTCCTAATAAGGAAACAAGAACATCATTGATTTTTTCCGTAAGCTTATCACCAAATAAACCGCTTTCAATCTGTATTATGTCAGAAAGCAAAAAATCACCTAAATAATGTCCTGAAAGCTTTGCCATAAGCATTGCTACTATAAAAGCGCACAGTCTGAAGCTCAATCTTTTCAAACCTTTGAATACACAAAAAACAACAAATGCGCCTATTAGCATTAAGCTTATCCAATCAAGAATATTCATTTTTGCCTCCTTTCATGATTTTTAATCATCAAACACCAGGTATTCCGCTTTGGAATCTCCGCAAACAAGTACCGTATCGGCACTATAAATAAGCATTTTACCCTGTCCTGATACTAAAAAATCTTCTTTATGTGTCTTTACGTTTATTCTTTTCACACCCGTATCGGTTCGCAAAAATACATTGTCATCAAAAATTCCGATATCTTTTATATTATCGTTAATTACTTCATTATACAACAAATTTCCCGATTTGTCAAATACAATCGCAATATTTTGAGAATTCTCCGTATATGATACCGCAATTCCCTGCTCACTAATCTCATATCCCGATACCAAAGCATTGTTATATTCGAAAGCTTCAATCTCTTCAAAATATTTGTCGTATATTTTTATAGAGCGGTCGGTTATTATAGCGAATCTTTCGTCTGCGATAAATCCGCTATCCAACAAAAATTCTCCGTCGACCGAAATAGTAGCAAATTCTTCCTTGATATTTGAAAGCGTACGGGCAACGATCTCCGTCCTTCCGCTACCGTTTCCTATACCGTAATACGAAACAGCCATTTTATCGTATTCCCCATTGATTGCAACGTCAAATGCATACTCGCTATACGGTATCATAGCAACACGCTTGAAATTTTTATCATAAAGATATACTATCGATTTATGACTTGTATCTTTTGTTATTATCAGCATATTACCGTTATCATCAAAGGCTGCGTTAGTAACAGGATAATCAAGTGTTTCGTTGTATATTCTCGAAAATGAATTATATACTGAAAAAGTAGTTCCCGAAGTATCATATATAATAAAATATTTATCCGAGCTGACTACGCAAGGCGAAGAGAATTTAGAGGTAGACTTCAAGGTTTGCCGTCCCGTAGCAGTAAAGACGGATATATTTGACGGATTTACTACCGCCAGTCCTCCTCGATACAAGCAAAAGAAATGCCTTGTATTTGAATCATACGAAAGAGTATCGTAAACGCTGTCCTCAGTATCTACCGCTGCGGAAAAATCCTTCAGCAGATAAAAGAAATTTTCATAAGTAATCTCTCTGAAATTAGTTATTAACGAAAATATCAAAAAAATAACGAGTAATAACACAAATATTCTCTGCGATATTTTGTAACTCGCAGAAACCGTAGCGTAGTAAACGTCACCTGCTCTATTGAAATCCTCGTGGCGAAGCACCTTTTCCTTCTGAGGCTCGGGATTAAAAAAATCACCGATCTTACTAAAGAATCCATTGATATTTTTAGCTTCAGAGCCGTTTTCATTATCAGAATCGCGGCTACTTTTTTTGAACGGAAACTTCATCCTTACCTCCTCGTAATTTTTGATTATTTCAATAGACGACCTTATTCAAATACAATCCCTGAGGCGGAGCAGTCATTCCCGCTCTACCTCGGTCACAAGCGCTTGTTATATCATCGATGTCATCGTAGGTTATTTTTCCTTCGGCTACCGAAATTAGCGTCCCCGTAAGTATTCTGACCATATTATACAGAAATCCGTCTGCACTGACGCGAAAATATATAGCATCACCATTACGTTCAACAGTTGCATCGTAAATAGTTCTCACCGTACTGTTCACCGTAGAATTAGCTGCCATATAGGAGGAAAAATCATGAGTTCCCTTAAATTTTTCAGCCGCCACACGCATATTCTCAAACGCAATATCATCTATATGCTTAGTATAATGCCAGCATCTGTCGTGTAAAAAAGGATTTCTCGTTTGCGAATTCCATATACAGTAGAGATATTCTTTATATTTCACGTCGTATCTTGGATGAAATTCATCATCAACTATCTTTGCGCTATTGACTGAGATATCGTTAGGAAGATAAAAATTCAACGCTTTCGGTATTTTTTCAACGGCTATGTCCGTTTGCAAAGCTTTTTTTCCTTTTTCACTAACGGTCGCAAAAAAATGATTGGCGTGCACACCGCTATCTGTACGACTACAGCCGATAATATCACAGTCATACCCAAATAACGATTTTGCCGCAAAATTAAGCTGCTGCTGTACCGTCGGAGCATTGGGCTGAACCTGATATCCGCAATATGCTGTTCCCAAAAAAGATAAATCAAGTAATATCTTCATTTACGTTCACCATTAAGCTACATTGTAAAACCAATACCCAAAATATTCAATACCACTAAAGACGTTCCTAATATCAATATAATAAACAACGGAATAAAGTCAACAAATCTAATATGGCGAACCTTCATTCTCGTTCTTCCGTCTCCACCATGATAACATCTGCATTCCATTGCCGTAGCCAAATCAGAAGCTCTGTTAAAAGCAGACACAAACAGAGGTATCAGCACGGGTATCAAAGCCTTTGCCCTACTTACGAGACTTCCGCTCGAGAAATCAACGCCCCTTGCCTTTTGTGCCGTCATTATTTTATCCGTTTCTTCAACCAGCGTTGGTATAAATCTGAGAGCAATAGTCATCATCATTGCAAATTCATGTACGGGCACATGAAGTTTTTTTAGCGGCGACAGCAGATCCTCTATACTATCGGTCAAATCAATAGGAGTGGTCGTATAAGTCATAAAAACACTCGTACCGATTATCAACGCGGTTATTCGTATAACCATAAAGATCGCGGCATAAATACCTTCAAGATATATATGAATAAATAGCCAATCTAACAGCAAATATTCTCCCGTTGTCCAAAAAATATTAATCAATGAAGTGAATATAAGTACGAAAAGCACAGCCTTCAATCCTCCGAAAATTATCTTCAAAGGAATTTTACTTATAAGAATAAGTATCACGGCGCTTAATGCTAAAACTGCGTAGCTTATAATATTTTTGCACAAAAATGAGCACACGATATAAAGTATCGCAAGAATTATTTTTATTCTCGGATCAATTCGGTGCAATATTGAATTTGAGGGATAATACTGCCCAAGAGCAATACTTTTCATTACAAAATTACCGTTTACCTTAAATTATTTTTTATAAATTCGTATGCTTGCTCAACGGTGTAAACTCCCTTTGCCAAAGGTACACCACGCTTTGCAAGCAAATTCATGAGTTGAGTTATCTGAGGGACGTCAAGTCCCACTGCCGTCAGCTTATCGGGCTCGCTGAACACAGTAGCTCTATCTCCGCTCATTAATATTTCACCCGCAGCCATAACCACAAGATTATCGCACAGCTTTGCCATGTCCTCCATACTATGACTGACAATAACGACAGTACTTCCGCTCTTTTTTTGATACTCAGTTATATTAGCAAAAATAGAATCACGACCTCTTGGGTCAAGTCCCGCCGCAGGCTCGTCAAGCACAAGTATCTCAGGACGCATAGCTATTATTCCCGCTATTGCGGCTCTTCTCTTTTGTCCGCCTGACAAATCAAACGGAGACTTGTCCAAAAGCTCTCGCTCAAGTCCGACAAATTCAGCCGCTTGAATAACCCGCTCGTCTATTTCGTCCTCAGATATCCTCATATTTCTCGGTCCAAACGCTATATCCTTATATATCGTCTCCTCGAAAAGCTGATACTCGGGATACTGCATTACAAGTCCCACTCGGAAGCGCACATTTCTTATTTTCTTTGGCTCTTTCCATATATCCTCACCGTTAATAAGGACTCTGCCCTCGGCAGGCGTAAGCAGACCGTTAAACATTTGAACCAAAGTAGATTTTCCCGAACCCGTATGGCCGATAAGTCCCGTTATTTTTCCGCTTGGAATGGTTAAATTTATATTTTTAAGAGCTTTTATTTCATACGGTGTATCCTTACCGTGATAAAAGCTTACGTTTTCCAATACTATTTCAGACATTTTACACTTCCTTCAGTATAAGAGCCGCTATAGCGTCCGCACATTCTTCAAGTCCTACGCATTTTCCATCAATATTCAAGCCGTCATTTTGCAAAAGATGGACGAGCGCCGTGCTTTGCGGAACATTCAGACCACAGGATTTTAAAAGCTCTTCTTCTTCAAATACGTCAAATGGAGTACCGTCAAGAATTATTCTTCCGTCATCAATAACAACAATTCTATCCGCCATCGCCGCTTCTTCCATATAATGCGTTATCATTATAACGGTAATATTTTTTTCTCTGTTCAGACGAACGATAGAGTTCATAACCTCCTTGCGTCCCATAGGATCGAGCATTGCCGTAGACTCGTCAAAAATTATACAACGAGGCATCATAGCCATTATTCCTGCTATTGCAACGCGTTGCTTCTGTCCGCCCGATAATCTGTGAGGCTCATGATGAGCGTATTCACTCATACCAACGTCTCTGAGCGCGTCGTCGACACGCTTTCTTATTTCATCGGGAGCGATCCCAAGATTTTCAGGTCCGAATGCAACGTCGTCTTCAACTATAGTTGCTACGAGTTGATTATCGGGATTTTGAAATACCATTCCGATATTTTTTCTAAGCTCCAATACATCATCGTCTGTCATATCGGGGTCGCAAATGTTTTTACCGTTAATAAGGATCTCTCCCTCGGTCGGGATAAGTATCATATTAAGCAATTTTGCGAAAGTAGATTTTCCCGAGCCGTTATGACCGAGAACGGCAACAAATTCTCCTTCATTTATCTCAAGAGAAACGTTATTTAATATAGGCGCTTTATTATTGCTCTCCTCAACATCGTCGTATTGATAGCTAAGTCCTGAAACTTTAATAAACGGATTCATTAAATTCACCTTTATACATCTTTATTTGCTTGCCATCTTGCGCTGGCACCACAAGGAATACAAAGTCCCGTTGCCGTAACTGGCAGCCCCAATTCTTCAGCTCGAACGGCTCCACCGTGTTTTGAAGCCACGGTAAGACCGACAATATAACTCATAGCGGCTGGGGACAACCCCGTAGTATAAGAGTTTACCAAGAAAAACAGAGGCTTATCAGACAGAATACTCGCCGCCAACGTTATAAGCTCATGCACACTATCCTCTATCTTCCATATTTCTCCAGAAGGTCCTCGCCCGTACGAAGGCGGATCCATAATTATTGCGTCATATCTGTTCCCACGCCTTATCTCACGCTCAACAAATTTTTTACAATCGTCCACTATGTAGCGTATCGGAGCGTTTTCAAGTCCCGATATTTGTGCGTTAAGCCTTGCCTGAGCAACCATTCCCTTTGAAGCGTCAACGTGCACCACGGAAGCACCCGCGGCAGCCGCCGCAAGAGTAGCACCACCCGTATACGCAAACAGATTAAGAACCTTAATCGGTCTGTCAGCTTGTCTTATAAGATTTGAAAACCAATCCCAATTTGCAGCCTGCTCAGGAAAAAGACCTGTATGCTTAAATCCCATAGGCTTGAGATTAAATTTCAGATTTCCGTAAGATATAGTCCACTGCTCAGGAAGATTATTTTTAGTCCATTCTCCTCCGCCCTTTTGCGAACGCTTGTACACCGCATCAGCTTGTCTCCATTTTTTGTGCGTTGCGGAATTTTTCCATATTATCTGCGGATCGGGACGTCTTAAAATAAAGCTTCCCCATCTTTCAAGACGTTCACCGTCCGAGGTATCCAAAAGCTCATAATCCGTCCATTTATCTGCTATCCACATAAGCTGCCTCCAAATTAATAACTTAAAATTGTTATTTCAAATTGTAATACTTTGATATCCTTGAATTTCCCGTATGCGCATGGCATATGGCTATTGCCAATGCGTCTGCCGTATCATCGGGCTTGGGCGGCTTTTTCAAATTCAAAAGCATAGTAACCATAGTTATGACCTGCTTTTTTTCTGCCCTTCCAAAGCCTACTACCGCTTGCTTTACTTGAAGCGGAGTATATTCAAATATTTTCACACCCATTTTATGAGCGCACATGATTATTACCCCTCGCGCCTCTGCGACCCTGATACCCGTTGTAATATTGGTATTGAAGAACAACTCCTCAACAGCCATCTGCTCTGGACGATACGTTTCTATAAGAGCCTTGATACCGTCAAATATCATCGATAAGCGTTGCTCTGTGGGAGTGCCTGCGGGAGTTTCAATAGCTCCGTATCCCAAAACCTTAAAGTGACCACCGCTGTATTCAATAGCGCCCCAACCGACTATTGCAAGTCCAGGGTCGATTCCAAGAATAACCATTTATGCACCTCCACAAAAATCCATCTTATATTATACCACATCTGTTTCGTGAAGTCAAATATAAATTATTAATTTGTAAAAATTTTGAATACTTATTTACAAAATAATAATAGTATGATAAAATAATAGTATATATGCTTATTTAGGTGGTATTATGCAAATTATCAAGTTTGAAGTCGGCGATATAGTCGAATTAAAAAAGAAACATCCGTGCGGTTCTTCGCAATTTAAAATACTGAGAGTCGGAAGCGAAATGAGAATAGTTTGTCTCGGTTGCTCTCGCGACATGATAATTGACAGAGTAAAGCTTGAGAAGGCTGTCAAAAAAATCATTCAAGGAGGCGAAAGAAATTGAACCAAGATACTTCGGAATTAATTTTACAATACGAAAAGCCAAAAGGCATCAGAGGATTTTTAAAATCTCTGCAAAATAAAATTTCCACGTCTCCTTCATCATATCTCTTTTATGCGTTTATTATCCCCGTTGCGCTTATGTATCTGGTATATCTTTCAATGGGAATTCACCCTTTTGGAAACGGCTCCGTTCTTGTTCTTGACTTAAACGGACAATACGTTTATTTCTTTGAATCTCTCAGAAATGCGGTCTATGGTAACGGAAGCTTTCTTTACAGCTTTTTCAGAGCCTTGGGCGGAGAATATATGGGAATGTACGCATATTATCTCGCAAGTCCTCTTTCCTATATTGTAGCACTCTTCCCAGCGCATCGCATACTTGAAGCGCTTTTGACTATCATTCTCATAAAAACCGGGCTTTGCGGTTTCACGTTTGGATATTATCTTCATAAAAATTCTGCGCATCCAAACAAAATAATGGTTGTAGCCTTTTCCGTAATGTACGCGCTTTGCTCCTTTGCAGTAGTTCATCAGAACAATATCATGTGGACTGACGCAATATTCTGGCTACCCATTATAGCCTATTCTATAGAGCAATTAATAAAAAACAGGCGTTATAAGCTCTTTGTTGTTTCACTTGCGCTTACGATGATGAGCAATTACTACATCGGATACATGGTATGTATTTTCTGCGTAGTATATTTCTTTTATTATTACATTGCTCACGGAGAAAGCATCCGCAACCCTCACGGTGAAAAGCTACATGGAATCAAGTCGTTCACAAGATTTGGCATTTTTGCTATAATTGCCGCTATGATAGCAGCCGTAATTATTTTTGCGGCTTACTATTCCCTGACATTCGGAAAGAATGAGTTTTCAGATCCCAATTGGTCACTAAGAGCAAAATTTGATTTCTTTGATTTCTTTACAAAATTTCTCCCTGGCGCGTACGATACTGTTCGTCCGCAGGGCTTGCCTTTTGTATATTGCGGTCTGTTGGTTATTATGACCGTTCCGATATATTTCATGTCAAAAGCAATTGCTTCAAGAGAAAAAATAGCTTCTCTCGCACTTATATGCTTCTTCGTTCTTTGCTTTGTGGCAAGTCCGCTCGATCTTATCTGGCACGGATTTCAAAATCCAAATTGGCTTAACCACCGTTATAGCTTTATGCTGTGCTTCATTTTATTGATTTTAGGCTATAAAGGCTTTGGAAACTTAAGAAAAAGTAATGAAAAATTTATTCTTGCTATCAGCGCGTTTATAATTCTTTTCGTTGCAGTATGTCAGAAGCAAACCTTTGAAACATACGTGGAATCAGAGAAAAAGCTTCAAACCTTCCACACTGTATGGCTGACTATAATCGTCACCGTTATTCTGTTTGCAATTCTCTGCCTTTTAATCAGGACAAGAGACTTCAAAAAGCGTGACGGCATAACGGCTATACTTGCCTCGGTTATTTGCATTGAGGTGTTTCTCAACGCGCTTGCCATGGTAGTACAGTTTGACGGAGACGTAACGTATTCGGGTTACAGCGGATATAACGATTACATCGGAGATTTGCGTCCCGTAGTGGAAGAATTAGAAGAGCATGATTCGTCGTTCTACCGTGCTGAAAAGCTTGTCCACAGAAAATACAACGATAATATGGCATTGGGACTGCGCGGACTTTCAAATTCGACATCTACCTTAAACGCTTCAACAATAGAATTTCTTAAAAATCTCGGATACACATCACGCTCTCATCTCTCAAAATATCAAGGCGGAAATCCTGTAAACGATTCCCTTCTCGGCATCAAATATTTGATAGACAATAAGGATTCCGAAGCGCTAACGCATTATTTCGACAAAGAAATATCGGGAGAGAAATATGACGTATACCGCAATCCTTACGTCCTCTCGCTCGCTTATGGAGTATCGGAAGATGTCAACGAATTTGATTTTTCAAAATACACCACTTATTTTGAAAAGCTGAATGCGTTGGTCGGTGCTCTTCAAGGCGCACAAGATACCCCCGAAATATTCAAGCCTATAACTCAATACGACGAGTCCTCAAGCGGATGTACAAAAAATGAAACGTATACTCAAACGAGCTATACGGCAACTACCGAGAACTCTAAGGCAAGCATATCCTACACCTTTACCGCAACAGAGTCTGCCGAGTATTATTTCTATACCCCCTCGAACAATCCCAAAGAATGTACTATTTCAGTCAATGAAAAGAGCTTGGGTAATTATCTTGGCAGTGATACCAGACATATATTCTCTCTCGGTTGGTTTGAAAGCGGTGAAACCGTAACCGTAAAAATTACCCTTAAGGAAGACCCGCTGAATATAATAAACAATTGCGATTATATTTGGTATCTTGACAGAGACGTTTTTGAGAATTGCTTTGCAGATCTCAGTGATAATCCTCAATTCATTATCGACGAGGAATACACCGAGGACAACCTCACGGGTACATTAACGACTACCGAGCAAAGCACAATGATAATGACTACCATCACCTACGACGAAGGCTGGAAGGTATACGTTGACGGTGAAGAAACGCCTATATATCGCACGCTTGACGCATTGATAGCTTTTGATATAGACGGTGAGGGAGAACATTCGGTAGAGCTTAAGTATATGCCTGATATTTACGTGCTTGGAATGACGGTTACTATAATTGGCATAAGCGCTTTTGTTCTTATATGTTGTGCTGATTTCGTGCTGAAAAAGACGCTTTGGAAAAAACGCGTTTGTGAGGATATAAATATCCCTTGGACTTTGGAGGATTTTGACGAGGATAACGAGCAGTATCTTGCTCTCCCCGATGAAGAGGAAAAGCCAAAGAAAAAAATCAGCGAATATATTCCCCGATTTTTGAAAAAGAACAAAAACAATATCGAAAACAATAATGAAGATAACGGAGAAAACTGATGTTTTATTATATTAACGGTAAGCTTGCCGCTCTTGAATCCACATTTGCCGTCATAGATGCGGGCGGTGTCGGATATAAAATGACGGTAACCTATAACACATACGCTTCCCTTTCCGCGAGCGGCGCGAATACGGCAAAGCTCTATAGCTATATGGCAATACGCGAGGATGACGTTGAATTGTTCGGCTTTTATTCACTTGAAGAGCTATCGGCGTTTAAGATGCTTATAACGGTATCGGGAGTCGGGCCAAAGGCGGCTGTTTCCATACTTTCACAGTTAACGCCTGCAAAGCTTGCTGTGGCTGTCTGCACTGAGGATAAAAAGGCTATATCACAAGCTAACGGTATAGGACCTAAAACCGCAGCGAGAATAATTCTTGAGCTTAAGGATAAGCTGAAAAATCAGATTTCCGGAGAAGATCTCAAGGATGCTCCAACTGAAATAGTCACCGCAGGCACTTCGAGTAAGCTCTCGGATGCTCAGGACGCATTGGCGGTTCTTGGATATTCGAGAAGTGAAGCTCTTACTGCGCTTAAGAGCATAGATACGGATAATCTTGAGCTTGACGAGATAATTAAGCTCGCTCTTAAAAAGCTTATGAGATAAGGAGAAATGAAATATGGATTTTTCCGAAGAATTTGACTTTGAAAACAGAATAATGACCACAACCGCCATGGGCGAGGATAACGATGCGGAAACTTCCCTTCGTCCGAAAACTCTTGACGATTATATAGGTCAGGAAAAGGCAAAGGAAAACTTGAAGATATACATTGAAGCGGCAAAAATACGCGGAGAAAATCTCGACCACGTTCTTCTGTACGGTCCTCCTGGCTTGGGAAAGACGACGCTTTCCAATATCATCGCCACTGAAATGGGCGTAAATATAAGAATAACGTCGGGCCCCGCTATTGAAAAGCAAGGTGATCTTGCCGCGCTTCTTACCAATCTTGCCGAGGGCGACGTACTGTTCATCGACGAGATACACCGACTTTCTCGCTCGGTCGAGGAAATTCTTTATCCTGCCATGGAAGATAACGCACTCGATATTATTATCGGTAAGGGACCCGCAGCAAGAAGTATTCGAATCGATTTGCCGAGATTTACCCTTATAGGCGCTACGACGCGCGCAGGTCAGCTTACTACTCCTTTGCGCGACAGATTTGGCGTAATGCTGAAATTAGAGCTTTATTCCCCCGAAGAGCTTACGACTATAGTAAAGCGAAGCGCGGGAATATTGGGACTTCCCATTACCGCGGACGGAGCTTATGAAATTGCGTCCCGTTCAAGAGGAACGCCGAGAATTGCAAACCGCTTGCTTAAACGTGTACGCGACTTTGCTCAGGTTCAAGGCTCGTCGTGCATTGACAGTAAAATTGCCAACTATGCGCTTCAAAAGTTAGAAATAGACCAATTGGGACTTGATAATACCGACAGACGTATGCTTGAAACCATTATCAAGTTTTACGACGGCGGTCCCGTAGGTCTTGAAACGCTTGCCGCGACCGTTGGCGAGGAAGCGGTAACGCTTGAGGACGTATACGAGCCGTATCTTTTGCAGATAGGCTACCTCAGCCGTACGCCGAGAGGTCGTTGCGTGACCCGCCTTGCCTACGAGCATTTGGGACTTCCCTTCCAGTCGCAGACTAACAAAGGCTCAGAGCAAATGGATATTTTTAATGAATAAAAATTATCGGGCTGTCAGTCAAAAGCTTGACTGACAGCCCGAATTTGATTTTAATTATTTTATTATCATTTGCAATACATTGAAGCGTGTCTGTCTTATCACCTTGAATTGATTAATCAGAAATTTTTTCTTGTTCATCCACAAAAATAAACGATAATATCAAAGAATATAAGTAAACTTCCACCATACTGACAATACTTGTCAACCATAAAACATCGACAATACTACTAAATATTATTTCTACGATTGCAACAATTATTATCATTGCAAAAGCTTTAAACATTGGTTTAAAACAATAATTTACAGGTAATTTTTTATCAAAAATCTTTTTTATCCAAAAAATTACTGTTATAAGATTTATTATAGGAATAAATCTTATAATTTTTTGTGTCTTTATTGTCATATTAATACCTCTTTACCTGATAGTTTGACTACTAATCAAAAACGCCTGAAAAGCCAACAGCTCCAAATTCTAATTTTACTAGTCAAATCTTCTAAAATACAGAGGACGATATAGTGTTATTTCAACATTACGCCGCCCCCTGATATTTGTCCTATAAATACAGCTTCGTTTAATTTTTACTTGCAATTAGCCTCAAACGTCTCTCTCATAACAGCGAGCTTGACCCTCGCCTTTTCTTCGTTTTCAGCAACGATGCTATAATAGAATTTACACTTAGGCTCTGTGCCGCTGGGACGAACTGCCACCCAGCTACCGTCTTCCATTTTGAATTTGAGAACATTGGAGCTTGGGAAGCCTTCTGCTTTCATTTCAGCAGACTGGAAGTCCTCAACCTTTGCTACCTTTATATCTCCTGCGGCGGTTGGAGCGTTTTTGCGCAAACTGTCCATAAGAGCAGATATCTTATCCGAGCCGTCAATTCCCTTAAACGTAAAGTTATCAAGTGCGTCAAGGAAAAATCCGTGCTCTGCGTAAAGCTCAGCCAGAACGTCAAGAAGGGTCTTGCCCTGCTCGTTGTAGTAAGCCGCAGCCTCGCAAAGCATCAAGGAAGCCTGTACGGCGTCCTTATCTCTTACGAAGTCGGCAACGAGACAACCGTAGCTTTCCTCATATCCGAATACGAACTGCTTATCACCCGCAAGCTCATGCTTGTATACCTTATCGCCGATAAACTTAAAGCCCGTAAGAGTCTTTTCAACGCTGACACCATACTTCTCGCAAATTCTGTCTCCGAGGTCGGATGTAACGACGGTGTTGAACATAACTCCGTTTGCGGGAAGAGTTCCCTGCTTTGCTCTGTTAGAAAGAATATATTCAAGCAGAACCGCTGCGGATTGGTTACCCGTCATTCTCGTATATCCGTTTGCAGACTTAATTACAACGCCGAGTCTGTCGCAGTCGGGGTCATTCGTTATAATAATATCCGCATCATATTTCTTCGCGTATTCAATAGCAAGAACGTACGCATCATCGGTCTCGGGATTGGGGTTGAGGGTATTGCTGAACTCGGTATCGGGCTCACACTGCTCAACTACGGGAATTACGTTATATCCAAGTCTGTCAAGAACAGTTCTTACAGGAACGTTACCCGTACCGTGCTGAGGGGAATAAACTATCTTGATATCCTTCTTCACGTCAGGACATACGCTGATAGACATAACGTCTTTATAGTAGCTTTCGTCAACGTCAGCGCCGAGAACCGTTATAAGCTCGCCAGCCTCGTCAATCGTCAAGGATTTGACGGTAAGCGGGTCGGATATCTTAGCTATTTCATCAACAACAAGATCGTTTACCTCGGGAATGAGCTGACATCCACGCTCGTCATAAAGCTTATAGCCGTTATATTCGGGAGGATTATGCGATGCCGTAATAACAACGCCGCCAAATGCATTTAGATGTCTTACCGCATACGAAAGCTCAGGTGTGGGACGAAGAGAATCAAAAATATACGCCTTGATGCCATTAGCCGCAAGAACTCCCGCGGTCTCCTTACAAAATTCAACGCTGAATCGTCTGTTATCGTGAGCGATAACTACTCCTCGACGGCATGCATCCGCTCCCGCCTTCTTGATGTACTCCGCATATCCCTGAGTTGTTTTTCTCACGATATACTTGTTGATACGGTTGATTCCCGCGCCAAGAACACCGCGCAAGCCTCCCGTACCGAATTCGAGCTCGCGGTAAAATCTTTCCTTGATTTCGGCGTCATTTCCAGCCATAGCCTCAAGATCTTTTTTTGTAGCCTCGTCAATGTTCGCGCTGTTTAACCAATGGTTATAAAGTTCCGTGTAGTTCATGTTTAACACCTCCGAATTTTATACACATATATTATATAACATATATTTCCAAAATTCAATGTATAAAATGTTAATTTAAATATAAATTTATAATATTTGGCTCTTTGTCAATAGTTGGGGTGAAAAAAATCTGACGAAAAGATAAAGAATTAAGGAATCGCATAGGAAAAGCGTCACGAAGCGTAGCGGAGTGGCGCTTTTCCTATGCGCCGGCGCGACCTTGGTGGGAGAACATA
>JAFTXE010000108.1 GCA_017461745.1 Clostridia bacterium | reverse complement strand
GGGACAGTACCGCCGTTATATTTGCATTTGAGAGCGTTTTCTGTAAGACCTCTCAAAACCTTTTCGGATAATTCTGCTGAGTAATATTCAGCCATGCCTTCGAGCATAGATTCAAGAAGAATACCCTCAGCACCTTCGGATTATACAGGCACTTAGAACTAATGTTATAATATATTAACTAAAATATAAAATTTAAGTGAGAACGATTATGAAAAAAGCAATTCAAATTTCGTATGATAAAAATTTTGAAAAGAAATGTGAATTCGCCTATGAGGCAGGATTTCGTCACATTTCAGTCAATTTCAATGATATGCCGAACCCCGAAGATGCTACCTACGACAAGGCTCCCGAATATATTTCTGCAATTCTTGAAAAATATGACCTCGAAGCGGTACAGACGCATCTGTTCTATTATTACCCCCTTTCTTCTGCCGATAAAATAGAAGAGGATCTTGAGCACCGTGTATTGCGATAGATAGAGGTTAGTGGCAAGATCAGCGCCCCCTGGTGTGTGTGGCATCCTCGTTATTTTAAATCTGGAGAATGGAAAACCGGCGCATACGATGAGGAGCGGACTTTTTATTATAATCACGAAACGGTATCACACTATTTAGAGCAAGCAAAGAAATTTGGAACAGGAATAGCACTTGAAAACCTTTTCGGGAGCATGATGTATGGAGGTGTTGATACGCTGGCTCGGCTATGTGATAGCTTCGGTACAGATAATATTGGTATCTGTTGGGATACCGGACACGCAAATATTGATCTTGAAGATCAATCGGCTGCCATCTCTTTTTTAGGAAACAGAATAAAATGCACTCATATTCACAACAACTGGGGTGTACGTGATGATCACGCTCCCCCGATTTACGGAAATATCGAATGGAATAGAGTTATGCCTGCTTTAGCTGCAACGGACTATGATGGACCGCTGACCTTGGAAACTCACTGCTGGTACATAACCGATGATATGCTTCGATCATTCGCAAAGCACAATTACGATTCTCTTGTGTACCTTGAATCGTTGGTAAAAACGGAGGTTGTATGAATATTCAAATTTTACAACTTATTGATGGCGCGCGTGCCGCTCGCGGACTGACTGCTATCATTGACGTCTTTCGCGCATATTCGGTGGAAGCCTATCTGTTTGCACAGGGTGTGGATAAGATCATTCCTGTGGGAGATGCCGACCTTGTTTACCGTCTGAAACAGGAAAATCCGAAATTCATTTTGGCGGGAGAGCGGCACGGTAAGATTCTGCCTGGTTTTGATATGGGCAATTCTCCGTCAGAGAATCGGTCAATTAACTTAACGGGAAAAAACGTGGTACATACCACCAGCGCGGGCACACAGGGAATTGCAAACGCCTTTTACGCCGACGAAATTTTGGGTTGCAGTCTTGTCAATGCACGGGCAACTGCCGAGTATATCCGCAAGAGCGGTGCAGAGGAGGTATCATTGGTGTGTATGGGCTATGAGGCGCTTGCTCCAACGGAAGAAGATACTTTATGTGCGCGCTATATCAAAAGTCTGTTGGAAAACAAGCCGATTGATCTTCTGTCGGAGATTGAAAAACTCAAATATACGTCGGGCGCAAAGTTTTTTGATTCTAAGCAGAATGATGTTTTTCCAAGGGATGATTTTGCCATGTGTACCGACGTAGACCGCTTTGACTTTGTATTAAAGTTAGTTAAACCCGAATCGGAGATTCCTTATATGACGAAGCAGAGCGTATGACGGCATATGTAATTATTTTATTGGCAGTTTTTTGCTTTGCGGGGCAGTTTGCCTTCACGAAGCTATATGAGGGTGCAGTCAAGCAAACCACGGTTACCTCACTTGTGATGTTGGTGGTTACCAGCTTAATTGGCACGGTTTTGTATCTTTTTATTGGCGGCTTTCGTGTGGAGTTTTCCTCAATCTCAGTCTTTTGGGCGGTTCTTTTTGCGCTTGTCATGATTCCGTATTATATGATCGGGATCAAGGTGCTTTCTCTCGGAAGTCTTGCCATATACAGCATGTTTATGATGTTGGGTGGTATGCTCGTTCCGTTCTTTTACGGTGTTTGTTTTTTAAGAGAATCAGTCTCGGTGACTCAGGTCATAGGCACGGTGCTTTTGACAGGTTTCATTATTTTGCAGGCAATTTCTCAATCAGATTCAAACACAACAAACGGAGGAAAGCAATCGACAAGGACGAAAATGCTCTTTTTTGCGCTTTGTCTTGCCATTTTCTTTTTGAATGGTTTGACGGGAGTGATTGCTAAGGCGCACCAAATCAATAATGGGGCGGTGGACGAGGTCAGCTTTACCGTCATTTCCTGCGCGCTGACGGCGATTTTTAGTTTGATTTTATTGGCGCTTGAATTTATACGCGATCGTAAGGAAAAGAGCCGACAGGTGATGACAACGTTCAGGGTTAAACCAATGTGGATCATTGCACTGATTGGAGTAACGGCATATACGGGTAATTTTTTGCATTTATTGGCAGCAAACGACGTACCTGCATCGGTACAGTTTCCGCTTGTTTCGGGCGGAGTAATAGTGCTTTCGGCACTTGTTTCGGCTTTGTTCTTCAAGGAAAAAATATCAAAAAAAGAATGGATATCGGTTGTGGGAGCATTCGTTTCCACATTCCTGTTCGCATTTTAAGGAGGTTTATATGAAGCTTAAGATTAGTGAGCCTATTCTCGTTTATGCACCCGAAATGAACGAGGCGATTTCCCGTTGGGGAGTTTATGCGATTCCTCGCATGTGGCGCGAACCGAGCGGCGAGCTTGTGGTGCGCTTCAACGGCGAGGAGGATTCCTCGGACTTTGACAATTTACAAAGGGCACCAAATTTGTATTTTACATCGCGTGATGACGGAGAAACATGGGAGCATTGTGAGAACGGAGAGGAACTATACAGTATTTCGGTGTTGACGGGTATCGACCCACCTTACCGAAAACTGAGTAACGGTGATACGGTATACGTAAAGACCGTCCAAGGCTTGCCGCCCATCAAGGATACCCCATTTAGAAAAGAAATTTTTTCGACCAATAAGGCGGAGATCCTTCATACCTACCGTTTCGGTGATATTCCTAAGGAGTGTCGGCGCGTTCTGTTTGGCAGAATAAAAGGCTCGGACGGATCCTGTGAGGAATTTGAGACCGATATGGCGTTTCCAGAAAGAGAGATATACGTGGTCTCTCACGCAAAACCGGAGAAAACCTACATAAAAGTAGAAGAATTAGTTCAGGCATCCGTTTTCAGACTGCCGTATTTTTCGGCTGTTTGTGAACTTAAAAATGGTGTTCTGGCGGGTGTATGCTGCGGTCAGAATCCCGATGTTTCCGAAAGATATTGCAGCGAGGTCTATCTTATTACCTCGTCGGACGGGGGTCGTACATGGAAAAAGCGCTCAACTGTTGCCGGTGGCTTTACTGAGCTACCCTTTGGTTACAGCGCTGATGGGAATGAGGTATCACTTGCTATCGACCCAAGTGGTGATCTTTACTGCGTTATGCGAATGGATGGAAGCATCATAGAACCACATCCAACTGATACTATGCTATGCATATCCCGAGATGGCGGCTACACTTGGTCGTCACCGCGCCCGATAGCCGATTCAAGCGTAACACCGCATATTATAGCACTTGGAGATGCTTTGCTCACAATCTACGGCAGACCTGGTGTTCATTTGAAATATAGTGAGGATAGAGGCGAAACGTGGAGCCAATCCTATCATATAATCGGTAAAACGCTTGATGAGGAGCGTGCCGAGGGACGACGTGACGCAGACAGCAAATACGGGCATCCGTACAGCTACGCAAATACGTTTTGGGAGCGAATCTCGGATAATGAGATCATCCTGCTTTACAACGATCTTAGGTACCTTGATAAAAACGGCGTGCCAACTAAAGCGGCGTTTGTCCGAAAAATCAAGATAACAGAAGAATAGGAGAACAAATAATGGATACTTCATATTGCGGAATTATTACTGCACTGGCAACTCCGTTTGACGGTGATGGACGAATCAATGAAACGGCACTGTGCGAACTTATTGAACGTAATATAGAAATGGGAGTTTCAGGCTTCTTTGTTGCTGACAGCAAGACTGATCTTGACGCTTACAAGCTTCATAATGTTTACAACAAATTGAAAAAAGCAAATGTTCAATACATGTCCTTTTTTATGACTATATTATGTCGGTTTGTGTAATTGACGGTTTTATCGCTTTGTGATATAATAACATTGTATATTTAGCACAATTAAGGTGAAAATATGAATGTTTCTATAAATGCAAATTACTTTACAAGAACGAGGAAAAAAGGCTTAATTCATACCCATGATGAGTGTATAAAATTATGTGTAGATGCAGGATTTCGGTTTTTGGATTATTCATTTGACGTGTGGTGTGACGGATGGGAGTCGGAAGCTGATGAAATCATGAATGCGGCGGCAAAATATGGAGCCGTTATAGAACAGTCCCACGCGCCGTATAATTTTTATTCAAGATGTCCAATGGAGGTATTTCTTAAGGCTCTTGACAGAAGTGCGGATGCTGCGATAAGAATGGGGATTCGTAATCTCGTTTTTCACGCTGACGAATATCATCCTACCCTTGATACGCCGTATGATGCGAACATAGCCCTTCAACAGATATACGAAATACTTGCTCCGTGTATTGAAAAAACGGTTTCTGGAGGTGTTAGGGCAGCGCTTGAAACGGTATTTGAAGATCATTATGGTGTGCCTAAAGATAAACGATCGCATTTTTGCGGAGATATCCAAGAGCTTATTGATATCATTGATAAATTCAACGATCCTATGGTTGGTTGCTGTTGGGATTTTGGTCATGCAAAGCTTGCGGTTGGCAATGATAAGCATACTGACGCTATTCGTCAAATGGGAAATCGTATTATCTGTACGCACGTACACGATAACTATTACGGAAAGGATCTTCATCTGCCACCGTTTATGGGAGATGCAAATTGGGAGGAGCTTATGCCTGCGCTTAAGCAAGCGGGCTATGATGACTCGCTCACCTTTGAGTTGGTTTACGGTAATCTGCCCGATGAGCAGGTTCCCGCGTTTTTGAAGCAGCTTTATTATACGGGAACCATACTTTCGGAAATGTTTGAAGGTTAAGAAAGGAAACTGAAATGAAAAAATATTTATCTATCGTATGCTTGATATTAACACTCTCAATGCTGTTGTGCGCTTGTAAGAATAACACCCCCGATATAGCGTATAGCAGCGATACACAAACGCAAGCCGTATCAGGCGTGGTTGAGCTTATTCTTGATGGAGAAGCAAAATATGGTATCGTACGTGCATCGAATATGAGCAATGCCGCAGTTGATTCTTGTGCAGAATTATTTTCTGCTATATATAAAGCGACGAGTGTCCGAGTACCGTTTATAACCGACGATTATACTTTAGACGCAGGTATAAAAGAAATACTCGTTGGAAACACCTCAAGAGAAGAAAGCAAACGGGCAATGGATGCTTTGGAGACCAGTGAATATGTAATAAAGATAGTTGATGACGCTCTCGTTATTGCTGCGGAAAACGATACTGCGCTTGTAGATGCTGTAAATGCGTTTATTGAGCAATGCCTTAGTAACGCATCACAAGGAAAATGGACGATGAATGCCAATTTGTCGATTGAAGGGAAAGGCAGTGAGGACGGTGAAACCGGTCCTTATATAAACGTTAGCGGAACACTTAAGGCAACCGCGACGAAAAAAAATGATCCGAATATAGATGCGTTTTACAGCCTTGAGGGCGGAAGAGATTATTTCACTTGGGTGCAGGGCGGTTGCGTTATAAATAATTATCTGTATACCTTCATGATAACAGACAAAAGAGTTCTTGGTGATGAAAAATGTGTTATCATTAAGTCCGATATCGAGACGGGAGAGGTTATAAGCTACAGCAAGGAAATGGCGCTTGGACACGCGAACGACGCGACGTATAATCCTGATGAGAATACAATCGTAGTGGCAAACTGTACTGATGGTAGCATACTCCACGTGCTTGATGCGGATACACTTCAATTGAAGAAAAACGTAAACATCAGTGGCGGAATATTTTCTATTACATACGATCCCATAAAGAAGCATTATATCGGAGTGGGACATGAATATATCTACTATTATACGAGCACGTTCAAATATTCACATAAAATAGCCTATACCTATACCCAGGGTATGAGCGGTATTCAAGGTGTGTTGAGTGACGGTAAATATCTTTATATGCTTGAATATTATCAGAATCCTAATGATGGTTTTGATATAAAAAACAACCTTGTGGTTTATGAGCTTTATACAGCTAAGCGGGTAACCACTATAGACCTTGGAATTAACCGAGAGGCAGAGAATATCGGCTATTACAACGGAAAATTTTACGTATCCTGCAACAATATAAGCTGGAAGGGATTGGATTTCTTTGAGGTTGAAATATCTTGAAGGAAAGGTATCAAATAATTATAAAGGAGATTACAATGAAAAATACAAATATCAAGGAAAAGGACGTGGCTGCTCGCCCTGCTCCGTGTATAAATGCGAACGGAAAGCTATCTGCGGTTTCGATTCACAGAAGTTATCTGGATATAAACGGTCCCAAAAGCTTAACGGGTGGTGACTATATTTACAGATTGACACAGGGTGGTTGCTCAGTGGGAAAATACCTTTATACCTGTATGGTAGAGGACGAACGTCTCAAAATCGCAAAGTGTGTAGTAGTTAAAATTGATTTGGAGAACGGAACGGTTGCGGGATATAGCGAGGAACTTGAAATGGGGCACGCCAACGACATGACCTATAATCCCGACGATAATACTATAGTCGTAGCTTATTGTACCGACGGAAGTATACTTAAGATTCTTGATGCGGATACGCTTAAGCTTAAGGATACGGTAAGGCTTCAGCACTGCGGAGTATTTTCTATCTCTTACGATCCCATAAGAAAGTATTACGTAGGTCCTTGTCATAACTACATAAACTATGTGAACTCCGATTTTTCGTTTATTCGAAAGGTCCCGTACAAAAACAACGGTAATCCCAAGCAGGGTGTATTCAGTGACGGAACATATATGTATATGCTTGAGTATTGGAGAAATCCATATGACCAAGAGGATATGAGAAACGTTCTTCTTGTTTACGATCTTGATACAGCTGAGCTTGTAAATCAAGTTGATCTTGGAATCAGATGCGAAAGCGAAAATATTACGTGGTGGAACGGTAAATTTTACGTTACATGCAATAACCGACAGTGGTATGGTTCGAGGGTATACGAGGTGGAAATAAAATCTTCGGAAGAATAATTATTTATTAAGGTGAGACAATGAATTTTAGACAAGTACATTTGGATTTTCATACAAGTGAGGCTATAGCTGACATTGGAAAGCGTTTTGAGAAGAAACAGTTTCAAGAGGCGATGCGGGTTGGTCATGTTAACTCCATAACGCTATTTGCCAAATGCCATCATGGGTGGTCGTATTATCCAAGCAAAGTAAATCCAATGCATCCTAATCTCGATTTTGATCTTCTCGGTGCACAGCTTGAGGCAGTAAAAGAGATAGGTGTATCAGCTAAAATATACGTATCGGCAGGCTTTGATGAAAAAACGGCACGTGAGCACCCGGAGTGGCTTGTGCGCAATATGGACGAGAGTCTCGTATGGTCTCCGAGCTTCGCAAGGAGAGGGTATCATAGGCTGTGTATGAATTCATCGTATCTTGATGCGCTGTGCGAGCAGGTAAAAGAGGTCTGCGAAAAATATGAATGTGACGGAATCTTTTTGGACATAGTCAGTGTTTATCCGTGCTATTGTCAGAATTGTGTGAGAATACTCCGTGCTGAGGGTAAGAACCCATACGATGAAAATAACGCGCGTGAGCTTGCGGAGCGTACGTATATAAAATATGCAAAACGAATTAGGGAAACTATAGATTCCGTAGATCCCACGATTGGTGTGTTTCACAACGGAGGACATGTGCAGAGAGGTAGAATGGACCTCGCGCGCCTTAACTCACAATTGGAGATTGAGGCGCTTCCCACGGGAAGCTGGGGCTATGATTATTTTTCACAGTCCGCAAGGTATTTTCATAGATATGATATAGAAATACTCGGCATGACGGGCAAATTCCATAAGGCTTGGGGAGAGTTCGGAGGCTTCAAGCATCCAAATGCACTCAGATACGAGGTCTCACTCAGTGCAGCACTTGGCGCAAGGAGCTCTATAGGTGATCAGCTTCATCCAAGCGGAGCGGCAGATATGGCAACGTATAGGCTTATAGGAGCGGCTTATGGAGAGCTTGAGGAAAAAGAGCCTTGGCTTGAAGACGTAATAGCTGTTGCCGATATCGGAGTATTGTCAAATGAGGCAATAGCTCCGCACAGCGAAAGTACAATCTTAGGAGATAATGGGGCGGTACGTATACTTCACGAGGGACATTATCTCTTCGATTTTATTGACGTTGAAAGCGACTTTGAACGATACAAGGTCATAGTTCTTCCAGATTGTCCTCGAATATCGCAAAGCGTGGCTCAGAAGCTAAAAGCGTATTGTGAGCGTGGAGGAAAGGTTCTTGCCACAGGACTTTCAGCACTTCTTGAGGGCGAGGATAAAATCGCGCTTAATCTTGGCGCAAAGTGGGTAGGGGAGCAAGAGATATCAGTGACATATATTCGTCCTTTAAAGGATAATAAATATCTCGAAGATACGGGCTATATCTTTTACGATAAAGCGTTCAGAGTAGAGCCTGAGTCGGAGGACGCAATGCTGTTTCGCATGGAGTTACCGTATTTCGAGAGAACCGTGGAGCATTTTTGCTCACATATGCACGCACCAAACAGCGAAAATTACGCAGGCGCGGCAATGACGCTTGGAAATGACGGTATATACATACCGTCAAACGTGTTCACGGAATACGTAAATCAAGGAACTCTTTTACCCAAATATCTTGTGTTTACGGCAATTGACTTATTGTTAGGAGAGCATAAGACGCTCAGCGTTGAGATGGCATCGCAGGGCAAGGTGACTCTTATGAAGCAGAGCAACAAACAGAGATATATTTGTCATCTTTTGTACGCAAGTCCGATACTGCGCGGAGGACATATCGAGGTAATTGAAGATATAGTTCCTATATACGACGTATTGCTTAACATAAAGATATCGGAAAAGATCAAGAGAGTATATCTTGCACCGAGTAAAGAAAAAATAGATTTTGTTCAGACGGAAGATAGCGTTCAGCTAAAGGTTCCAAAAATAGAATGTCATGCAATGGTGGTTTTCGAATATTAAAAGTGAACGGAGAAAGTTATGAAGCCTATTTTTAATTTTATCAGAATAGGATATGGTCTTCCTGGAGAAACCTCGTGGGAAAAGGAAAAAAACGTTTCTTTTAACCGATTTCATATTCCGCTATCGGGTAAAGCACTTGTGCGCTTGGAGGGCACGAATGAGCGAATTCTTCAACCCGGAAACGCGTATCTTTTGCCAGCCAATGTAAACATGTTTTTGGGAAAAGTTGGTAGTGAAAGCTTTGAGCATTTATACGTAGATTTTTATATTTTCCCGGGTATCGTTAATAAGGACGTAGTGTCCGTGGACTTGGAAAAGGATAGTGTGCTTAAGCGCTTCAAGGAAATGTTTCAAAGCTTCTTTATTGAGTACGGGAGCAGAGAATACGTGTCGTTCACACCCACGGATATGCAGGACTATTTTATTCGTTTTATGGAAGCCATGCTTATGTGCATTTTTGAAAAATACGACGTAAGGCAGGCGGAGAATGAAAGAATAGCGAAGGCAATGACGTATATATCCGAGCATTACGCCGAGGATATAAGCAACGACGATATAGCGGAAAGCATACACGTGCATCCGAGACATCTGACGAGGTTATTTAAAGAAGAGTTTAATAAGACACCGCATCAATGTCTTGTTGAATACCGTATTAATATGGCAATAAATATGCTTAGGGAGGGGCAACAAATAAACGAAGTATGCTATAAATGCGGGTTTAAGGATGTGGTTACCTTCAGATTGGCGTTTAAGAGAATGAATTATCTCTTGCCTTCGAAGTATAAACCAATTCAAGAAAAAACAAAAAGGAGTGATAACAAATGAAAAGAATAATTTCATTGCTTTTAGCTATTCTCATGCTGTTGACGTGTCTTATTGGCTGCGCTAACGCTGAGGATACGGAAACTGCAGATGGAACATCGGTTTCAACTGACGCGGATGCTGAAGACTTCCCCGATATTCCTAAGCAGGATAACGGCGGAAAGGAGTTCAACATCATTTACCCCAAATGGAGCCTTTATGAAAAATATTATTTTTCGGATGCGATAAACGGCGACGTTGTGGGTGACCAAAACTATATTCGTCAGACGGCAGTTGAAGAACATCTTGGTATTAAGATAGTTCCCATAGCAACGACGAATGACGCGTTTGGCGGAATTATTGACGTTATCAATAGGGTTAAGACGGCTACGCTGAGTGGAACAGAAGAATACCAGATGGCGCTTACACATTGTTTCAACGCTCTGACAACGGCTGCCTGCGAAGGACATTTTGCGGATTTCAACGAAATGCCCAACGTAGATCTTGAGGCTGAATATTGGCGCGGAGAGCAGATGGGCTCGGTTGCTATACAGGGAGCAAGATATTTTGGTACGGGCTCGTTTATGATTCCTGACCCCTGTATAATGCTTTTCAATAAGGATATTGTTGACAGCTTTCCGGATATAAGCTCAGATGCACTTTATCAGAGTGTTCACGATAAGACGTGGACGCTTGAAAAGATGAAGCTGTACGCAAGTAACGTTACGACTGAAGGCTCGCACGGATTTACTACGGTAGGCGACTGGGAGCTTATAGCTCTTATGACCGCCGAGGGATATTATACGGCAACGCAGGATTCCGAAGGCGAATACGAGCTTTTGGACTTCAATGAGAAGATAGACAATATTTGCCGCGCGGTAGACGCCTTGGTTGAGGCGAGCTATGCGCACGTATGTCCTATGGAAGAAAGAGACTCCATCATGATAGGCGGCGATGCAATGTTCGCTACGACGGCGCTTTCAGCCTGTATAAGCATCGTGTCCTCGTCTTCCTCTAAGATAGGAATATTGCCATATCCTTCAATTAGCGAAGGCGTAGAGCATCAGAATCTCGACTGGGCGGGTTATATGGTTATTCCGTCCATAGTTGCGGATAAGGAGCTTGCGGGCGCGGTAGCTGAATTGCTTTGCTATTACGGTGAAAAAAACGTATACCCCGCGTTTTACGATAAGCTCTTAGGCTCAAGAACTGCTCAGAATTTGCCTGACGTTGAAATGCTCGACCTTATTTTCGATAATCTCGTGCTTGACCCCGGTCTTGCATTCCTTGACGGCGCAACTTCACAGTTGGGATATATATTCTACGTAATTCCCAAGAACGTTGGAATCGAAGGCGAGCCTAACATTGCGTCGTATTATAAGAAATACTATAAGACTGCTAAATTGCAGCTTGATTTCGATTTGTATTAATCAATAAAAAAATTAGAAAGGAAAAAAGGAAAGACAATTATGAAAAAATTAAAACTTATTAGTTTACTTTGCACATTTGCTATGCTCATAAGTTGTTTTGTAGTTTTTCCCACATTTGCGGCAGGAGAGATTGCATCGTGGGCAACTCAGGGCGGTACGGGAACGGAAGGTGACCCTTACATACTAAATCAGAACAATTTTGCTGCTTTTGTTTCCGCATGTAACTCTGTTTATAATAACGCTTCAGAAAGCAATTTGGGTTATACGACTGCTCATTACAAATTAGATAGTGATATAATCGTTAATGAAGGTAATGCTTCTGAGTGGAGCGACTCTGCTAAGCGTCCTCAGAACGTAATGGAACATGCACTGTTAGCGTATGAATTTAGTGGATCTTTCGATGGAGACGGACATACCATTTCGGGAATCTGTATGGTAGGTGCTTCTAATATCGGGTTGTTTGCGCAAATTTGCGGAACGGTCAAGAATTTGCGAATTGAAAACTCTTATTTTGAAGCTACAGGCTCTCAAAGTACGGGAGCACTTGCAAAACAAATGGGTTCTAAATGGAACAATGGAATAGGATATATTAGCAACTGTTACGTTGACGCAATTATTAATTGCAATACGACTTCCTCTATACAAGCGGGAGGAATCGTAGGAGAGACTTATGGTCCTAATTCTGCGACCTCGACGAATGCCGTGATTGAAAAGTGCGTATTTGCAGGTGAAATTATTCATGGTGCGGGCTACGCAGGCGGTATAGTTGGGCGTAATAATTCGGATGGTACAGCTGCAACTACTACAATTTCAAACTGTCTGAATTTGGGATCAGTGAAATCTACATCGGGTTATGCGGCGCCTATCGCGGGTAGAGCTAACGCGACTCTCAGTATTAAAAACTCTATGAATTTATCAACTGATATCCAAAATACAGCCCAAACATACGTAAGCAATATGGTAGGCCAGATTGCCGGCGGAAGTGCTGCAAATGCACCTGTTGTAAACTTTGTAGTCGTGAATGGAATCAGAGCAAATGACGCGAATGTATTTATTGCAAGCCTTGGAAGCGGCGTTTGGTCTGGATCTGTAAATGCAAAATCTTTTGCTCAGATTGTTGATTCTGAAAATAAAGTGTTTGCAGATTGGGATTATACAGAGGGTATCCCCAATCCTACGACCTTTGATTTTGATAAGGCGTCCTTGCAGGAAATAATGAGCAAGCTCACCGCAACTGTTCTTGACCTCAAGAGCGAGGGTGAGATACACTCCGTTCGTATAAGCGCTGATAACCCCGGTCTCCGCTTTGAGACTTTGGTAAATGCTAACGTTATCGACGCGCTCAAGGCTGCGGGAGCAACCGTAACCATGAAAACTTATATAACAGCGGCTAATTTTATCGGTGAAGATTCCGAAACGACGACGGCTACCTTTACTAAGGAAGCGCTTATCGAAAAGGGTATGCCTTATCTTGAGGTTGAGGCTAACGAATATCTTCGCACCGTTGCTGAAGACGGTTACACCGCATTCGCAGGTTCGGTTGTAAATATAAAAGATAAAACCATGCAATATATTGCAGTTGGCTGTATTACCGTAACCTTCGGTGACGCCTCCTACGATATTTACGCAACTTGGAACGCAAATGAAAAAACCAGCGTTTCCGCAGTAGCAGCGATTGCTGAGGCTGATTACAGCGCAAATGAAGATGCTGAAAATAAGCACGTAAATCTGATTACTACACACTCGGGCGCTAGTGTCTATAGTCGTTATACTCAGGAGCAGTATAACATTATAGTAAAGCTCTGCTGTCTTCAATAACGCTTATATTAATATGGGCGAGCTTACCGCGACATCTACGCATTTGAGTGAATACGACGTATCGACGGGAGAAGCAAGCGGCGTGATGTCCGTTCAGGGCGGATGCCTCGTAGGAAACGATTTGTATTCCTTTATGGTGGATACGACCTTCACATCTTACAAAATGATTAAAACCGATATGACCACGGGCGACTCTGCCGTTGTGGCAACTAATCTGTCACTCGGACACGCAAACGACGCAACATATAACCCTCACGAAGACGTTATAGTAGTAGCTGACGGAAATGACGGAAGTAAGCTATATAAGATTACTCTTGACGGTAATTATAGCGTTACTACGGTAGATATCAGCAACACGTCAACGGGAATATGGGCTATTGCGTACGACGCTACTAATAAGCAGTATATCGGCGCAGGTCACGGTACTATTCATTATTACGACAGCAATTTTAATCTCCTAAGAACGGTTGAGTACAGCTTGTCACAAGGCTACAAGGGACAGGGCGCTCTTACCGACGGCGTGTATTTCTACTTGCTCGAATCTACCACGACTAACGACAATAACAATCTTCTCGTATTCGATCTCGTTACGGGAGAAAAGATAGCAACGGTAGAGCTCGGTATTACGAGAGAATCAGAAAATATCGTTTATAAGGACGGCAAATTCTTCGTTACCTGCAACAATACGGGTTGGACGGGTATGGAGGTATACGAGGTTACCGTCAGTACAGCATTTTGATTAAAAAAAGGAGGAAGCTATGAAAAAAAATTATACGACGCCTGATATAGATATCAACGTTATATCTGCTCAGGATATTCTGCTCAACTCATTCGATAAAGACCCGTATGCGCAAGATCTCACGAGTTGGGAAATAAATAAACAAAATTAAGATCTGTATAGATTTATTTTATTGAGTAATTAGCTTATATACGGCTATCTGTGGGGGAATTTGTTTTATTTATAAAGCATTTGATAAGCTCACGATCAATAAGGCGTATTACTCAAAATTAAAGTTTTTTTCTACAGTGCTTAATAAAAAGATTCAGAAAGGAATTTGATTATGAAAAAACTTATATCTCTTTTAATGTGTATCGTACTTCTTGGTATGTGTTTCGTGGCTTGTAATCAAACGGAAGAGCCCGTAGTAACCGAGAGTGATACCGAAGTTGAAACTAAGAAGGATGAATCCGATACCAAGGCTCCTGACGACGATAAGAAGAAGGACGAAGGCAAAAAAGACGAAGAAGGCGACGGCGAAGGTGAAGGTGAAGGCGGCGAGGAGCAGCTTTCTAACGTAAAGTATATCCTTTGGTCCGAGGACTTCGAGAGCTACGATAACCTTATCGACGCTACCACTAAGAGCTCCAAGGGTAAAACCGTTGAAGATAATCTTCTTGCAGCTATGGGTATGACCAAAAAGTTCAAGAGTGACAACGGAGCGATCGATCAGTCTACCAATCACGTTGATTACGACACCACCGGAAATAGCGGAGTATATTTCCTTGAAACTGACAACAATGGTAATAACTCGCTGCTCGTTTATAATAATACTTGGGCTCAGCATCAGCTCATTATGTTCGACGATTCTATAATGGAAAAGGCTATTCTTGGTAAGTACGTTATTGAATACGATATGACCTATGCAAGCTACCAAACGATGACCTATAAGTATAGAAATACGGGTGAGCCCGGAAACATTTGCGTGATGTACAATCTCAACGTTGATATGGGCGCCGGTACATCTATCAATAGAACTGCCGGCGGTGTAGGTCTTAACTCCGGTGGCTCCGGACAGAGCGTTGTATGGGTAAACAACGCTAAGACTCTCGTTGAGGCTGAGAACGGTGACGGCGTTGTAAATACTATGAGAAACGGTGGCGGTATCAGTGGATTTGCTTCCTTGTTCGCAAAGCTGTTCCCCAACGATACTCAGTACAAGGACGTAAAGGGCTTTAATAGAACTGCTATGAATAATGCGGCTGATTTTACCGCTGAAGACGGTACTGTTGTACCTAAGTACTACTTCCAGGATTCCTTTGCAGGCAAAACCGTTCATCTCAAAATCGAGTATGATTACGAAAATGGCGTAACCGTTTACGCAAACGATATTCTCGTATCTGAATTCAGCGCAAGTAAGCTTACTTGGGCTCAGTTCCTCGCAGCAGCAGGCTCTGCTATAGGACTCTATTCAACTGATAGAGTTACAGGATACGTAGATAACTTTGAGGTTTACTGTATAGGTCAGATAGGCGCAGCTGACGACAAGGTAAGCGATGCTGATATCGCAAGCTGCTTTACCAAGGTTGACGATACTACCTATAAGTACACCAAGGGTAGCTACGGCGCAGCTGCATAAGTAATACAATAAAACTCGAGGGACCTCTTACGTAGAAGGGTTCCAATCCTTCTACGTAAGAGTATCGCCCCGTAGGAAACGGCGTAGTATCCCCCTGCTGTCGCCGTTTACCTACGGGGTTAATTTGATTTTTATATAAAAAAGAGGTCACAAATGAAATATCCGTTTAAAACTGACACGATAATAGACGTAACTAAACCACCCTATTGCGCAGATAATAGCGGTATGTCCGATTGTACGGCAGCGCTCCGCAGAGTATTTGACGACGTACTAAAAAGAGAAATAGAGGGAATAAGAGAAACCGAGAAAAAGCTCTGGGAGCTTGGCGAAAATGTTTTTATCGGCTTTGAAAACCGTATTCGCAATAATTCTGTCAGGGTAATTTATCCTGAATTCGTCCCTCCTCGCAGAATTATATATTTTCCTGCGGGAACGTATCTCGTAAGCGATACGGTGACATATACTCTTACCGATTTGCAGAATATAATGAACTCAAAACCGTTTTATGAATTAACGCGCGGAATACATCTTATGGGCGAAAGCTGCGAAAATACCGTAATAAAGCTTGCTGATAATTCTAAGGGCTTCGGCAAGGGTTGCGAAAAAGCAGTCGTAAGCTACACCAACGCCGCAGAAGCAATGGAACGTGAATGCAGTAACGTGTCTCAATTGAATACCTTTAATGACCTCAGTATAGATTGCGGAAGCGGAAACGAGGGCGCAGTGGGACTTCGTTTTGTCGCCAACAACTCCGGAAGAGTTGAAAACGTTGTATTTTACGGAAAGGATTCCTCTTGCGCGCTACAGCTGGTTGTCGGCACGGAGGGTGTTTTCCGCAACGTACAAATAGATGGCTTTGATACGGGAATAACCGCGTCTCAGACCTCAATGTGCATCTTTGATGATATTCGCTTCGGCAACGTAAAGAATAATTGCGTGGGTAACAGAAACGCAAGCGCGGTATTCTGGAATTGTAAGGCGCAGGATGAGCCGCTTTACAACACTGAGTTCCATTTTGTAAGACCGCAATTGACGAGTGAAGGAGTAAAAGAGAATCAATTATATTCATTGGCTGAGAATAAAATGTATAAAGACAGCGCCGAGCTTTGCGACGTCTCTCTTTCGTACGAAAAAATTCCGAGTGTCGATTTTGACGTTATCCAAGAAAACACGGCTTTTGTAGACGATTACGGTGCTATAGGCGACGGTAAGACCGATTGCACCTCTGCCATTCAGGCGGCGTTTAATTCGGGGAAAGAGGTAATCTTGTTCGGCAGCGGACATTATCTTGTCGACGGCAGGATATACATTCCCGACACAGCTCGCTTAGTGGATTTTATGTTTTGCGATCTTTTTGCGGGTGAGAATCTGAAAACGGGCAAAAGCGATTCTGTTTTCGTCGTTGACGGAGAAAGCGAACGTCCGCTTCATTTTGAGCATCTGTATGCCTTTGAGCAATTTTACGGGCATTTCAGACTTATTAAACACGCCTCAAAGCGCACGTTAGTTCTGAAGGATATCCACACGCAAACAGCGGCGACGTACTTTAATACCATGGCAGGGGGCAAAGTGTATCTTGATAACTGTGCCTGTACTACGGGATCGTATTCGATGAATACGATTTTAAACCGAGGTACGCCTCCCGAATACTGTGGAATGATTCCATACGAATTTCACGGTCAATCCGTTTGGGCGTATAACCTCAATCCCGAGAGGGCGGACGTTGAGGTGCTGAACGATGCCTCGACCCTCATAGCGTTCGGCTTGAAGGTGGAGGGGCCTGGAACGGCTGTGAAAACTGTAAACGGCGGTCAAACAGGAATATACCTCAGCTCTGCGGGAATTGGTAATCCCAATGCTTCCTTTCCTCTGTTTTATACGGACGGAACGTCAAATACATTGGTGCTTGGCGGTCAGGCATCAGCAATGTCGCGTGAGTGCCCCGAATATGAATACTATTGTATTTCGGAAAAGGTAAAAAAGAACGGAAGCACGCGAACCTTAAGAAATAAAACAAATCCGTTCGCGTTTGATATTATAGATTAAAAGAGAGGCTTAATTATGAGAATTGATTCTTATATTGATAAAAGAAAAATTCCTGGCGTCTCGGGATTGTTTTTTGCATCTGGAAGTTTTGGCGTTATCGAAGGAGACGTAGACTATGCACGTTTCGAGGACGGCGAAAAAACAATTTTTCAATACGTGTCCGAGACCGTGAAGCTGGAGTCGGAGTTTACCGTTGAAAAAAACGGCGTTGTTATTCGCAGGGATTTTTTTGAAAATCTTTCCGACGAACTCATTGAGATAAATAAACTTATCAGCCGCTTTTATATGCCTGGAAATGAATACGACGTATACACGCAGTATAACGGTTGGCAGCATGAAAGCAATGGAGCGTGGACAAGGCTTGTTACGAGGGTAACGGCAGAAGCTACGGGAATTCGTACGTGTGACGGTGCCACACCAATGATGGCATTACACGATAGATATACGCAAAAAAATACTGTGTTTCATCTGCTCCCGAATGCTCAATGGAGTATGAGCGCTAAAAAAATACCGCAAGATGAAAAAGAGTTAGTTGTGGTTGAGACGGGATTTTATGAAAGTGGACTTCGTATGAAAGTGAAGGCAGGAGAACGGATATTTCTTCCAACTGTTATATTCTTTTCTGCGGAAAGTAGTATTGATTTTGATGCGTATAAATTACACGAGGTTTATAATAGGTTATATCCCCGTAGGTGCTTGCCTATTATCTATAATTCGTGGCTGTATTGTTTTGATAGACTTAACATAGACGAACTCTTAAAACAGGTAGATTGCGCTGCTGATATGGGCTTTGAGGCGTTTATGATAGATGCAGGCTGGTTTGGCAATGGCGATAATTGGTCTTCTTGCGTAGGAGATTGGGAAGAGAACCAAACAAGTGGTCCTTGCGGCAGGCTTATTGAAATTTCAGATCGAGTGCGCTGCAAAGGAATGATATTTGGACTTTGGTTTGAGCCTGAACGTGCCTCTGCTAACAGCCGCGCGGTGGCTGAGCATCCTGACTATTATATAAACGGAGAATTATTCGATTTTGCTAATTCCGATGCCGTTGAATATATGCTGAACGTTATATCAAAACAGATTGATAAATACAGTATAGGTTGGGTAAAATTTGATTTTAACGCGACTATCCCCGTTGATCCTTCGGGAGATGTTTTTTATAGATATATGCAGGGACAAAAGAATTTTATTTTACGCTTGCGCGAAAAATATCCTGAGCTGTATATAACTAATTGCGCCAGTGGCGGATACCGTATGGAGCTTGGACAGGGAATGCTATTCGATAGCTTTTGGTTTTCTGATAATCAGGGTCCTTACGAAGGGATACGCATCGTTAAAGATACCTTGAAGCGTTTGCCAACGGGACTTATAGAACGTTGGAACGTTCAAAAATATTGCGAGAATATTCCCGTTTATAACGGTAGCCCTAAAGGGAAGATGATCCATTGCAACAATGCGTCATGGAGCTTTTTAATTGGAGTGAGAGATTCTTTTTCGGAGGAATTTGTTAAAGGCGGTCCGATAGGATTTTCCTGCGATATTGCCGCTTTTTCCGAGGAGTATAAAAATCGTTGGAAGGAAGTAATTGAGCAATATAAAAGGGAAAGAGATTTTTACAAAAATGCAATAGCACGCATTATTGTGGATCTTGATTCGATTACTGTGATTGAATATGCTGACATAAATTTTGATAAGTGTATTATACAGTTATTTGTCAAAACGGTATATGCCAATGAAATCGTCATTTATCCTTTTGTTGATGAATTGTCCGAATATACCTGTTCGGAAATCGTTATGAGTGGAGCAGATATAAAAGAAAATGGAATTTTGATTGATTCGCTAAAACAGAATAGTTGTTTGAAACTGGAATTGGTGAAGAACAAAACAATGAATTTGAGGTGTGATAAATGAAATTATCTATTGATAACGGAATACTTTTAGCGAGATTTGGTGTTTTTGAGAGCGCGACGATGATAAAAGAGGCAGGCTTTGATTGTGTAGATATGACATATTATACCGTAGGCTTGAATTCGCCGCTTCTGAACGATGGCTATCGCGATTATGCGGTGAAATTGAGGGAGCATCTTGATTCTTTGGGGCTCGAATGTAATCAGGCACATGCTCCATTCATTTTCACCTATGGAGATAAATTCACGCTTGAGGATATACATTATCGAGCAATAGTTCGTTCCCTTGAATCTGCGTTCATTCTCGGTGCTGAATTCATAGTAGTTCATTCTGTGGGACATAAGGAGGAAAACAAAATTCTCTTTGACAGAGAATACAATATAAATTATTACAGAAGTCTTATTCCGTATTGCGAGAAGTTCGGAATAAGGGTTGCCGTGGAAAACCTTTTTGAGTGTGACGGAAACGGCGGATTTGTTGGCAGACTCGGCTCGCCTGACGAGCTTTCGGATTTTATAAAGGAGCTTGATTCATCCTGCTTCTGCGCCTGTGTGGATACGGGACACGCGTCGCTAACAGGGCAGAAGCCTGAGAATTTTATCGAAGATCTTGATACGGATATGCTGAAGGTATTGCACGTTCACGACGGAGACTATAAGGGAGATAGACATACGCTGCCGTATCTCTTGGATTTTGATTGGGAGAGCATTATGTCAGCGCTGAAGAAAACGGGCTATGGAGGAGAGCTGACATTTGAAATTCTCAACTATTTCATGCACATTCCCGCACCGCTTATTGCAGATGCGTTGCGCCTTGCGGAAAAGACGGGAAGATATCTCATTTACATTTTTGAGAATGCTTAAATAATTACAAGGGGACAAACAGAAAAATGATAAAATTAAAGAATGATAACTTTTATATAGATTTAGAAAACGGATATGTTACGTCTGTCGTCTCTGGCGGAACAGAGCTTCTTGCGGAGAAGTCGCATTTGTTTAATTTCAGAGTAAGACATAAGAACTTTTCGTATGCCGAATACTCTTCCGTTCAGGCAAAAAACTGTACTGTAGAAGATAAGGAGACGGATACTTTGACGCTGACCTTTTCGGGATTTCCCGATGCCGCAAAGGATATCAGTGTTTGCGTGACCTTAAATACCGTCAATGAACAGCTTAATTGCGGAGTTTCTGTAAATAACGGCACGGACGGAATGATAGAGTGGATAGAGCTGTTTCCCGTTGTGGTTCAACCTCTCAAGGGTGACGGAGGAGAGTGCGACGGCGAGATACTTTTTCCCTATAACGAGGGAGCGCTCATAGATACGCTCGCTATGCGCGCCGCCTCCAAGGGACTCAAATACGAAGCGCCCGAATACCCGTCCATCGGCTCCTACGGAATATTTCCCAATATGATCTGCTCGCAGATGCTTGCGTATCTTTTCTCTGACGGTGAGGGACAAAAGCGAGCGTTATATCTTGGCGCGCACGACGCAAAGCGCGGAGTAAAGCAGATAGATTTCTGCGAGTGTGGAAAGGGCGTAAAGCTCATTTTCAAATACTTCTGCGGTGTGGAATTCGGTGAGGATTATCAAGCGGATTTTCCTCTCGTTATTACAACCATAAAGGGAACGTGGGAGGATGCAGCGGAAATATACCGTGAGTGGTTCAGTGAAAATCTGCCACCACGTCTTGCAAAGATATCCGAGAATTCCGCACTGCCAGAGTGGTATGAGGACAGCCCCCTTATCGTTTCTTATCCCGTAAGAGGTATTCACGATAAGGACAAAATGGACCCTAATGCGCTGTTCCCTTACACCAACGCATTGCCCTTGGTAGATGAGATAGAAAAAGCAACGAATTCTCGTATTATGGTAATACTTATGCACTGGGAGGGAACCGCTCCTTGGGCTCCGCCTTACGTATGGCCCCCATATGGTGGAACGGAAAATTTCAATAGCTTTTTGGAGCAGCTTCATAATCGCGGACACCTGCTCGGCGTATATTGCTCGGGTTTTGGCTACACACTCAAATCCAATCTCGTTGATGACTACGACTGCACCGAGAACTATGAGCGGGAGCATCTTGAGGACGCTATGTGCGCGGGTCCCGACGGCAAGGTAAGTATAAGCAGAATTTGTACAGGGCAGCGTTCGGGATACGATATATGTCCCGCATCGGAGCATGGAAGAGAGATACTTGCAAAGGCTTACGAGCCGCTTCTTAAGAGTGGAGTGGATTACGCACAGATACTTGATCAGAATCACGGAGGTGGTCAGTATTTCTGTTATAGCTCGGAGCACGGACATCCCCCTGCTCCTGGAGCGTGGATGACGAAGAATATGCAGAAAATGCTTCTTGAGTGGAACGATATGGCGGGCAAGATGTTGCTTGGCTGTGAGTCCGCAGCCGCAGAGCCTTTTATGGGTAATCTTCTTTTTAGTGATAATCGCTTTGAGCTTGGATATCATATTGGACGTCCGGTACCGCTGTATGCATATATTTATCACGAATATCTGCGTAACTTTATGGGCAATCAGGTATCATGCCCATTGCCTAAGGAAATTGATACGCTGAGATACCGAATTGCGTATTCCTTCTCGGTGGGAGACTGTATGACCATTGTGCTTACTCCTGACGGACGTATTATGCCAAATTGGGGTACTAAGGTATTTGATTGCTGTCCCGACAAATTGCAAGTGCTAAAGCTTATTAAAAACTTGACGAGATTTTATCGAAATGTAGCAAAGCCGTATCTCTACAACGGAAAAATGATAAAAGGCGAGAACGTTTGCTGCGCTGTAGCTCCTTTTGGACATAATCTTCCGGAGATACTTACATCTGCTTGGGAAGCGGGAGGAAAGCGGGTACAAATACTTGTAAACCCGTTTGACGAGTATAAAACGTGTACGTTAGGCAACAAGACCGTACAAGTACCTGCAAATGATGCGATATGTGTGGAGTTGTAAGATGAGAGTAGAAAAAATAAAGCTTGATAACGAGGACGATTCCGTATATTTGGAGGCTTATGTAGCGGACAAAATACAAGGCTTCACAAGAAAAGCAATATTAATCCTTCCCGGAGGAGGATATTCACAGATATGCGCCGATAGGGAAGGAGAGCCTATTGCTCACGCTTTTATACCTTTGGGATATAACGCTTTTGTGTTACATTATTCCGTAGACGGGGCGCATCCATTTCCCAAGCAGCTTATGCAGGTAGCCAAAGCAATAAAACACATAAAAGATAATTGCGAAGAATATGGAATATTTGCAGACAAGGTCTTTGCGGTGGGATTTTCAGCAGGTGGACACTTAGCAGCATCTGCGGGTATACTTTGGAATTTGCCTGAAATATATGATAATTTATCTATGCCATACGGATACAATAAGCCCACGGGTATTATGCTTATATATCCCGTTATATCAGCAAAGTACCATGCCGTATCTTTTAAAAATCTGCTTTGTAAGGACGAGCCGACGCAAGAACAGTTGGAAACCGTATCATTGGATAGATATGTTAATAAGGATAGCACTCCCGCATTTATTTTTCACACAACTACCGATAAAGTCGTAAGCGTTAGAAATTCATTGAGCATTGCAGATGCCTATACAAACGCGGGAATTCAATATGAGTTGCATATTTATCCCGACGCTCCTCACGGCGTGGCACTTGCCAACGAGATAACCGAATGCGGAAAGGAAAAATGGAACAACGCGGCAATGGCTGAATGGGTAAGAATGGCTGCCTTTTGGGCAGATAATATTCCCAAGTAAAAGGAGAAACTATGAACTTAAACAAATGCGTATTATCATTTTTAAATACCTCATCTGAGCTTATATACCGCAAGCTCGGAGATATATCGGGCGTTGAGATATGCGACAGCGGCTACAAGACGGGGAACGAGCCACCCGTGGACGGCTGGAGAGCTTACGACGCGGATATTCCTTTTAAGGCGTATGACGCTCATTTTTGGATAAGAGCGAATTTTCGCACGCCTGCCGTAGCAGAGAATGAATATCTCGTTCTACGTACAGTCACGGGTCGTGAAGGTATGTGGGACGCAACAAATCCCCAAGGTCTGCTTTATCTCAACGGCAAAATGACGCAAGGGCTTGATACAAACCATACCGAAGCATTTCTTGACGCAGATACGGAGTACACTCTACATAACTATTTCCATACGGGTACTTATCCCAAGGGCGGAGCTATACAGTGTAAAATGGCTGTGTATGCTGTTAATAAGGATTTAGAGC